>NZ_JAYSBK010000191.1:0-1781 GCF_041915465.1 Novosphingobium sp. | reverse complement strand
GCCCGGATCGCGAAAAAGTAACGGCGCGTCCGGGTTCGGGTTTTGACGGGGACTGTTAATTCCCGTTCATTGCCACGACAGCGAAGGGCGGCTATCCCGCCCGTCAAACAGTTTCAGCCAGTTTCGAGATTGCCCAGCATGATCCCCAGCATGATCCGCCGTACGTTTGTATCGCTTGCCATCGGCCTCACGCTGGCTGCCGCCCCGTCCTTTGCCAAGGACAAGGCACCGGTTGCGCCGCCCGCCCCGGCGATGAGCGCCTATGTCGATCCCGACCCCAGCCACGATCCCGACAATGTGCTCGTGCTCGACCTGTCGAACGGCGGGCGCGTGCTGATCCGGCTGATGCCGCAGTGGGCACCCAATCATGTCGAGCGGATCAAGACGCTGACCAAGCAAGGCTTCTACAACGGGGTGATCTTCCACCGCGTGATCGATGGCTTCATGGCGCAGACCGGCGATCCCACGGGCACCGGCACGGGCGGCTCGCAACTGCCCGACCTCAAGGCCGAGTTCAATTACATGCCGCACGTGCGCGGCACCGTTTCGATGGCGCGCACCGACCAGCCGGACACCGCCAACAGCCAGTTCTTCATCGTGTTCTACCCGCGCTTCGCGCTCGATCATCGCTACACCAATTTCGGGCGCGTGATTTCGGGGATGGACGCGGTGGATACCATCGTGCGCGGCGAACCGCCGACGAACCCGACACGGATCGTCCAGGCTTCGCTCTATTCGGAAAACAAGCCGCGTCCGGCCGCTCCCGCACCGGCTGCTGCACCGGCGGCGATCTCGGCCGACATGCTGACCAATTCGAAGTCGAATTAAGCGCGCTAAAGCGCTAGGGGCGGCGCATGCGCGTTGACCTCTTCGATTTTGAACTCCCGCCCGAAAACATCGCCCTGCGCCCTGCGCGCCCGCGCGACTCAGCGCGGCTGCTGCTGGTGCCGGGCGCCGAGGGAGCCTTTGCCGACCTGACCGTACGCGACCTGCCGCGCCTGCTGCGGCGCGGCGATGTGCTGGTGTTCAACGACACCCGCGTAATCCCGGCCCAGCTTGAAGGGCGGCGCGGCGACGCGAAGATCGGCGCGACGCTGCACAAGCGGATCGACCTGCGCCGCTGGCAGGCCTTCGTGCGCAACGCCAAGCGGCTGCGCGCGGGCGACGTGATCGCGTTTCCGGCAGGCGTTTCCGCCGTGGCCGAGGCGCGCGGCGATGATGGTAGCTGGACCCTGGCATTCCAGGGCGATGAGCCGGTCGAAGCTCTGCTGGAGCGGGCGGGCCAGATGCCGCTGCCGCCCTATATCGCGGGCAAGCGCGCCACCGACGTCGAAGACAAATCGGATTACCAGACGATGTTCGCCGCCAAGGAAGGCGCGGTTGCCGCCCCAACCGCCGCGCTGCACTTCACGCCCGAACTGATGGCCGCGCTGGCAGAGGCCGGGATCGGGCACGAAACGCTTACCCTCCATGTCGGGGCGGGCACGTTCCTGCCGGTCAAGGCCGAGGATACCACCGAGCACAAGATGCACGCCGAATGGGGCACGATCGATGCCGCCAGTGCCGCGCGCCTCAATGCCGTGCGCGCTGCCGGGGGCAGGGTGATCGCGGTCGGCACCACCAGCCTGCGCCTGCTCGAAAGCGCCACGGGTGAGGATGGGGTGATCCAGCCATTTTCGGGTGACACGGAGATCTTCATCACTCCGGGCTACCGCTTTCGGGCGATTGACGGGCTGATGACAAACTTCCACCTGCCCAAGTCGACCCTGTTCATGCTGGTT
>NZ_JAYSBK010000190.1:0-2129 GCF_041915465.1 Novosphingobium sp. | reverse complement strand
CCGATCCCGCCTAGCATTGCGCCAAGGCACTGACAGGGCAGGAGGATAAGGCCATGCAGGTAATCAGGACGATCGTGTGGGTGCTGGTGGCCGTCGCGCTGCTGCTCTTCTCGGTCAACAACTGGCAGCCGGTCGAAGTGAAGATCTGGGAAGACCTGGTCCTCGAAACCCGCCTGCCCGCGCTGGTCGTGCTGTCGTTCCTGCTGGGCCTGGTACCGATGTGGCTGCTTTCCAAGGCCGGCAAGTGGCGCCTGACCCGCCGGATCAACGCGCTGGAAAACAGCATCAAGGCCGCCGTAACCGGCCAGCCGTCGAATATTGCCACCACGACGCAGCTTGACGCTGCCGCTGCGGAAGACCCGAAGAACTGACATGTCGAATCCGATCTACCTTGCGCTCGATCTCCCCCGCCTTGACGCTGCCGAAGCACTTGCCCGCAAGGTTAAGGGCCATATCGGCGGGATCAAACTGGGCATGGAATTCTTCTATGCCCACGGCCACCACGGGGTTCACGAGATTGCCAAGATCGGGCTGCCGATCTTCCTCGACCTGAAACTGCACGACATTCCCAATACCGTCGCCTCGGCGATGCAGGCGATCCACGTGCTGGAGCCCGCGATCGTCACGATCCACGCCTCGGGTGGGCGGGCGATGATGGAAGACGCCAAGGCCGCGGCGGGCGAACACTGCAAGGTGGTGGGCGTGACCGTGCTGACCAGCCTCGACGATGACGACCTGACCGCGGTCGGCGTCGGCGGCACCGCCCACGATCAGGCGATGCGGCTGGCGGACCTGGCCCATTCGGCCGGGCTCGACGGGATTGTCTGCTCGGGCCAGGAAGTCGGCTCGGTCCACCGCCAGTGGAAGGACGGTTTCTTCGTGGTGCCCGGCCTGCGGCTGCCCGAAAGCAAGCAGGGCGACCAAAAGCGCATCGTCACCCCGCGCGCCGCGCGCGATGCCGGGGCCAGTGTGCTGGTAATCGGCCGCCCGATCAGCCGCGCCGAAGATCCGGTCGCGGCTGCTCGCGCGATCGAGGCGACGCTCTAAGCAGCCCCATGCCGGCCCCAGCGATCAAGATTTGCGGCGTCACCACGGCCGAGACGCTGGAGGTGCTGATCGCCGAACGCGTCGATCACGTCGGCTTCAACTTCATCGCCAAGAGTCCGCGCTACCTGAATCCGGAGCAAGCGGCGCGGCTAGGCGCGCACGCTGCAGGGCGGATCAACCGCGTCGGGCTGTTCCTCGATGCCGAAGATGCGTCGATTGGCGAGGCAATTGCCGCTGCCGGGCTCGATGCCGTGCAACTCCACGGCGAGGAAACCCCCGAGCGCGCCGCACAGGTCCGCGACCGCTTCGGCCTGCCGGTGTGGAAGGCCCTGCCCGTCGCCAGCAACGAAGATGTGGCGAGCGCGGCGGCCTATGTCGGCGCGGTCGATCTGGTGCTGTTCGACGCCAAGACGCCCAAGGGCACCTTGCCCGGCGGCATGGGCGTGACGTTCGACTGGTCGCTGCTCACAGCCTGGAAAGCGCCATGCGCCTGGGGCCTGGCCGGCGGACTAAACCCGGCCAACGTCGCCGAGGCGGCCCGGATCACGGGTGCCCCGCTGGTCGATGCCGCATCGGGCGTGGAAACTGCGCTCGGCGTGAAGGATGCCGCCAAGATCGCCGCGTTCTGCGCAGCCGTGCGTTCGCTCTAGCCAAACGAAAAGGGCGGCCCGTTGCCGGACCGCCCTTCGCTCGGTGGTTGGTGTTCTCGATCAGAACTTGACGCCGACGCCGCCGACGACTGCGTTCGAATCCGGAACGCCATTGCCGACGAAGTAGTGGCGGTATTCGCCCTTCACGTAGATGTTGTTGCCGATGCCCTGCTCGACCCCGGCACCCGCGTGCCACGAGTGTTCACACAGGTCGCACGACTTGGTGGTATAGCCCGAGGCGACGAACAGCTTGGTCGAAGGCGTCGCCTTGATGCCCGCGCGGCCGGTGAAGCCCCAGGCAACCTTGGTGCCGCTTTCGCCGATCTTGTCGCCCGACACTTCGACACCGGCGAAGGTGTTTGCGCCAAGGTCGAAGTCGTAACCGGCAGCCGCGCCCCAGGTGTCCTGCGTGGAACCATTCGACCAGATCAC
>NZ_JAYSBK010000189.1:0-2183 GCF_041915465.1 Novosphingobium sp. | reverse complement strand
GATGCGGCGATCACGCTGGGCGTCCTGTTTATCCTTGCCCGTTCCTTCCTTTCGCGCGAAAAGCGCGACGACAACCACGCGGCTCCGGTCAATTCTTCTGGCCCCGCGACGGAGAGCTGAGAAAATGCGTAAATCTGTTGCCCTGATCGCCATCGCTGCCGGCTCTACCCTGCTTGCCGGCTGTGGCGGCGGCGGGCTGTTCAACCGCCAGCGCCCCGATGAATTCGCCGTGCAGCGCCAGGCGCCGCTGGTGGTTCCGCCCGATTTCTCGCTGGTTCCCCCGGCCCCCGGCGCCCCGCGTCCGACCGATGCCGGCGCTGCCGCCCAGGCGCAGGACGCGCTGTTCGGCCCGCCGCAGGCCCGCAGCGGAGTGGAAAGCTCGCTCGGCAACAAGGCCGGCAATGCCGCTCCGGGGATCCGTTCGTCGGTCGGCGATCCGGGCACCAACACCGTCGCCAAGGGCGCGGTGGTGCGCGATATCGTTGCCGCTCCCGAAGGGGACGGGCGCGAAGCCCAGACCGCGATCGGCAACTGAGCCGAACCCGCTGAACCGAAGCACGGGGCTCGCCGCAAGGCGGGCCCTTTGCTTTTGCGCGTCTGAGAATTGGCAGGCTCAGTCGGTGATCGCGTCTTCGATGGTGGCGGGCGGGCTTGCCAGCAGTTTGTCGATCTTGCGCCCGTCCATGTCGACGATCTCGAAGCGCCAGTCCTGGTAGTGGAAGTACTCGCCTTCGTGCGGCAGGCGTTTGAGCACCGACAGCGCAAAGCCCGCTGCGGTCGCATAGTCGCGGTCGTCGGGCAGTTCCAGGTTCAGCCGCGCGGCAAGGGCATCGGCGGGAAGCGCCCCGGCAAGCAGCAGTGTGCCATCCTCGCGCACCACAACCATCGGTTCGTCCCCGGCGTCGAGGTGGCTGGCGAAATTGCCGACGATCGCCGAGAGCAGGTCTGCCGGGGTCACGACGCCTTCAAGGTGGCCGTACTCGTCATGCACCAGTGCCATCGACACATCCGACTGCTGGAGCAGGCGCAGCGCATCCATGGCGTCGAGCTGGTCGGGGATCACTTCGGCCTTCTTCATCAGCCGGGCGAGCTGCACCTTGCGGCCTGCCAGCAGCACCGCCAGGACTTCACGCACCTTGACCACTCCGACGATATTGTCGGGCGTGCCATCGGCCACCGGCAGCAGCGAATGCGGCGAATCCTTGATCGCGGCGCGGATCTCGGCCTCGCTGGCGCGGCGGTCGATCGTGTCGAGTTCGGTGCGCGGGGTCATCAGTTCGCGCACCGGCCGGTCGGCCAGCCGCATGATCCCGGTCATGATCGCGCGTTCGTCTTCCTCGATCACGCCCGAACGGGTCGCCTCGGCAAAGATCATGTGCAGTTCCTCGGCCGTCACCGCGCTATCGTCGGCCGCGTTCATGCCGAGCAGGCGCAGGATCAGGCCGGACGACCAGTCAAGCAACCAGACCAGCGGCGCGGTTGCCCGCGCGACATAGGCCATCGGCAAGGCGGCGATCACCGCGATCGGTTCCGCCGCGCGCAGGGCGACCTGCTTGGGCACCAGTTCGCCGATCACCAGGCTGCCATAGGTGGTCACCGCGATGACGATGGCAAAGCCGGCCTCGCCCGCCCAGTCCGCCGGCACGCCCAGCGCGGCCAGCCGCTCACCCGTTGGCCCCCCCAGGCTCGCGCCCGAATAGGCACCGGCGATGATCCCCACCAGGGTGATGCCGATCTGAACGGTCGAGAGGAACTTGCCCGGATCCGAAGCGAGATCCAGCGCCATGCACGCGCCCTTGCTGCCGCGATCGACCTGCACCTTGAGCCGGGCCGGACGCGCCGAGACGATCGCCAGTTCGGACATCGAGAACAGGCCATTGAGCAGGATCAGACCTGCAATGATAAATACATCGGACCAGGGAAACGGTGTCACGCCCGTTGCGCTAGCAGAATTGGAGCCGGGCGATAAGTCCCGCCAGCAAATCGCCGCAAGGCGGACCTATTTGACAATTGCCACAGACACATGATGTTCAGGTTGCTGGGTTCAGTCTGGTAACCACGATTGACCATAAAAGGGGAACGCACATGAAGAAATCCCGCCTGCTCGTTTCGAGCTTCGCCGCAGTTTCGCTGCTGACCGTTTCGGCCTGCGTGACCGACCCCAACACCGGCGAGAAGAAGAT
>NZ_JAYSBK010000188.1:0-2226 GCF_041915465.1 Novosphingobium sp. | reverse complement strand
CCACGATTGACCATAAAAGGGGAACGCACATGAAGAAATCCCGCCTGCTCGTTTCGAGCTTCGCCGCAGTTTCGCTGCTGACCGTTTCGGCCTGCGTGACCGACCCCAACACCGGCGAGAAGAAGATTTCGCGCACCGCGATCGGCGGCGTTGGCGGCGTGGTTGTTGGCGGCCTGCTCGGCGGCCTGATCGGCGGCAAGACGGGCCGCATCGTCGGCGCGGGCCTCGGCGGCGTGGCCGGTGCCGCGGTCGGCTACACCATGGACAAGCAGATCAAGGAGCTGAAGGAAGACACCGCCGGATCGGGCGTCGACGTGACCACGGTCGACAACGGCTCGGCAATCCTCGTCAACCTGCCCGATGGCGTTACCTTTGACGTCGGCAGCTATACGCTGAAACCCGAATTCCGCGCGACGCTGGACAAGGTTGCGCAGAGCCTGATCGAATATCCCAACAGCCTGGTCGACGTTTACGGCCACACCGATTCGACCGGTTCGGACGCCTATAATCAGACGCTGTCGGAAAACCGGGCGCGCACCGTGGCGAATTACCTCACCTCGCGTGGGGTTTCGGCTGCGCGGATTCGCAGCCAGGGCTTTGGCGAAACCATGCCGGTGGCCAGCAACGATACCGAAGAAGGCCGGATGAAGAACCGCCGGGTCGAAATCAAGATCGTGCCGGTGACCCAGGAAGACGTCGCCGCCGCCAAGGCCGCGCAGTAAGCCCGGTCGCATGAGGTCCTAGCGGGCCGCCAGTTCCCTTGCCCGGTCGGCAAGGCGTTCAACGGCGGCCCCATGGATCGCAGGCGCGGTAACCAGCACCCCAAACGCGCGCGGATCGCGCTTGTTGTAATGCAGCGCGCCGCCAAAGGCATCGGTCACCGCAGCTCCCGCCTCGCGCGCGATGAGGGCTGCTGCACCGATGTCCCATTCGAACCCCCAGCGCAGCGTCGCAACCAGGTCGGCCTCGTCGGCGGCGACCATCGCCATGCGCAGCGCGATCGAGTTGGGGCGATGCACCGGCACAAGGTCCGCATCGATATGCGGCACGGCCTCGGCCGGCACTCGCGCGCCGCGCAAGCTCTGGCGGCGGCTGCCGACCAGGCGCTTGCCATTGCGCCAGCTGCCCTTCCCGGCTTCCGCATACCAGAACTCGCCGCCCTGCTCGGGCAGGCGCGCGGGCGCATCGAGCATCCCGATCAGCGGGCGGCCACTGCTGACCAGCGCCACCGACACCGCCCAGCCATCGCGCCCGCGAATGAAGTCGCGCGTCCCGTCGATCGGATCGACCAGCCAGATCAGGCCGCCTTCCAGCCGCTCTGGCGCATCGACGGTTTCTTCCGAGAGCCAGCCCGCGGCCGGCAACAGTGCGCCCAGTTCACGCTTGAGGAATTCGTCGACCTCCAGATCGGATTGCGAAACCGGGCTGCCAGGGTCCTTTTCCCACGAATCGAGCGCATGGCCATGCCCCGGCCAGCGCCCGAGCGCGATTCGCCCCGCTTCGCGCACAATAGCTTCAAGGCGCTGGCGATCGATCACCCGCGCGCGCCGTTCTCATAAATCGGCCGTGTTAGGAATGACTCGCAACTGACGTTCATATTTCTTCCTCTGGAGGCCCTTCCGGGTCTTTTCAAGCCTTCCCCGCTGTGCTTATGCGGCACCGCAAAACGGAAATTTAGTCCTCCTCCCCGCTGGAGTTTCACCACATGAACATTCACGAGTACCAGGCCAAAGAACTGCTCGCCAAGTTCGGCGTTGGCATCCCCAAGGGCATCGCGGCGCTGACTGTGCCAGAAGCGGTCGAAGCCGCCAAGCAGCTGCCCGGGCCGCTGTATGTCGTGAAGGCCCAGATCCACGCCGGTGGGCGCGGCAAGGGCAAGTTCAAGGAACTTCCCGCCGATGCCAAGGGCGGCGTGCGCCTCGCCAAGAGCATCGATGAAGTCGAAGCTTTCGCGAACGAAATGCTCGGCAATACCCTGGTCACCATCCAGACCGGCGAAGTCGGCAAGCAGGTCAACCGCCTCTACGTCACTGACGGCGTCGACATTGCCAAGGAATACTACCTCTCGATGGTGGTTGACCGTTCGACCGGCCGCATCGCCCTGATCGTGTCGACCGAAGGCGGCATGGACATCGAAGAAGTCGCCCACTCGACCCCGGAAAAGATCACCACGATCATCGTCGACCCGGCCCAGGGCTTCATGCCCCACCACGGCCGCGCGGTGGC
>NZ_JAYSBK010000187.1:0-2342 GCF_041915465.1 Novosphingobium sp. | reverse complement strand
CGTTTCCGCCATTATGGCGCCGGTCACGATGGACAGCGCGGGCGGGCTGTTCCATCAGGTGCAACTACGTGATTCTGCGGGGGGTTTGCTTGGTCGCACTGGTCCAGACGGTGGCCTATCTGGGGCTTGAGGCGCGCAGCGTCGAAGTGCAATGCCAGATCGCGCCCGGCTTGCCGCGCTTCAACCTGGTCGGCCTGCCGGACAAGGCCGTGAACGAAAGCCGCGAGCGGGTTCATGCCGCGCTCGCCGCGATGGGGCTGTCGCTGCCGCCCAAGCGGATCACGATCAACCTTTCCCCGGCCGACCTGCCCAAGGAAGGCTCGCACTATGACCTGCCGATCGCGCTGGCGCTGCTGGCGGCGATGGGGGTCACCGATGCCGAGCAGTTGAACGACTTCATTGCCGTGGGCGAACTGGCGCTCGATGGGCGGGTGGTTGCCTCGCCGGGCGTGCTGTTGGCGGCGCTCCATGCCTCGGCCGAGGACAAGGGGCTGATCTGTCCCGCCGCGCAGGGGGCAGAGGCCAGCTGGGCGAGCGGGGTGCCGGTGGTGGCCGCGCCGGACCTGGTCAGCCTGCTCAACCACCTCAAAGGCGTGCAGCAACTGCCCGCACCGGTGCCAGGGATCGCCGAGGAGCCGGACCACGGGCCGGACCTCAGGCAAGTGAAGGGTCAGGAAACGGCCAAGCGCGCGCTCGAAATCGCGGCGGCGGGCGGCCACAACCTGTTGCTGATCGGGCTGCCGGGGGCGGGCAAGTCACTGCTCGCCTCGTGCCTGCCCGGCATCCTTCCACCTTTGACAGCGGCCGAGGCACTCGAAACCTCGATGGTCGCCTCGGTCGCTGGCGTACTGGAAGAGGGCCGGATCAGCCGGACGCGCCCGTTTCGCGCGCCGCACCATTCGGCCTCGATGGCGGCGCTGACCGGCGGCGGGCTGAAGGTGAAGCCGGGGGAGGTCAGCCTGGCGCACCTTGGCGTGCTGTTCCTCGACGAGCTGCCCGAATTCCAGCGCGCCGTGCTCGATTCGCTGCGCCAGCCGCTCGAGACGGGCGAGGTGACTGTGGCGCGCGCCAATGCCCATGTGACCTTTCCGGCGCGGGTTCAGCTGGTGGCGGCGATGAACCCTTGCCGCTGCGGCTATCTTGGCGATCCGGCACTGGGCTGCAGCCGCGCCCCGCGTTGCGGCGCCGATTACCAGAGCAAGGTATCGGGTCCGCTGCTCGACCGGATCGACCTCCACGTCGAAGTCGATCCGGTCAGCGCCAGCGATCTGGCCCTGCCGCCGCCCGCCGAGGGCAGCGCCGAAGTCTCCGCACGGGTCGCTGCGGCGCGCGCGGTGCAGGTTGCGCGGCTGGAAGGGACCGGGCGGCGCAGCAATGCGGAACTCGATGGGGACTTGCTGGATACCCACGCCACCCCGGATGAGGCCGGGCGCAAGCTCTTGTTGCAGGCGGCAGAGGCGATGCGGCTATCGGCGCGCGGCTATACGCGGATCCTGCGTGTGGCCCGCACGATTGCGGACCTTGCCGGAAACGAGGGGATCGGGCGAATCCACGTGGCCGAAGCGCTCAGCTACCGCCGGATCGCACCGCGGGCGTGATGTTCTAGAGGACGTTCAGCTTCGGGCGGACATCGCCTTCGCTGGCCGGGGACTTGCCGATGTCGGCGCGGTCGCGCCATTCGAGTTCCCAGACGCTGAGCAGGCGGCCATCGTGGGCGTGAATTCCGATCGGGGCGATCGGCAGGCCATCGCGTTCGTCGCACAGTACCGGGTTGCTGGGCACGCCGCAGGCATACTTTTCACCCCACTGGCGCAGGGCGAGCATGGCGGGGAGCAGGTCGAGCCCCTTCTCGGTCAGGCGGTATTCGATCTTGCGCCGATCATCGGGCAGCGGTTCGCGCTTCATGATGCCGTGTTCGACCAGCCGGGCAAGACGATTGGAAAGGATATTCCGGGCAATGCCCAGCGCGCCGAGGAACTCCTCGAAGTGGTGCAGGCCGTTGAAGGCCGCGCGCAGGATCATGAAGGACCAGCGTTCACCCATGACTTCCAGCGCGGAAGGCAGGCCGCAGCTTTGCGCGTCATCACCCAGTGGTTCGTGCAGTTTACCCATCGTCGTCCCCTTACCCGGTCAAAGACTAGCGCAAAGTGGCTTTGCATCCGACAAAAAAATCTTTGCTGCAATGCACAGTTTCTAGTTGCAACTGAATACCTACCGAACTAGGTAGCGATTCGCAACGCAAAATCGAGCATCCCCTCCCAGGAACTCCCCGATTGGTGCGTGCAGAGAAAACGTAAGGGGAAATATCATGACTGCCATTTGCTCGGCTCCGCTGACCCGTA
>NZ_JAYSBK010000186.1:0-2391 GCF_041915465.1 Novosphingobium sp. | reverse complement strand
GGGCGAGGTTGAGCTGACCGATCTGCTGTTTGCCGAACGTCAGGTTGGCGATGCCTTCCGGGCCGAAGCGACGGCGCGCGTCGAGGCGCAGCGCGCGCTTACCAAGCTGCGCATCGATAGCCACGAGTTGTGGCTGCGCGATTGAGTAGCAGCCAAGCGCTGATCTGCGCCTAGCGAGCCTCCGCCAGTAGCGCCTGGGTATCGCTGCTCGTCCAGTCGTGTGCCCCGGTCAGCCGCCAGACTTCGCGACCCTGTGCGTCGTAATAGATCGTCGTCGGCAGGGTCTGGACGTCGTATTGCACGGCCAGATCGCCTTCCTGGTCGAGCCAGGGTTCAAGAGCGGTAACGCCGTGCGCCTTGAGGAACGGGGCGACCGCTTCGGGTTTGCCCATGTCCTGGCTGATGGTCAGAACCTTAAGCTCGCCGGCGCGGGCCTTGGCCAGCCGATCGAGTGCGGGAAGCTCGGCCACGCAGGGCGCGCACCAGGTCGCCCAGAGGTTGATCAGCAGTGGCTTGCCCTTGAACGCGGACAGCTTCTGTTCCTTGCCTGACGGATCCTTGAGCAGGAATTCCGGCAGTTCGCTGCCCTTGTGGCTGCGATCGAACACGCCAGCTTCGGCTTCGCCTTGAACCGCGGCTGGCGAAGCTGCCGGTTGCGCCTTGTCCCCGCTTTCCCTATCGCACCCCGCAATCAGCACGGCACAGCCAAGGGCACAGGCAAGGATAGGCGCTTTGAGCGAGCGGGAAGACAGCAAGAGCGGCTCCAATCAGATGTGGGGCGGAAGGTTCGCGGAAGGCCCTTCGGCGATCATGCGTGAGATAAATGCCTCGATCCCGTTCGACAAGGCGCTCTGGCGGCAAGATATCGCGGCATCGAAGGCGCATGTCGCCATGCTGGGGAAGCAGGGCATCGTTTCGGCAGAGGATGCCGCCGCGATTTCCGCCGGGCTCGACCAGGTGGCGGGCGAGTATGAGGCAGACGGGGTTCCCGAGAACTGGGACCTTGAAGACATCCACATGACGACCGAGAGCCGACTGGCCGAAATCATCGGCCCGGCAGCGGGGCGCCTGCATACCGCGCGCAGCCGCAACGACCAGGTGGCAACCGATTTCCGCCTGTGGGTGCGCGAGGCAATGGACCAGGCCGATGCGGGGCTGAAGGCCTTGCAGATCGCGCTCGTCACCCGCGCGGGCGAACATGCCGACAGCATCATGCCCGGCTTCACTCACCTCCAGACCGCGCAGCCGGTGACGCTGGGCCATCACCTGATGGCCTATTACGAAATGGCCGCGCGTGACCGGTCGCGCTTTGCCGATGCGCGGCGCCGCATGAACCAGTCGCCGCTGGGGGCAGCGGCGCTGGCGGGCACCGGTTTTCCGATCGACCGTGAGGCGACGGCCAAGGCCTTGGGCTTTGACGCGCCGACTCGCAACAGCCTCGATTCCGTTTCGGACCGCGATTTCGCGCTCGATTACCTGATGGCGGCGAGCCAGACCGCGCTGCACCTTTCGCGCCTGGCCGAGGAATTCATCATCTGGGCCAGCCAGCCCTTCGGCTTCGTGCGTCTGCCTGACAGTCTGTCGACCGGCAGCTCGATCATGCCGCAGAAAAAGAACCCCGATGCCGCCGAACTGGTGCGCGGTCATGCCGGGCGGATCGTCGGCTGCCTGACCAGCCTGATGATTACGATGAAGGGCCTGCCGCTGGCCTATTCTAAGGACATGCAGGACGACAAGCCGCCGGTGTTCGAAGCTGCTGGTCTGCTCACCCTGTGCATCGCGGCGATGACCGGGATGGTCGAGGCGACGACTTTCCGCACCGACCGGATGCGCGCCGCCGCCGAACTCGGCTATGCCACGGCGACCGATCTGGCCGACTGGCTGGTGCGCCAGGCTAACATTCCCTTCCGCGAGGCGCACCACATCACCGGTACCGCCGTGAAGCTGGCCGAAAGCCGGGGTGTGGCGCTCGATCAGTTGCCGCTCGAAGACCTCAAGGCGATCGACGCGCGGATCGATGACCGGGTCTATGCCGCGCTCTCGGTCGAGGCTTCGGTTGCCGCGCGCGCCAGCTATGGCGGAACCGCGCCGCAGCAGGTAAGGGCGCGTGTGGCCGAGGCGCGCGACGCCCTCGGGATGGAGTGATTCGCACCATGCGCCGACTTGTCCTGCCCGCGATGATCCTAGGCCTTGCTGCCTGTGGTCAGCGTGCGGACCTGAAACCGCAGGCCGGAAACTCACTGCCGCCTGCGCCCTATGGGCGTGAGGATCAGCCGACCGCAGAGGGGCTGATGAAAACCACGCCGCAGGCTGTGCCGGAACGCAGCGTCGAACTGCGAAAACGTTCGGAAGAGCGCACGCAAGACCCGTTCGACCTGCCCCCTTCCGACT
>NZ_JAYSBK010000185.1:0-2409 GCF_041915465.1 Novosphingobium sp. | reverse complement strand
CCGGTGGCGTTCTTCGGCATGGTCTATGTGCTCGAAAGCGTCAGCGTGGCCCTGGCCACGCGCGGCGCGGGGGCCGTGGCCAAGAACCTGGGCCTGCCGCCGCAAGCCTTCACTTACCTGACCTCGCACGGCTCGCTCGATCAGGAACATATGCGCTTTTTCGCAGACCTCGTGAACGGTCTCGACAGCGCAGCCGACCGGCAAGCCATCGTGCAGATGGCGAAGGACATGTTCGGCCTTTACGGCGGCGTCTTCGCCTCGGTCGACCTGGAGAATCCCCGTGTCGCGGCCTGAAGGCGACCTGACCGGAAAGCGCGTCGTGATCACCGGCGCGGCAGGCGGGCTCGGTGCGCCGCTGGCCGAATTGCTGCGCGCCAAGGGTGCCCACGTGACCGGGATCGATCGGGCGCAGTGCCCGGCCTGCGACGATGCGGTTGCACTGGATCTGTCCGATGACGCGGCCGTCGCCCGGTTTGCCGAGACCCTGGCCGCCAATCCGCCCGACATCCTCGTCAATGTCGCCGGGGTGATGAGCTTTGGCCTGCACGAAGAGCAGAGCGCCGAACAGCTTGCGCTGTGCTACAAGGTCAACCTGATCGTTCCCGCCCAGCTTTCGCGGGTCGCCGCCGGGGCGATGCGCGCCCGCGGCACGGGCCAGATCGTCAATATCGGCTCGGTCCTTGGCGCGATCCCCTATCCCTGGTTCGCCGCCTATTCGAGCAGCAAGGCCGGCCTTGCCGCGCTCAGCCAGGGCCTGCGGCGCGAACTGTCGGGCAGCGGCGTGACCGTAACCCACATCAGTCCGCGTGCGGCCAAGACGGCCTTCAACAATGCGCGGGTCAACCGCTTCCTCGAGATAACCGGCATGAAAGCCGACAAGCCCGACTGGGTCGCAGCGAGGATCGCTTCGGCGATCCTCGCCAGGCGGGACACCGTTTCGATTGGCGCGATGGAGCGCATCTATGCCGCGCTCAACGCCCTTGCACCGCGCCTGATCGATCTTGGCCTGGCCCCGCAAATCAGGCGGGCCCGCGCCGAATTCTGCTGAACGCAGCACATGAAAGGAGTTGGAGGATGAAACCCCGCATTTCGATCAAGGCGGCCGCAATGGTCGCGGTCGCCGCTCTGGGCATTTCGACGGCGGCGTTCGCCGCGATCACCGACGAAGTGAAGGCAATCAACGATGCCTGGGCCCACATCACCTATGAAGTCCAGGGTTCCAGCACCCAGACCAAGGCACTCGCCGCGCTTGAAAAGCAGGCAGCCGGCGTGGTCGCTCACTATCCCGGCCAGGCCGAGCCGCTGCTCTGGGAAGGGATTGTCGTGAGCGAGGAAGCCAACCGCGCCAACATCTTCCACAAGCTCGGCCTTGCCACCCGCGCCCGCGATCTGATCGCCAAGGCCTATGCCATCAACCCGCGCGCCGCGAATGGCGGGGCGGCGTTGTCGCTCGGCGTGCTCTATTACAAGGTGCCCGGATCGCCGATCGGCTTCGGCGATGTGAAGAAGGCCCACCAGTTGCTACGCGAGGCGCTGGCACTCGATCCCAACGGGCTCGACACCAACTACTGGTACGCGGATTTCCTCTACGATCAGGGCAACATCCCGGGCGCGCGCTCGTTCGCGCAGAAGGCATTGCGCGCGCCGCACGACCCCTCGCGCCCGGTCTGGGATGCGGGCCGCCGCCGCGAAGTGAACGCCCTGCTCAAGAAGATGGGCTGAACGAAGCGCAGTGGATCTCGCACGAAGCTTTGGAGAGCAACTCGCCCGGCCTCACGGCTGGGCGGGTTCGTTGCTGGGCGCCGCGATGGACGTCGCCAACCGGCGGCCGATGCAGCAGGCGGTCGACCTGCTAGATCCGCGCGCGGGTGAGCGGATCTGCGACATCGGCTGCGGTACCGGCGCGGCGAGCCGCAGGATCGCGCGCGACCAGGCATGCAGCATCCTTGGCGTAGATCGGTCTGAGACCATGCTGGCTGCCGCCAACCGCGCCGCCCGCCGGGCAGGTCTGAGCCACTCGTGCTCGTATCTCCATGGCGATCTGGCCGACCTTGCGCTTGAGACGGAAAGTTTCGACGCGGTCCTGGCGCTCAACGTGCTCTATTTCTGCGACGCGCAAAGCCGCATGATCGCGGCAATGCGCCGCCTGCTGAAGCCCGACGGACGGCTGGTGGGCTATGTCACCGACCGCGCAACGATGGAAAACTGGGCCTTCGCACGCTCGGGCACCCACCGCCTGTTCGATGCCGGGCAATTGCATCATGCCTTCGTCGTCGGAGGCTTCCGGGCCGATCGCATCGCAATCGAAAGCCGCAGGATCGCGCGCAAGATTACTGGCCTGTTCGTCGTTGCTGGGGCATGAGTGTCGCCACACAGTTGCGGAGCGGGTGCAGGGTGCAAGGCGGTGAA
>NZ_JAYSBK010000184.1:0-2470 GCF_041915465.1 Novosphingobium sp. | reverse complement strand
CTGTGGGGAAAGGTCATGCGCATCACTGGTGTCCTTCGGCAGCGTCCATGGCATCGCCATATTTGTAATCGAGGTAGCGGGTCTTGATCGCCAGATCGTCGATCGCGCCCGATGCCAGCTGGCGGGTCACGCTGTCAATTTCCGCACTGATCGTGGTGAGCGAATCCACGAATTGCTTGGTCGGGGTTGAGCCTGCGCGTTCTTCATAGCGCAGATGTTCGGGGATCTTGCGATAGCCTTCGACGATGTCGGGCAGGTGTTCGCCCACCAGTTTGCGCACTTCGGCGGCCTGCGGGTGAGCGGGATCGACGTCGGCCAGCTGGAGGCTCAGCGCATCGAGTTGCAGCCCGATGTGATCGACCAGCTTGACCGCTGGCGGCGGCAGCGCGCGGCGCTGGCTTTCCAGCCAGAGTTCGGTGCGGCCCACCAGGGCGCGCGCATCGGTCGATTGCGGGTCGAGATCGCTGCGCTGGGGCAGCTTGAAGCGCGGATAGCGGCCAAACGCCCAGACCGCGCCGACCGTGCCGGCGATGCCCACCATCAGCCCGGTAAAGCCAATGCCGCCGATAATCGAACCGACGATGCTCAGGCCCAGCCACAGCGCGAGCACGGCCAGGCCGATATTCATCGCCTTGCGGCCCCAGTGACGCGCCTTGATCCGCGCCGCGCCGCGCGGCAGCGGCCTGCGCCGCCCGCCCGCCCGCTGGTTGGCGAGCGACTGGCGCGCCTGCTGCAGGATCAGGTCGGAATTGCGGGCCTCGTCCGCCAAGTCAGCCCTCCAGGCTCAGGATGCTGGGGGCATCGTGGGCCAGCTGGGCCTGCGCGGCGCCTTCGGCGCGGGCGATGTAGCCCTTGGACTTTTCGACCTCGGCCGACAGCGTGGTCACCGTCTGCTTCATGTTTTCCAGCGCCTTCACCTTGAAGGTGTCGATGCTGTCCATCGTGTCATAGATGTTCTGGAAGGCGCGCTGCAGCGTTTCGATGGGGATCGTGCTCGACGCCGCCTGTTCGTGGATCTTGGCGGTCTGGTCCTTCAGCATGGTGCTGGTCGAATCGATCAGGTTCGCGGTGGTTTCGTTGAGCGAGGTGATCTGCTGCAGCACGAGCCGCTGGTTCGTCATCGCCTGGGCCACGGTCACCGCGGTGCGCAGCGCGCCGACGGTGGTGGTGCTGGCGCGGTCGACGCCTTTGACCAGTTCGACGTTGTTCTTCTTGACCAGATCGAGCGCAAGGTAACCCTGCACCGTCACGGCCATTTGCGTGAGCAGGTCCTGCGTGCGCTGGCGGACATAGAACAGCGCAGATTCGCGCACCGCCTTGGCCTTGGCCGGGTCGGTCGCGTCAAGTTCGGCGGCCTTGTCTTCCAGCCTCGCGTCGAGCGACTTGGAGATGTGGATCATCTGCTCAAGATTGCCCATCGCCTCCCACAGTCTCTGGCGCTCGACGTCGATCGCGGCATTGTCCATCAGCAGTTCGTCCTTGCCCGAGGCAAGGTGGGTGAGGATCGACTGGATGTGCCCCTGCGCCGACTGGTACGAATTGAAATAGCGCTTCATCGAATTGCCGAAGGGGATGATGCCGAGCAGCTTGCGTCCGGTCGAAAGCTTGCCGGCCTTGCCCGGATCGAGATCCTCGATCACGCGGCGCAGCTCGGTCAGGTTCGCGCCGACCCCCATGTCCTTGTCCATCGCGCGCACCGGGCGGTCGAGGAAGCGGTTCGACATGCCCGCCGCGGCCATGATTTCCTTGCGGCCCATATTGGTGATCTGATCCACCTTCTTGCCGAATTCGGGCGAATTGGCATCGGCCGAGATCAGGTCGGTCACGAAGGCATCGACCTTGGCCTCCAGCTTTGAACGGTTCTCGTCCGAAACGGGGACAAGGCCGACAGCGGCTTCGGGCGCGACGACCGGCACCGGATCGGGCGGGGTCAGCGTGATCGTCGGTGCAGCGGCGGTTGCCGTCTGGGTGCCGGGGTTGGGCGTGCTAGCCATTGCGGGTACGTCCGAGCCTTTCATTTGCCAGCCGCCAAGATGGGGCCGCAGCGATAAGAGTGCAAGCTGTGTTATGGCGATAAGACACGATTTGGCCAAGTCTTGGCCTTGGCGCTCGTCGATCCGTGTTGCTAGTGTGCAGAAATGACCCGCCTGTTACACACCCTGATCATCGGCGCCGGCTTGCTGTTTGCCGCTTCCCAGCCCCTGCAAGCCCAGGCCGAGCAAGGCGGGCCGGATGTCGATGGCATTGCCGCCTCCGCCAGCAGGGCCAATCCCGCGCCGCCGCCGGTTCCGGCTGGCCCGCAAGGCGTGTTTGCCGCGGGCATGATCAAGCGCCTGTCGGCGGCCTATCCCACGGCCACGTTCCGCTCCAGCCGCAAGGATCCGCTGGTGCTCGAAGTAAGCGGCGCGCAGTGGAGCAATGCGCAGCTCTACCTCCACCGGGTCTATGCCTATTGCGAAACCGCCAGCGC
>NZ_JAYSBK010000183.1:0-2573 GCF_041915465.1 Novosphingobium sp. | reverse complement strand
CTTGGCGGATGCGGCCCCTTTGCTTGTCTTCCGCAGAGACCGGCCCTGCGGAGTGGACAGTTTCTTACTGGTATTCGACCGAGACGTCGAAGGTGCCGCTGTAGACACCCGGGGTCTGGCTGCTGGCGACGTGCAGGGTGCCGCCGACTTCGAAGGTGCTCTGGCCGGTCGTGGCATCCAGCTGGAACGCACCGTTGGGGTTCGAGTTGAAGCCGTCGAGCGACATCGTTTCGGTGCCGCCCGAGCGGGTCAGCGTCGCAGCCGAGGTCGGCAGGGTCACGACGACCATGGAGCTCTTGCTGCCGGTCACGGTGAACGAGGCCGGGACGCGGGTGCCGGTCGAAACCAGGGCGCCGGTCGAGGAAACGCTCGAGTCGGCGTTCACGGTGACGGTGCCGCCGGTGTTCGCAGCGATCTGGCCGAAGTCGAGGCTGGTGTCAGCCGTCAGCGTCAGGGTGTTGAGAACTTCCGCAGTCGCGGTGGCAGTAGCGCTGGCGGCAGCATTGGCCGAAGTGGCGAGCGAAGCGGCAGCGATGGCGGCGCCAACGGCCGCAAGACGAAGCGAATTACGCATGTGTATCTGGTCCCTTACAAGCAAATCACGAATCCAGCGCCCCCTGGCACTGCAGAATGGGCGGTCGACCCTCCATCCGTGGATGTGCTTGTAAGTTACCAAGTTTTTTCGTTTCCCTTGCGGTTATGGTTAACGGACGCGGGAATTCCGTTAACGCTTGCCCCGCAATATCCCCTAGGTGATTCCTTATATGCCGCCACCTGTCAGGCGCTGGCAGATCAGGTCCAGCTGATCGAGTGTGCGATAGCGGATCGTCACTGCGCCAGAGCGCGGATCCGCATCCGCGTTGATTCGCACCGACAAACCCAGGAACTCTTCGAGGTGGCTCTGGACCGCAGCAATATCGGCAGCATCGGCCGAATCACGCTCGCCCCGCGCGCGGCGTGGAACAGTGGTGCCGGTCGTCTTGCGGCGCACCAGCTTTTCCACTTCGCGCACCGAAAGCTGCTTGGCCAGCGCCTGCTCCGCCAGTGCTTCCGCACTTTCGACACCGATCAGCGCGCGGGCATGCCCCATCGAGAGCCGACCATCCTCGACCATGTCGACCACGGCATCGGGCAATTGCAGCAGGCGCTGCAGGTTGGCTACGTGGCTGCGGCTCTTGTCGACCAGCTTGGCGATCTCGGCCTGAGTCAGCCCTTCGTCTTCGGCCAGCCGGTGGTATGCCCGTGCTTCTTCGATCGGGTTGAGATCCTCGCGCTGGAGGTTCTCGATAAGCGCCAGGGCGGTAATTTCACGATCGCTCAGGTTGCGAATAATCGCAGGGATTTCATGCAGTTGTGCGCGCTGCGCGGCGCGCCAGCGGCGTTCGCCCGCGACCAGGCGCCAGCGCCCCGCACCGTGCGGCGTAACGATCACGGGCTGGATCACACCCCGCGCCGCAATCGAGGCGGCGAGCTCGTCAAGCGCCTCCTCTGCGAACCGGCGGCGCGGCTGCCCCGGATGCGGCACGATATCGGCAATCGGAAGCATTGCCAGGCCCGTAGTCGCGCCATCGGCCAATCCAGCGCCAGCGGCTGGCGCACCGCCTTCGCCGGTTGCAGGGGCTGCGCGGGTCACCAGGGGCTCTTCCCGGCGGGTTTCGCCGAGCAGGGCCCCAAGGCCGCGCCCCAGTACCTGGCGCTTTGGCGTAGTTGTGCGGATAACGGAATCGTCGCTCATGCGGCCTTCCTCTGTTGCGGCAGGCGGGAAATCAATTCGCGGGCCAAAGCCATATAGGCGCGGCTACCAGCGCAAGCATGGTCATAGACCAGTGCCGGCAATCCGTGGCTCGGTGCTTCGGATAGGCGCACGTTGCGCGGGATCACCGATTCGAACACCAGCGGCCCAAGGCACGAGCGTACGTCATCGGCCACCTGGTCTGTCAGGCGGTTGCGCCGATCGTACATGGTGAGCGCGACACCAACGATGCCCAGATCGGGATTGAAGCGCTGCTGGACCCGTTCGACTGTTTGCAGCAGCTGTGACAAGCCTTCGAGAGCGAAGAATTCGCACTGCAGCGGCACGAGCATGGTATCTGCCGCAGCCATCGCATTGAGCGTGAGCAGGCCAAGCGATGGCGGGCAATCGATGAAACACACGTCATATCCCGCCGCACCTTCCAGCGCGCGGCGCAGCCGATCGGTGCGATTCTCCACCGCCACCAGTTCGACTTCGGCACCCGAAAGATCGACCGTGGCCGGAACGACATCGAGCCCCGGAATGCGCGAATGCACGATGCAGTCGGCCAGCGGCGCTTCATCGACCAACAGGTCATAGACCGAACGATCGCGTTCATCAGCACCGATTCCGATCCCGGTCGAGGCATTGCCTTGCGGATCAAGATCGATCAGCAGCACTTTCCAGCCGGTCGCGGCCATGGCGGTGGCGATGTTGATCGCGGTCGTGGTCTTGCCCACCCCGCCCTTCTGATTGGCAATCGCTACGCAAATCACGGCTTTTTTCCTTTCCGGCCAACGAGCTTGCCAACAATCACCCCGGCATCGGCATCACTGAGCGA
>NZ_JAYSBK010000182.1:0-2642 GCF_041915465.1 Novosphingobium sp. | reverse complement strand
AAGGGATCGGCCAGCATCGGTTCGAGCGACCTGTCGGACGCGGCGCTCAAGGAACTGGCGGCGCGCGCGGTCGATATGGCCCGCGCCGCGCCGGACGATCTCTATGCCGGCCTGGCGCCAGACGAATTGCTCAGCCACGGACCTTACCCGGAGCTGGACCTCTACGACGCCGCAGAACCCACGCCGCAGGACCTGCGCGAAACCGCGCTTGCCTGCGAAGATGCGGCGCGCGCCGTGGCGGGCGTCACCAACAGCGAGGGCGGCAGCGCCAGCGCCGGATCGCGGGTCTTCGCGCTTGCCACCTCGCACGGCTTTGCCGCCGCCTATCGCGGCACCAGCCGAGGCCTTTCCGCCAGTGTGATCGCGGGCGAAGGCGCGAATATGCAGCGCGACTATGGCTGGCGCAGCGCCCGCCACAGCGCGGACCTGCCCAGCGCCGAGGAAATCGGCCAGCTGGCGGGCGACCGTGCGGTCAAGCGGCTCAACCCGGGACGGCTCAAGAGCGGCCCCATGGCGGTTGTGTTCGATCCGCGCGTCGGTGGTTCGCTGATCGGCCACCTGGTCGGCGCGATGTCGGGCAGTTCGATCGCGCGGCGATCAAGCTTCCTGTTGGAGCGTGACGGCGCGCAGGTGTTTGCGCCCGGCATCGGCATCGTCGACGATCCGCACCGCGTGCGCGGCCTGTCCTCCCGCCCGTTCGATGGCGAGGGCCTTGCCACGGCCCCGCGCCGTCTGGTGGATGATGGCAAACTGACCGGCTGGCTGATGGACAGCGCCTCGGCCCGCCAACTGGGCCGCCAGCCGACCGGCCATGCCGTGCGCGGATCGGGCGGCGCGCCGGGCGTTTCGCCCAGCAACCTGCACCTCGAACCCGGCAAGGTTAGCGTGGCCGAACTGATCAGCGATATCGCCGACGGGGTCTATGTCACCGAACTGATCGGCCACGGCGTCAACCCGGTGACCGGCGATTACAGCCGCGGGGCTTCGGGCTTCCGGATCGTGAAGGGCGAAATCGCGGGGCCAGTCGCGGAATTTACCGTGGCTGGCAACCTGATCGACATGTTCGCGCAGCTGAGCGCGGCCAATGACCTGGAATGGCACCGCTCGGTCAATGTGCCGACCATCCGCGTCGATGGAATGATGATCGCGGGCGATTGAACCGCAGGTCCGCGCCATAAAAAAAGCCCCGCATCAGCGGGGCTTTTTGCTTACTTGGCCTTGTTCGCTTCGTAGCGCGCGATGCAGTCCAGCACGACGCGGCGGGCGTCTTCCGCATCGCCCCACTTGCCGATCCGCACCCACTTTTCGGCTTCGAGGTCCTTGTAGTGGGTAAAGAAGTGCTCGATCTGCTGCAGCACGATCGAGGGCAGGTCGGCGCGCTCGCCAACGTCGGAGTAATACGGGAAGGTCGAATCGACCGGAACGCAGATCAGCTTTTCATCGCCGCCGTGTTCGTCTTCCAGGTTCAGCACGCCGATCGGACGGGCCCGGACCACGCAGCCCGGCACGAAGGGCGAGCGCGCGATGACCAGCGCGTCGAGCGGATCGCCATCGTCCGAAAGGGTGTGCGGCACGAAGCCGTAGTTCGCGGGATAGCGCATCGGCGTGTGCAGAATGCGGTCCACGAACAGCGCGCCCGAGGCCTTGTCGAACTCGTACTTCACGGGTTCGCCGCCGACGGGCACTTCGATGATGACGTTGAGGCTTTCGGGCGGGTTGTCGCCCACGGGGATCATGTCGATACGCATGGGCGCGCCTTAGCGGCGATCATGTTGCGTCGCAACATCCGACCTTGGTATATTTTTGCGAAGCTGCTCAGCCGGCCGCGCCCGCCAGCACGTTGATCGCAAAGGCCAGCACGCCGATGTTGAAAGCGAAGGAAAGCAGCGAGTGCACGACCACGACCTGGCGTACCGCGCCGCGCGTCACGTCGACATCTGATGCGGCAAAGCTCATGCCGGCAGTGAACGAGAAATAGAGAAAATCCCAATAATCCGGCTCTGCCGTGCCGGGGAAATCGAAGCCACCGGCATCGCCCGGACCTGCGCCTGACGGGCTGTAAAACATGTGCGCATAATGCAGCATGAAGACAAGGTTGGTGAAAACCCATGACAGGGCCAGGGTGGCGACCAGGATCAGGACCGCGAACCAGTCACCACGATGCGCGGCGGGCAATTCAGTCAGGATCGCGGTCAGCACGGCCAGCGATACCACTCCGGTGAGCAGCAGGACCAGACCGCGATTCGCATCGTTTTCGGCCGCGTGAAGGCGCATCTGTGCGGCGCTGCGATCACGCATCAGCGGAAGCAGCGATAGCGCGAAGGCGCTTGCCCCAAGATCAAAACCCAGCACCAGCCCGTCGGTCGGCTTGCCGGCTCCGCCGGGAAAGCCGACCAGCGCCGTCACCAGCAATATCGCGGCGAACATCACGAAGCGCGGTGGCGCAACGTGCCTGCCGAGCACAGCGCGGACTTGCCGCAGCGCGCCCCGCCGAGTCGTCACCGTCCGCCGCCCGGCGCGCCAACCCGCTTGGGCGCGAGCAGCTGGTCGAGCCCGGTGGGTGCCGTCCCGGGGGCGGCGCGCTCGATCCATGGCCAGCGCAGCCCGCCGGTATAGGCGATGCTGACCGTTTCGAACCGGTC
>NZ_JAYSBK010000181.1:0-2672 GCF_041915465.1 Novosphingobium sp. | reverse complement strand
ACCTCGACATCCTCAGCCAGCACGATCGCAAGACCAATCCGCTCGATCCCGATTTCGATTACCGCGCAGCGTTGAAGTCGCTCGATATCGCGGCGCTCAAGGCCGATGTGACGGCGTTGATGACTGACAGCCAGGATTGGTGGCCGGCCGATTGGGGTCATTACGGCGGGCTGATGATCCGCATGGCATGGCACGCCGCCGGGTCCTATCGCACGGCGGACGGCCGCGGCGGCGCGGGCACCGGCAACCAGCGCTTCGCCCCGCTCAATTCCTGGCCCGACAACGCCAACCTCGACAAGGCGCGGCGCCTGCTTTGGCCGATCAAGCGCAAGTACGGAAATGCCGTCAGCTGGGCCGACCTGATCATCCTGGCGGGCACGATTGCCTATGAATCGATGGGCCTCAAGACCTTCGGCTTCGGCTTTGGCCGCGAAGACATCTGGCACCCCGAAAAGGACGTCTACTGGGGATCCGAAAAGGAATGGCTTGCCCCCACCGGCAGCGAAGGCAGCCGCTATTCGGGGACGCGCGACCTTGAAAACCCGCTGGCGGCGGTGATGATGGGGCTGATCTACGTCAACCCCGAGGGCGTTGACGGTCAGCCCGACCCGCAGCGCACCGCTCATGACGTGCGTGAAACCTTTGCCCGCATGGCGATGGATGACGAGGAGACCGTGGCGCTGACCGCGGGCGGACATACCGTTGGCAAGGCGCATGGCAATGGCGATGCCGGCTTGCTCGGTGCTGCGCCGGAAGGGGCCGACATTACCGAGCAAGGCCTGGGCTGGAACAACCATACCAGTCGCGGCATCGGGCGCGATGCGGTGACGAGCGGGCTCGAAGGGGCCTGGACCACGCACCCGACCAAGTGGGACAACGGCTATTTCGAAATGCTGCTCGGCCACGAATGGGAACTGAAGAAGAGCCCGGCCGGGGCCTGGCAGTGGGAGCCGGTCAGCATTGCCGAGGCAGACCGCCCGGTCGATGTCGAGGACGCATCGATCCGTCACAATCCGATCATGACCGATGCCGACATGGCGATGAAGGTCGATCCCGCATACCGCGCGATTTCCGAGCGGTTCCGCGCTGATCCGGATTATTTCTCGCAGGTTTTCGCCCGCGCCTGGTTCAAGCTGACCCACCGCGACATGGGGCCCAAGGCACGCTATGTCGGGCCGGACGTCCCGGCCGAAGACCTGATCTGGCAGGATCCGGTGCCTGCCGGTTCGCGCGATTACGATGTGGCCGCGGTCAAGGCGCGCATCGCGGCAAGCGGCCTGACCGGTGCCGAAATGATTGCCACGGCCTGGGATAGCGCCCGCACTTTCCGTGGCTCGGACATGCGCGGCGGCGCCAATGGCGCGCGCATCCGGCTTGCCCCGCAGAAGGACTGGGCCGGGAACGAGCCCGAGCGCCTGGCCCGCGTGCTGGCCGTGCTGGAGCCGATCGCGGCGGCAAGCGGCGCAAGCCTGGCCGACGTGATCGTGCTGGCGGGCAATGTCGGCGTGGAGCAGGCGGCCAAGGCCGCCGGGTTCGACCTGACGGTGCCCTTCGCGCCGGGCCGCGGCGATGCCAGCGCCGAGCAGACCGACACGGATTCCTTTGCCGTGCTCGAGCCAGTCCACGACGGGTATCGCAACTGGGTTAAGCAGGACTATGTCGTTAAGGCCGAGGAACTGCTGCTCGACCGGACCCAGCTGATGGGGCTGACCGCGCCGGAGATGACCGTGCTGATCGGCGGGATGCGGGTGCTCGGCACCAACCACGGCGGCTCGCGCCACGGCGTGTTCACCGACCGGGTCGGCGCGCTGACCAACGACTTCTTCGTGGTCCTGACCGACATGGCCTATCGCTGGGTGCCCAAGGGCGAGAACCTCTACGAACTGGTCGAACGAGGGACCGGCAAGGCCAAGTTCACCGCCACGCGTGTCGACCTGGTATTCGGTTCGAATTCGGTCCTGCGCGCCTATGCCGAGCTCTATGCGCAGGACGATGCGCGCGAAAAGTTCGTGCGCGACTTCGTGGCCGCCTGGACCAAGGTGATGAATGCCGACCGGTTCGATCTGAACTGATCGCTCCGATAGCCAGGCAAAACAGCCCCGCCTCCGGATTGCCGGGGGCGGGGTTTGGATCGATCAGTCCTCGGCGTCGAGCCCATAGGCCGAATGCAGGACGCGCACGGCGAGTTCGGTCTCGTCCTCGTCGATCAGCACCGAAACCTTGATTTCCGAGGTGCTGATTGCCTGGATATTGATCCCGCGATCGGCCAGCGCGCGGAACATGGTGCTGGCAACGCCGGCGTGGCTCTTCATGCCGACGCCGACCACCGAGACCTTGGCAACCTTGCCGTCGGTGATGATGCGGTTGAAGCCGATCGCTTCCTTCTGCGCTTCGAGCAGGGTCTGCGCGCGCAGCAGGTCGGCCGAAGGCACGGTGAAGGTCACGTCGGTCTCACCCTTGTCGCGCCCGACGTTCTGGATGATCATGTCGACGTTGATGTTCGCGGCCGCGAGCGGCGAGAAGATCGTGGCCACGGCGCCCGGACGGTCCGGCACGCGGGTCAGGATGATCTTGGCTTCGTTCTTGTCGGCAGCGATGCCGGTGATCAGCTGGCGTTCCATTTCGAGTCCTTCGAGTTCCTCGTCCGAGACGATCATCGTGCCGGGGATCGT
>NZ_JAYSBK010000180.1:0-2689 GCF_041915465.1 Novosphingobium sp. | reverse complement strand
TAAAATTCCCGCGATACGTATCCATGTGGTACCCCACTTCGTCCCTGTCAGGGCCGTTCTGGCGCAACATGGTAAATTAACTGTTAAGTTGCGCCGGAAACCGTGTTCGATCCGGCAGCGACGTCATCGAATGTCCGGGCAGTGCTATTTCGGCGCGGTGACGTCAGCCAGTTTCTGGCCGGGTCGGCGCAAGCAGTCCGTCAAACCCGGCCTTCGCCGGGCGCGGGCATCGGCGCGATCCAGCGCATGACCGGCAGCGAAACAAGCATCAGTGCCGATGCACCGCCGATCGCCGGAGACAGGCCGGAAATATCCGAGGCCAGGCCCGAGGCATAGGCGCCCAATGCCATGCCCCCGAAGGTCACCGCCTGATAGATCGACAGGCAGCGCCCAAGGATTGCTTCGGGCGAACGCAGCTGCATCGCGACATTGAGGCTGGTCAGCGTCGCCACCCAGCCACCGCCGGCGATGAACACGCAGGCCAGCGTCACGCACAGGCCGAAATGCTGGGCCAGGGCCACGGGGGCCATGGCGAGCGCGAAGACCACTGTGGCCACGCCGACGACCGTCTCGCTCCCCCAGCGCCGCCGCGCCGGGGCGACCCACAGCGCAGTGACGATCGAACCCAGCCCGAAAGCGCCCAGCACCAGGCCGTAGTCGACCTCGGTGCCGCGCAGTTGTTCGCGCACCACCAGCGGCAGCAGCGCCTGGGCTCCCGCCGCGCAGAAGCCGAACACCAGCCCCCGCGTCAGCACCCGGCGCACCGGATTGGACGTCGCGCAGAACCTTAGCCCGGCCTTGATCGAAGTGAACATCGGGTGGCGTTCGCGCGGGGGCATTTCCGGGTGCCAGCGCAGCAGCACCGCAATCAGCGCGACAAAGCTCAGCGCGTTGAGCGCGAAAGCCAGCGCCGGGCTGGTCAGCGATATCAGCAGCCCGCCCAGCGCAGGACCGACGCTGCGGGCAAGGTTGAAGGCGATGGTGTTGATCGAGATCGCCTGGCTAAGATCGCCGGGGCCAACCTGGAGCCTGACCGAGGCCTGCCAGGCCGGGCCATTGAGCGCCGTACCCGCGCCGACAGCCAGAGTGAACATCAGCAACGAAACCGGTCCGATCGATCCCGCCCAGGTCATTGCCGCCAGCAGACCGGAGGCGATCAGCATCAGGACCTGTGCCGCCAGCATCACCTTGCGCCGGTCGTAATTGTCAGCAATCGCGCCGGCGAACACACCCAGCAACATTACCGGAATCGTCACGGATGCCTGCACCAGCGCGACCAGCTGGTGCGAAGTGGTCAGTTCGGTCATCAGCCAGGCCGCGCCGACCGACTGGATCATCGAGCCGAGGTTCGAGGTCAGGTTCGCCGTCCAGATCGCCCGGAAGGCCGGATAACGGAATGGCGCAAAAGGCTTGCCGGGGTCGGTCAGGCCAAGATTGGATAACGAAGTCGGCATTGCCCGCTTCTATGGCGCGCCTGCGGGTGAAGGGCAAACCACATTGGCAAGGATCGACCGCACGATCAGCCGAAGGTGGATAGCTTGGGATCGATCAGGGCACCATGCCGGCGCAGTGCAGCGCGGGCGAGGCGTTCAACCTCCGCCTTGCGGCGTGCCGGTGCAAGCGGCGTGGTCGGGGCGGGACGCAGGATTTCCGCATCGTAGCCGTCAGCCACGATGACGCCGCAGCGTTCGGGCAGGAAGGCGGGTTCCTCAAGGCAGGCGCGGTCGAGATGCGGGGCGAGCCCCCAATAGAACCGGTCGCAGAATTCCAGATAGTCGGTCCACTTGGCATCGCCCAGCAGATCGGCCCGGGCGACCTTGATCTCGACAATCACCAGGTGGCCCTTGGCGTCGATCCCCATCAGGTCCGCGCGGCGGCCGTTGCGCAGCGGCATTTCGGGCAGGCACCAGATATCGTTGCGGGCAAACAGCCGCCCGATCCCGCGCGCAACCGCCTGGGCCGCCTTGAGTTCGCCATCGGTGTGATTCGGATCGCTGACCGGCATGAGGCCAGTCTAGGAACAGACCGGGAACTTTGCAAGCGCGTGCCGGCGCACCCGCTCCCGCGAAATCAGGTGAAACGGCGCAGTGCCTGGGTGCCCGGCGGCGGGGCCAGCGCCATCAGCGCGGCCCGGCCGGCGTGGAATTCCTGCCACAACGCCAGCGCTGCGGGTGCGGGGTTGCCGCCGCGCGCGTTGACCGCAAGCAGAGCCGCAAGCCCCGGTTCCATGATCGCGCTCAGGTCTTCGATCCCCTGTTCGGCCAGGTCGCGCCGCCATCCGCCGACATCGCGCATCAGCGCCGGGAAGTTGCGCACTTCCGGACGCATCGTTTCGGCGGAAAGGCCCGCCAGCATGCCGACCACCCCGACCGCATCGTGCAGCGCCGACCACTTCATGCTCATGGCGCTGGCTGAAGCCTGGCCGAATTCCGGCCGCCCCGATGACGGCAGCAGTCCTCCGGATCCCTGCGGCGGCGTGAAGGTGGTGTGCATGTTCATGATTCCACCAGCTAGCACGGACCTGCTTGCCAAATCGCTAATCGCCAATGCGCGGGTACCGCACTCAAGCGCCTCCGCATAAAGGCACTGGCGCACCGGGCTGCACACTGCTAACCGCCCGGCTCAGGCACCCGTAGCTCAGCTGGATAGAGCGCTGCCCTCCGAAGGCAGAGGCCACAGGTTCGAATCC
>NZ_JAYSBK010000179.1:0-2836 GCF_041915465.1 Novosphingobium sp. | reverse complement strand
GCCGCAAGGAAGGCATCGCGCAGAGCTTGTACTACACCTGGTCGAAGGAGTTCATGGAAGCGGGCAAACGCCGCCTGGCCGGCGACACCGCGCGTGCCGCGACCACCGGCGAGGTGCAGGGCTTGCGTGCGGATTCCGACGATCCCGGCCGTCTATTCCGATCTGATCCCGGCCACTATTCCGAAGTGAAGCCGGACGGGCCAAGCCAGATCGTCGGGCGGTAATCGCATGTATCTTTTCAGCGGGTCAAGCGGCTTGAGCGGCGATGCTTCGCCGCATGGATTCCCCGGATAGCTCGAGCCTGTGGGCGTTGTGGACAAGCCGATCGAGGATGGCATCGGCGTAGGTGGGATCGCCGATGAGATCGAACCAGCGCGCTATGGGTAGCTGGCTGGTGACCAGCGTTGAACGCCGACCATAGCGGTCTTCGAGGATCTCCAGCAGATGATGGCGTGCATTGCCATCGAGCGGCTCAAGCCCCCAGTCATCGAGGATGAGCAGGTCGACGCGGGCCAGGCTCTTCATCCGCGAAGCAATGCGGCCATCGCCCTTGGCCAGCGACAGCTCGTCGATCAGCCGCGGCAGCCGGGTGTAAAGGACCGAACGATTGTCGCGGCAGGCCTGGTGCCCGATGGCGCAGGCCAGCCAGCTCTTGCCGACCCCCGCCGGCCCGATGATCGCGCAGTTTTCATGGGCACCGATCCAGCTGCCCTTCAGCAGGATTTCGAACAGCCGCCTGTCCAGCCCGCGTGCGCTGCGATAATCGACATCCTCAGGCACGGCATGATGCCGCAGCTTTGCCTGACGCAGGCGCAGAGCAAGGCGGCGGTCATTGCGCCAGGTCGCCTCATGATCGAGCAACAACGCCAACCATTCCGCGTGGTTCAGACCGGCGGCATCGCCATTGCCGTCGAGGTCGGCAAAGGCGTGGGCCATGCCGATGAGGCCAAGCTGGTTCAACTGATCAAGTGTGGGGTGTTTGAGCATCCTTGCTCCTTTCAGTGGTAGTATTGAGAGCCCCGGATATTGTCGTGCAGGATCGGCTCGCGCTCCGGGGCTTTGGGCACGGGCACCTTGTCGAGCCCCTTTTCGAGGATCGATTTTACAGACGGATAATTGCGCGCGCCGATCTCCAGCGCGCGCAGCGCAGCCGCTTCAAGGCGCTCCGCCCCAAAGCGCTTGCCCAGGCCGATGATCCCCAGGCACGAACGATAGCCTTGCTCGGGATGGGGCCGATCCTCGATGATGCGCTCCATCAGCATCGACAGCATCGGGCCGATCCGGCCCGCTTCTTCCTGGATCTTCGCCGGCGTCCAGTCGAGATAGCGCCGGTGGCTCGATGGCATGTGCTCGGGCACGGTCGTGTGCCGACCATTGCCACTGCCGCGCATGTGCACCGCGATCCGCTCGCCGCCGAGGAAGATCTCGACGCTGCGGGCCGTGTAACGCACCTCAACCTCGCGCCGCGCGTAGCGGTGCGGCACCGAGTAATGATGCTGCTCGAGCGCGATATGGTAATCGAGCCCAACCCGGCAGCGCTTCCATTGCGCATGAACCCATGGCTCCGGTGGCAGCGGCTTCAGGTTCGGCGCATCGACCTCCTCGAACAGCTGGCGGCGCGTGCGGCCGAACTGGCGAAGCACACGGCGCTCATTCAGATCAGCAAGGCACTCGGCGATCGCAGCGTTGAGCTCGGCCAGGCTGTAGAAGATGCGATTGCGCAGACGGCCCAGCACCCAGCGCTCGACGATCCTGACACAGGCCTCAACCTTCGCCTTGTCCTTGGGCCTCCTCGGCCGTGCCGGCAGCACCGCCGTTCCATAATGCCGCGCCATGTCCGTGTAGCTGCGGTTGAGCATCGGATCGAAGTGGCAGGCCTTGATCACCGCAACCTTGGCATTGTCGGGCACCAGCAGCTGCGGCACTCCGCCGAAGAATGCGAAGGCCGCATTGTGAGCCTCGGCCCAGTCCGCAAACTGCTCGGTCCAGGTCGCACACGCAAACGACAGGCTCGAGCCGCCCAGCACCGCCACGAACAGATGCGCATCGCGGATCTCGCCGGTCCTGCGGTTCACCACCACCGGCACCGTGTCGCCAGCGTAATCAACGAACAGCTTCTCGCCGCCCGCATGGCTCTGGCGCATCACCAGCGGCAGCCGACCCTCCCAGCGCCGGAACAGGTCGCACCACCGGCTGTAGCGATAGCCGTCAGGGTTCGCCGCGTAGTATTCCTCCCACAGAACCTGAAGCGTCACGTGCTTGCGCTTCAACTCGCGCGCCACCAACGCCCAGTCGGGCTCAGGCAACTTGCGGCGCCCAGGCTTCACCCCGGCGGGCCCATAAAGTCGGGCCTCCAGCTCAGCATCGCTGATCTCGACAGGCACTGGCCACTCAAGGTCCGAGCGCTCAAAGCGTCCCAGCATGTCCTGCACGGTCGAGCGCGCCACTCCCGTCAGGCGGGCTATCTCTCGGACCGGGACACAGCCCTCCCGGTACAATCTCATCACTTCGCGCACATCGCGCATCTTCGGCCTCCTCGTCGGCATGCAATCCTCCCGGCTCAAATCAAGCCGCAAGGATCGCCCAACGATCAGGCTTCTCAACCCCCAGCAGGTGGCCGGAAATTAATCGGAATCCCGGCCGGGATCAGATCGGAACACCGGCCGGGATCAAATCGGAATCATGGCCGGGATGAATTCGGAATCTGCAGGCTTGCGCCGCGAAGCCCGCGCCTTGAAGGAATGCGTGGCCGATTTGACGCTCGAAAACCGCCTGCTCAAAAAAAGCATGATTGCGGATGGGGGCGACGACGAATGAGGTATCCCGCATCCGAGAA
>NZ_JAYSBK010000178.1:0-2839 GCF_041915465.1 Novosphingobium sp. | reverse complement strand
AGCACGGCGCGGCGCGCGTTCGGGCCCTGCGCAGCCCACTCCGGAAAAGCGGCGGCGGCGCGGGCGGCGATCGCCGGAATGTCGCCAGCCTTCATCGCGGCGGCGCTCGAGGCAGGCTCACCGGTGAGCGGATTGAGGCGCGTGAATTCCATGATCGACTCTCCAGACTTGGATCTTGGCCCTTGGTTGTTATGAGTCATAACAATGCTGATTGCTATCGGCAATAGCTATTGCTAGGCGGAGCACATGAAGGACCCGCTGCTTTCCCTGCCCGGATATTCGCTGCGCCGTGCTGCTGCGGCGATGATGGCGGAGTTCGCCGCAAGGCTCGAACCGGTAGGTTTGCGGATTGCCGATGTTTCCGCCTTGCTGGTGATCGGCGCCAATGCGCGGATCACGGCCAGTCAGCTTGGCCGGATGCTGGATATCCAGCGCGCAAACATGGTTCCGCTGGTTGCGCGGCTCGAAGACGCGGGCCTGATCGAGCGCACGCCGCTTGACGGCAAATCGCACTCGCTGGGACTGACCGAGGCGGGCGAGGCCAAGCTGACCGATGCACGCAGAGTCATCAGTGATTTCGAGAACTGGCTGATCGGCAAGGTTCCGGCTGAGCATCGCGATCACCTCGTCCCCGCGCTCGACGCGCTCTGGCGAAATTAGCCCGCCGCGCCTTTCAGCATTGCGGCGTTGTCCTCGATTATCTGGCGCACCGAACGCGGTGGGCGGCCGAGCAAGCGCTCGACATCGCCCGAGCAGATTTCGAGGAAGCCCTCGCGGATCGCCTGGCCGAAAGTGACCATGTCGTCGCTGTTCCACGGGATGCCCGAAACGTACTGATCGTCGACCGGGCGGCGCGGGATGCCCATGGCATCGAAGATCGCGTATTGGGCCGCATCGTCGACCGGCACATATTCCAGCGGTACGCCAGTGATTTCGGCCATCAGGGCGGTCACCTCGGCAAAGTCCTGCAGCTCTGGTCCGGTGATGTCGTAGGTCCGGTTTTCGTGGCCTTGGCCGTCCAGCACGGCAACCGCGCAAGCCGCGCAATCCTCGCGCCAGACCATCGCTTCCTTGCCCTGCCCCGCATTGCTGACCCACTGGCGCGTCGCCATCACGCCCGGCCCAGCCATCACGATCATCGCATCGGCATAGTGCGCATCGCGCAAGAAGGTGAACGCCAGGCCGGAAGCCCGGATCAGGCGTTCGGTCTCGATATGATCGTGGCGCACTTCGGCGGGGTTGGCGGGATCGTCGATGCCGATGAAGCTGGTATAGACCACGTGGGCTACCCCGGCCTTCACCGCCGCATCGATCGCCGCCTGATGCTGCGCCACCCGCGCGCCGACGCGGGTGCCGGAAATCAGCAGCAGCCGTTCCGCCCCGGCCATCGCCGTCACCATGCTGGCGGGTTCGTCATAGTCGCCATAGCGCACCTCGCAGCCCAGCGCGGCCATGTCAGCCAGCTTGGCGGGGGTGCGGGTCATCAGGATCAGGTCGGCGGCGCGGCCGCGCTCGATCAGGCCCTGCGTGGCGAGGCGGCCGTACTGGCCGGACGCCCCGGTGATGACGATCTTGCCCATTGCGGTGTCAGCCCGCCGCGTCGAGCTGGGCCTGCGGCACCCACCAGCCATGAACCTGCGGACGCTGGCGCGCGGGGATGCGGATGGTGGCGACCGGCCCCTTGGCGATGGCGCCTGCCTCAAGGATCCAGGCGAAATGCTCGAAGCTGTTTTCGCCGGTCTGGTGATCGACGAAGGTGATCAGCCAGCCTTCGTGATCGGGGGAGGGCACGTGGACCGGCTCGTTATAGCACCAGCCCAGCTCCATCGGCAGCGCCTGGGTGATCTTCGGGGCGGCACCGTCGAGCCCGTCGATCCGCACCAAAAGGTCGAACATTGCGCCGACCGGGCCGCCGAACACGGGCGGGCCCTGGCGTTCGGGGTTCATGGTCAGCATGAAGCCGGTGGAATAGGGCTTGCCCTGCTTTACCGCAGGGATCACCGGGAAGTCGCCCGGCGGGCCGATGACGGTTTCCTTGACTTCGCCTTCTGGCCCCTTGGGATCGACCGTCCAGCGGGTCAGCCCGCCCTGGATTTCCCACGGCTGCATATGGATGCCCGAAGGTTCGCGGATGAAGGCGAAGGCGTTGGTGTTCGACAGGCACTGGTCGAAATGGAGCAGGCCGTCGGCGTCCTCCCAGGCGTTCATCATGTGATAGCAGAACACGCCCTTGGGGCCCTTGAACCACTTGATCTCCGAAACGTCGCCATAGCGCGGCATCACGCCCAGCCAGCTGTCCAGTTCAGGGTGATGGTGCCAGTGCTCTCCCCCCGCCTTCAGCCGGTCCAGATCGGCCGTGGTCGGATAGATCGGGAACAGCGCATAGTTCTCGCTGATCGTGAAGTCGTGCATCATCGCGCAATAGGGCGCGTCGAACCACTGTTCGGACTTGAGCTTGCCGTCCGCGCCGACCACGCAATAGGCGACCTTGGTGCTGGCGAGGCCGTCCGCCTCATAGCCATAGAAGAATAGCTCGCCTGTGGCGGCATCGATCCGCACGTGGGCGGTCATCGTTTCGGACTTGAGCGCGCCGTCGAAGTTGTAGCTGCCCAGCGTTTCCAGCGTGCGCGGATCGACGCGGTAGGGCAGGCCGTCTTCCTTGGCCATCAAGAGCTTGCCCGCGTGCCAGACCGGGGTGGTGTTGGCGAGCGTGCGATCGACCCCGGCCATGTCGGGATCGTCGGTATAGGGATTGCGGTACTTGCCGAAGCGGGCGCGGCCCAGTTCCTTTTCCGCCTTGTGGCGCGCGGTTTCGACGAACTTCATCGCAAAGTCGGCG
>NZ_JAYSBK010000177.1:0-2896 GCF_041915465.1 Novosphingobium sp. | reverse complement strand
CGCGCGCGGCTGCTAGCGGGCGGGCAAGAGGCCCTGGGCGATCACGAAATCATCGAATACCTGCTGATGACCGCAATTCCGCGCAAGGACACCAAGCCGCTTGCCAAGAGCCTGCTGGCGCGCTTCGCCAATCTGGCGGGCGTGCTGAATGCCGATCCCCACGCGTTGGCGCTGCATCCGGGCATGGGCGAAACCAGCGCCGCCGCGCTCAAGATCGTGGCGCTGGCCGCGCGGCGTCTCGCCCGCACCGGCGTGCAGGAAGCCCCGGTGCTGGCCAGCTGGCAGGCCCTGATCGATTATCTCACAATCGACATGGCCCACCTGCGGCATGAGTGCGTCAGGGTGCTTTATCTCGATACCAAGAACCGGCTCGTACTGGATGACCTCGTCAGCGACGGCTCGCTCGACGAGGCGGCAATCCACCCGCGCGAAGTGGTGAAGAAAGCGCTCGATCTCGGTGCAGCCGCATTGATCCTGGTCCACAACCACCCGTCCGGCTCGACCGAACCCAGCCGCGCCGACATCGCGATCACCAACAAGATTGCCGAGGCTGGTCGCCTCTTGGGGATCATGGTCCACGATCACGTGATCATCGGCAAGGAAGGCCACACCAGCCTGCGCTCCAAGGGCCTCATCTAGGATGTGCGTCGCCGCGATCGCCTGGGACGCTCACCCGCGCTGGAAGCTGATCGCCATCGGCAACCGCGACGAATTTCACGCCCGCCCGACCGCCCCGTTGGCGCAGTGGGACAACGGCATCATCGCCGGGCGCGACCTGGAAGCGGGAGGGACGTGGCTCGGCATAGCTCCGGGCCGGTTCGCCCTCGTCACCAATTACCGGGTCGATGGCTATCCCCAGCCGCACCTTGCCTCGCGCGGGAGCCTCGTCACTAATTGGCTGCTCGATCAGGATTTGGGCGATCTCGCGGGCATGAACCCGTTTCACCTGTTCGCGGCCGGGCCGGGTGGCGCGGCGCATCTCAGCAACTATCCCTCGCCCCTGCGCACTCCGCTTGAACCGGGCATTCACGGCCTTTCGAATGGCGGGTTCGAGCGACGCTGGGGCAAGACCCAGCGGCTCGAGGCCGCGCTGGCCGAGTGGCTGAATGCCAGCAACGATCCCGACCAGTTGTTCACGCCACTCGCCGACCGCACGCTCGACGGCGCGACCGATCCGGAAGGCCCATCGGCCGAATTTTCCAGCGTGTTCATCAGCAATCCACTCTATGGCACCCGCTGCTCGACCGTCATCGCGGTGGACCGGGACGGACAAGGCACGATCGCCGAGCGCCGCTTCGCCTCTGACGGCAGTGAGAGCGGGCGCAGTTCGATCGGGTTTGACTGGGACGGGTGAATTTGCCCCGCCCCTTGCCTTTCGCGCGCCCTGCCCCTAGCGGCACGCGCGATAGATCAAGGAGTCGAACATGGTCCCCCGTTATGCCCGCCCCGCGATGGTTGCCATCTGGGAACCGGAAGAACGCTACAAGATCTGGTTCGAGATCGAGGCCCACGCCACCGAAAAGCTGGGCGAACTCGGCGTGGTCCCGCCGAGCGGCGCGAAGGCGCTGTGGGACTGGTGGGCGACCAAGCCCGCGATCGACGTCGCCGCAATCGACGCGATCGAGGCTGTCACCAAGCACGACGTGATCGCCTTCCTCGATTGGGTGGCCCAGCAGGTCGGCCCCGAAGCGCGCTTCATGCACCAAGGCATGACCAGCTCGGACGTGCTCGACACCACGCTGGCCGTGCAGCTAGCCCGCGCCGCCGACATCCTGCTGGCCGACCTTGATGACCTGCTCGCCGCGATCAAGCGCCGCGCGCTTGAGCACAAGTACACCCCCACCATCGGGCGCAGCCACGGCATCCACGCCGAACCGACCACCTTCGGCCTGAAGATGGCCGAGGCCTATGCCGAATTCAGCCGCTGCAAGACCCGCCTGATCGCGGCCCGCGCCGAAGTTGCCACCTGCGCGATCTCGGGCGCGGTCGGCACCTTTGCCAACATCGACCCGTCGGTTGAGGAATATGTTGCCGAAAAGCTCGGCCTCGCGGTGGAGCCGGTTTCGACCCAGGTCATCCCGCGCGATCGCCACGCGATGTTCTTTGCGACGCTGGGCGTGATCGCCAGCTCGATCGAGCGCCTAGCCGTCGAAATCCGCCACCTTCAGCGCACCGAAGTGCTCGAAGCGGAAGAATACTTCTCGCCGGGCCAAAAGGGCTCGTCGGCCATGCCGCACAAGCGCAACCCGGTGCTGACCGAAAACCTGACGGGCCTGGCCCGCGTGGTCCGTTCGGCCGTCACCCCGGCGCTAGAAAACGTGGCGCTGTGGCACGAGCGCGACATCTCGCACTCGTCGGTCGAACGCTACATCGGCCCGGACGCGACGATCACGCTCGACTTTGCGCTCGCGCGCCTCACCGGCGTGGTCGACAAGCTGCTGGTCTATCCCGAACGGATGCAGAAGAACCTCGACCGGATGGGCGGCCTCGTCCACTCGCAGCGCGTGCTGCTGGCACTTACGCAAGCCGGCCTCGAACGCGATGCCTCGTATCGCCTGGTCCAGCGCAACGCGATGAAGGTGTGGGAATCGGATGGCCAGCTTTCGCTGCTGGAACTGCTCAAGGCCGATCCGGAAGTCAGCGCGGTGATGAGCGCCGCCGAACTCGAGGACAAGTTCAACCTCGATTACCACTTCAAGGCCGTCGACACGATCTTCAAGCGGGTGTTCGGGGAATAGGTGAAGCCGCTACCTTGGCTTGCCGCGTCCACCGATCCCGCCTAGCATTGCGCCAAGGCACTGACAGGGCAGGAGGATAAGGCCATGCAGGTAATCAGGACGATCGTGTGGGTGCTGGTGGCCGTCGCGCTGCTGCTCTTCTCGGTCAACAACTGGCA
>NZ_JAYSBK010000176.1:0-2952 GCF_041915465.1 Novosphingobium sp. | reverse complement strand
GGGCGTCGTGGCGAACGAAGTGGACACGGTCGCTGATACTGTTGAAAGACCGCCGTGACTGCAAGCCTTTCCCCATCACACTGGACACAGTTTACATGGACAGTTGCGGTATCGCTATTAACATAATATATATTATCATTCTTAAAGATCAGAGATGAGCGAAGCCAAGACCACCTCCCTAACGGGCCTGACGGGCCTTCAACGCCTGCTCGCGATCATGGCGCGGCTGCGCGATCCGGAGCGCGGCTGCGAATGGGATCTGGCGCAGAGCTTCGCGACAATTGCACCGTACACCATCGAGGAAGCATACGAGGTTGCCGATGCGATCGAGCGCGGCGACATGACGTCGCTCGTGGACGAGCTTGGCGACCTGTTGCTCCAGGTTGTGTTCCACGCGCGCATGGCGGAAGAAGCTGGCTTGTTCGATTTCGAAGCCGTGGCCGACACGATCAGCGCCAAGATGGAAGCGCGCCACCCGCACATTTTCGGCGACGCTGCGGATCTCGGCCAATCGCGCGAGGAACGCTGGGAACGGCTTAAGGCCGAAGAACGTGCCGCCAAGGGGGCAACCAGCGCGCTCGATGGGGTCGCCCTCGCCCTTCCCGCCTTGATGCGCGCGGAAAAGCTGCAGAAGCGCGCGGTGCGGCAGGGTTTCGATTGGCCCGACGTGGAAGGCCCCAAGGCCAAGGTGTTTGAGGAAATCGACGAACTGGCCGCGGCTGGAACAGAAGCGGAACGCATCGATGAAGCCGGCGACCTGCTGTTTGCGGCAGTCAACCTGGTGCGGTTCCATGGCGTTTCGCCCGAAGAGGCCCTGTGCAAGGCCAATGCAAAGTTTGAACGCCGTTTCAGGGGGATGGAGGCGCTGGCCGAGAAGCAGGGTGTGGTGTTCGCCTCGCTCACTCTTGAGCAGCAAGACGCGCTTTGGAACGACGTCAAAGCCTCAGAGGCGGCTAAACCGGCCTAGTTCACGCGGTTCAAGCCGGACGGACAGGCGCCGCAGTGGCCCGCGCTTGTCCTCGCCCGCGTCTTCATCGCTCAACACTTCGCCATTCGCATGGAGCCAAGCCAGGCGCTGTCCATCGCTGACCGGCAGGACGAAGCTGTGCAGCCGCGCGCCCGAGGTAAGCAGCTTGCTGACCGCTTCGAGCAGATTGTCGCAGCCTTCCCCTGTCAGCGCCGAAACCGGCACGATTACCTCGTCCGGGCGGTGTGCGGCCTGTTCGAGCAGGTCGGCGGCCTGATCCGGGGTGAGCAGGTCCCACTTGTTCCATGCCTCGATGATCGGCACCGGCGGCCCGCTGCCTTCCATGTCGCCACCCTCGCTGTCAGTCAGACCAAGGTCGCTCAGCACGGCGAGCACCTGCCGCTTTTGCGCCAATGTATCCGGATTGGCGATGTCGCGCACGTGGACCACCACATCGGCGGCGGTCACTTCTTCAAGTGTAGCCCGGAAAGCGGCGACCAGCTGTGTAGGCAGGTCGGAAATGAACCCCACGGTGTCCGAAAGGATTGCCTTGTCGATCCCCGGCAGCCGGATGCGCCGCATCGTGGGATCGAGCGTGGCAAACAGCAGATCCTGCGCCATGACGTCGGCCCCGGTCAGCTGGTTGAACAGGGTGGACTTGCCCGCGTTGGTATAGCCGACCAGCGCGATCACCGGCCAGGGCGCCTTCTCGCGCCGGCTGCGGTGCAGGCCGCGGGTGCGGCGCACTTGTTCCAGCTCGCGGCGCAGCTTGGCCATGCGGTCGCGGATCAGGCGGCGGTCGGCCTCGATCTGGGTTTCGCCGGGGCCACCAAGGAAGCCGAAGCCGCCGCGCTGACGCTCGAGGTGGGTCCAGCTGCGCACCAGTCGGCCGGCCTGGTAGTCGAGGTGGGCGAGTTCAACCTGCAGGCGCCCTTCCGCCGTCGCGGCCCGCTCCCCGAAGATTTCGAGGATCAGTCCGGTGCGGTCGATCACCTTGCGTTTGAGCTTTTCTTCAAGATTGCGCTGCTGAATCGCGGAGAGCGAGCCATCGACGATGACCAGTTCCGCCGCGCCCAGATTGCAGGCGACGTCGATGTTCTGAATCTGGCCTTCGCCGAACAGGGTGCCGGCGCGGGCGTCGCGGATGGGAATCGCGAAGGCATCGACCACGACAAGGCCAATGGCGAGCGCAAGCCCCCTGGCCTCTTCGAGCCGCGCCGCGGTGTCCGTGCCACTGGCGCCCCTACCCCGGAATTCAGGGTAAACGACCACGGCCCGCGCACCGCGAGCAACTTCGCCTTCCAGCTCATCTCCAAACGTTATGCTCAGGCTTCTTCGCCTTCTTCGGTGTCTTCTTCCCAGCCATCGCCGGTCAGATCGACCGGGGCGAGAGGCTGGATCGTGGAAACGGCGTGCTTGTAGGCCAGCTGCACATAGCCCTCGCGCTCGAGCAGCATGCAGAACAGGTCATAGGCGGCAACTCGGCCCTGCAGCATCACGCCGTTCACCAGGAACATGGTGACCTGCACGCCCGCAGTGCGCACGCTGGAGAGGAACACGTCCTGCAGCAGGCGAACCTTCTTCGAACCATCGCCCGAGCTGCCGAACTGGCGCGCGTCGATCGGCTGGCTGGGCATGATCGTGGAAATCGCGTGCTTGTAAACCAGCTGCGATTGGCCATCGCGCCGCAGCAGGATCGAAAAGTTGTCAAACCAGGTGACGATGCCCTGCAGCTTCACGCCCTTCACCAGGAACATGGTGACGGGAACCTTGTGCTTGCGCAGCAGGTTGAGGAACTGATCCTGCAGGTTCTGGCCCTTTGCGCCGGTCAGCGGCAGCGGGGCTGCTTCTTCGATCTCTTCGGCTTCGGGCTTGGGAGGGCGCGGCCGCGCGGAGAGGGTTCGCGAGCCAGTGGTCGAGGGCATGGTTTAACTCCTTCTTGTTTGTTGGCGGCCGCTGCTGCGGTCCGCAATCAGGCCGCCCCC
>NZ_JAYSBK010000175.1:0-2965 GCF_041915465.1 Novosphingobium sp. | reverse complement strand
AGCGACGAGGCATTCTTGTCGACCGAATAGTTGAGATCGCGGGCGATCGCCTCGATCCGCTGGCGCGTGGCCAGGCTGACCGATTTCGATCCACGCAGCGCGCGGCTGACTGTGGGCTGCGAGACCCCCGCCATGAATGCGATGTCGAAGCTTGTCGGCTTGTTCGACCGCTTGCGCCCCATTGTGCTTTCCTCTCGCGCTGCCCGCTCTAACCGCGTCGGGCATTGCGTATTCGTATGCAGCCTAGGGCCGTCCTCGCGGCGCTGCAATCGCCGGAAATTCAAGTCGTTTCACCGTGGCGTAAAGGCCACAGCCGCACCCTTCGCATAAAATGCGTATACGTATGCCTTCTTCCGGCAGGCTGCATCGCCGCACTAACCAGACGGCCAATGCAGGGGGACTGGGTCTCGAAGACCACCTTGCACACATGGGGTCGACGCGCCGGGGCCCTCGTTCATCCGGCGGGTTTGGGAGAGTTCAACGTGGCACTTCGCACCAAGTCACTTGGTGGCATCGGCGTATCTGCGCTTGCCATCACCGTTTCCGCATTCGCACTGCCCGGCATCGCCGCCGCACAGGACACCGCCTCGGCTGCGGCCGCTGACGATAGCGACGGCGCTATCGTCGTTACCGGCTACCGCGCTTCGCTGCAGACGGCAGTCAACGTGAAGAAGAAATCCGACACCATCGTTGAATCGGTTTCGGCCGAAGACATCGGCAAGCTGCCCGATGCCTCGATCGGTGAATCGCTTGCCCGCCTGCCGGGCCTCACCTCGCAGCGCCTCGCTGGCCGCGCCAACTCGATCGCGATCCGCGGCCTTGGCCCGGATCTCTCCTCGACCACGATGAACGGGCGTCCGCAGACCTCGACCGGCGAACAGCGCAACGTCGAATTTGACCAGTTCCCCTCCGAAACGGTCAGCCGGATCGACGTCTACAAGTCGCCGATGGCCTCGCTGGTCAACCAGGGCCTGGTCGGTACGGTCGACATCAAGACCATCCGCCCGCTTGAAATCAAGGACCGCATCCTCTCGTTCGGCGCGCGCGGCACCTATGCCGACATGGGCAAGGTCAATGCCGAAAGCCGCGACAAGGGCTTCCGCGTTACCGGCACCTATGCCGACAAGTTCGCGAACGACACGCTCGGCCTCGCGCTGTCGGCGGCCTACACCGACGATCCGTACCAGTCGGAAGAATTCGAAGCCTGGGGCTATGCCGACAACGGTTCGAACAAGGTCATCGGCGGGATCAAGCCGTTCGGCGTTTCCTCGCGAGTGAAGCGCGCTGCCGTGCAGGGCACGCTGCAGTGGGAAATGACCCCCGAATTCACGATCACGGCCGACGGATTCTATTCGCACTTCACCGACAAGCAGATCAAGCGCGGCATCGAATTCCCGCTGGCTTGGTCGGGCGCCACGCTGACGCCGACCGGCACCACCGGCAACCTGATCACCGGCGGCACCTTCACCGGCGTCGGCGCGGTGGTCAACAACCACGGTTACGAGCGCAATTCGGACATCTTCTCGGGCGGGATCAACGCCAAGTACGTCGGTGACGATGGCTGGTCGTTCATGCTCGACGCGGGCTATTCCAAGACCAAGCGCAACGAACTGAGCCTGGAAAGCAATGCCGGTACAATCAACGGCCCGGGCAAGGTGCTCGACAACCTGACCTTCGTCAGCGATTCGCAGGGCACCCATTTCACCAGCCACACGCTGGACTATTCGAACCCGAACCTCATCGTACTGACCGACCCGCTCGGCTGGGGCGGCGGTGCGCCGACCGGGCATCAGGAAGGCTATTACAACGATCGCAAGATCAGCGACGAGATCAAGAGCTTCCAGGCCCAGGTGGCGCACGAGTTCGAGACGGGCTTCGTCTCGAGGGTCACCTTCGGCATGTCGTACAATGACCGCACCAAGAAGAAGACCCCGGACGAGTATTACCTCAACCTTGCCGGCGGAGCGACTTCGCTGGTGCTGCCGGCGCAATACCGCCTTGCACCGACCAACTTCGCCTACATCGGTTCGGGCGACATGCTCAGCTACGATCCGTTCCAGCTGCTGAACGATGGCGTTCTGGTCAAGACCCTGAACACCAGCAAGGACATCCCGGCCAAGGCCTATTCGGTCACCGAGCGGCTGATGTCGATTTACCTCCAGGCCGACCTGCGCGGCACGGTGGGTTCGGCGGACCTGACCGGCAACGTCGGCGTGCTTGCCCAGAACACCGAACAGAAGTCGCGCGGGATCATCAACCTGGCGACCTTCCCGGCCAGCCAGGCCACCGGCACCGAAGGCGCAACCTATTGGGACGTGCTGCCCAGCATGAACCTGACGCTGCGCTTTCCCAGCAATACCGTGATCCGCTTTGCCGCGGCCCGCGAAATCCAGCGTCCGCGCATGGATGACCTGAAGCTGGCGCGTGAATATTCCTATTCGACCACCAACTTCCTGATTTCGGGCAATGGCGGCAATCCGCAGCTGCGCCCGTATCGTGCCTGGGCGGCAGATTTGAACTTCGAACAGTACTTCGGCAACAAGGGCTACATTGGCCTTCAGCTGTTCTACAAGAAGTTCGACAGCTTCATCTACCGCGCGCCGGCGGTGTTCGATTACTCCGGCCTGCCGATCACCATTCCGCCGGGCTTCCCGGTCAACATGATCGGCACGATCACCCAGCCGGTCAACGTCAAGAACGGTTCGCTCTACGGTGCGGAACTGGCCGGCTCGATCCCGCTCGACGTGATTACCCCGGCGCTCGACGGCTTCGGCATCACCGGTGGCATCGGCTATACCAAGACCAATATCACCCCGACCCTGGGCGGCACGTCGGAAGACATCCCCGACTATTCGAAGTGGGTCGCCAACGGCACCGTCTACTTCGAAAAGTGGGGCTTCAACGCCCGCGCCTCGGTCCGCTATCGCTCGTCGTTCGTGGGCAAGTTCGTCGGCTTCGGCGGTGA
>NZ_JAYSBK010000174.1:0-2989 GCF_041915465.1 Novosphingobium sp. | reverse complement strand
CGAAGCGCGCCAGCAGGCTCTTGGCAAGCGGCTTGGTGTCCTTGCGCGGAATTGCGGTCATCAGCAGGTATTCGATGATTTCGTGATCGCCCAGGGCCTCTTGCCCGCCCGCTAGCAGCCGCGCGCGCAGCCGGGCGCGGTGGCCTGCGCCGTCGTGGGAAGGCGCGCCCTTCGCGTCCGGCGATTTGGCCTTCCTGTCATCAAGCGGCAATTCATCCATGGCTCTCCATTGCCTTTCACGGCCCAAACGCGCAAGGGTGACGCAATGGTCGACGACCCCGGCGAACTGACTGAAACCCCGGAAGAAGTGGTGCTGACGCGCCGCCGAAGGCGTTGGCGCATCCTTGGCTGGGCGGCGGCGATCCTGGCGCTGCTGGTTGCGCTGGCATGGCTTAACCGCACGTCGATTGTCGACCGCGTCGTTTCCGGCCAACTGTCCAGCCTTGGCCTGCCGGGCAAATACAAGATCGAATCCGCCAGTTTCGGCACGCAGGTCCTCACCGACATCGTGATCGGCGATCCCGCCCATCCGGACCTGACGATCGAGCGCGCGGAGGTAACCGTCGTGCCGACCTTCGGCATGCCGACCGTGGGCAGTGTGCGGTTGGTCAGGCCCCGGCTTTACGGGACGGTCGCCGATGCCAAGGCCAGCTTCGGCAGCCTCGACAAGCTGCTGTTCGCCAAGTCGGAAAAGCCGGTAGGCCTGCCCGACATGGAGCTTGAACTGGTGGACGGGCGGGCGCGGCTCGATACCGATTACGGGCTGGTCGGGATCAAGGTAGAAGGAAAGGGCAACCTGTCCGACGGCTTCAGCGGGATCCTCGCGGCAACCGCGCCCGAGCTCAAGCAGGGAGACTGCAAGCTGAATGCAGCTACGCTTTACGGGACGGTCAGGATCACCTCGGCCAAGCCCGCCTTTGCGGGGCCGCTGCGCTTCAAGGCGCTCGATTGCCCGGGGCAGGGCCTGAAGCTGGCCGACGGCGCGGTTCAGCTCGATGCAGCGACAAGCGAGCGGTTGGACAGCGTCGATGGCAAGTTCGGCCTCTCTACCGGGGCGCTGGCCTGGAACGCGGCGGCGGTGCGCAACCTTGGCGGCAGCGGCGATTTTTCATTCAAGGGCGGCGACCTGACGACTCGTTACAACGTCAAGGGCACAGGAATCTCGGCCGGTTACGCCAATGTTGGCGAACTGACCCTGGAAGGCCTGCTGCGCAGCCACGACGGCTTCGCCCGCCTTGAAGGCGAAGGCAATCTCACCGGGTCGGAACTTGCCGTCAGCAAGGATTTCGACGCCGCCCTGGCGCAGCTTGCAGTGTCGGGCAAGGACACGCTGATTGCGCCAATCGCGGCCCAGCTTCGTTCGGGGCTGGTCCGCGAAGGGCGCGGCAGCAAGCTTGGCGCGACGTATCAGCTGCGCAGCAATGCCGGCGAATTGACGCTGACGATCCCGCGCGCGGTGCTGCGCGGCGGCAGCGGAGCCGATGTGCTTTCGCTGTCGCGCGTCCAGGTCACCGCAGGCGGGGAAGGGCTGCCGCGCATTTCGGGCAATGTGCTGACCGGCGGTGCCGGACTGCCGCAGCTTCATGGCCGGATCGAGCGCCACGGCGATGGCACGGCCGGTGCGCGTTTCACGATGGCCGAATACGCCGCCGGCGATACCCGCCTGTCGCTCCCGTCGCTGGTCCTGGCGCAGACGCGCGGCGGCGAGTTGGGCTTTTCTGGCCGGGCGGAACTGTCCGGCGCGGTGCCGGACGGCCGGATTGATCGGCTGGTGGTGCCGCTCGACGGCAACTGGTCGGCGCGGCGCGGGCTCTCGGCCTGGCGCAGTTGCACGCCGCTCTCGTTCCGCAGCTTCAAGCTCGCCAACCTCACACTCGATCCCCGCCAGCTCACGCTTTGCCCCGGCGCCGAAGGCGCGATCCTGCGCAGCGATGCGCGGGGCACCCGGATCGCGGCACTGGCCCGCTCGCTCAGCCTGGCGGGGCGGATCAAGGACACGCCGCTGCGGCTTGCCAGCGGTCCGGTCGCGATCAACTGGCCCGGCAAGCTCTCGGCCACCACCGTCGCGGTCGAGGTCGGATCGGTGCAGGAGCCGACGACGGTCAAGCTGGCCCAGTTGACCGGCGTTTTGGGCAAGGAGATCAGCGGGACCTTCACCGGTGCCGAGATCAAGCTCAGCGCCGTGCCGCTCGATTTGTTCGACGGCTCAGGACAGTGGCGCTTTGCGGACAGCGACCTGGCGGTCAGCGAAGCGGCCTTCAGGCTAGAAGATCGCGCCGTGGATGACCGGTTCAGGCCACTGATCGCGCATGGCGCCGAAATGCATCTGCACGGCAGCGACTTCACGGCCACGGCCATGCTGCGCGAGCCCAGGAGCGACCGCGAGGTGGTGAAGGCGGACATTGCGCACGACATGGACGATGGCAAGGGACACGCGATCCTGACCGTGCCCGGGCTGGTCTTTGACAATGCCATGCAGCCCGATACGCTGACGGCGCTCGCGCTGGGGGTTATCGCCAATGCCAGGGGGACGGTGACCGGCAGCGGACGGATCGACTGGGATGCCGTCAATGTCACCAGCACCGGCACCTTTTCCACCCAGGGCCTGGATTTTGCGGCTGCTTTCGGTCCGACCAAGGGCCTTAGGGGCACGGTCGAGTTTTCCGACCTGCTCGGTCTCGTCACCAAACGCGATCAGAAGCTGCAGATCGCCTCGATCAACCCCGGGATCGAGGTGGACAATGGCGAAGTCTCGTTCCAGCTTGAAGGCAACAATGTGCTGGTCGTGAACGGGGCAAACTGGCCGTTCGTCGACGGGACGCTGGAATTGCTGCCGACGCGGATGGTGCTGGGGGCGTCCGAGGTCCGGCGCTACACCTTGCGGCTGCGCGGTGCCAATGCGGCCAAGTTCGTCCAGCAGCTGGAACTTGGCAACGTGTCCGCCGAGGGGATTTTCGATGGCGACATCCCGATCGTGTTCGACGAGAAT
>NZ_JAYSBK010000173.1:0-3044 GCF_041915465.1 Novosphingobium sp. | reverse complement strand
AAAACACCCAGCCCGGATTGTGTGCAATTATTGTCAATCCGATTGACATCAAGGGCCCGCCATCTAAACTGCGCCCCTGACAACCGGCGTTGAGTCCGGAGTATAGAGGGGGGCGTCAGTGCTACGTTGCCACAATGCTTTGCTGACCGTCGATGATGCCCAAGCCTTGGCCTGATCCCGAAGGAGTGCGAAGCATGGCCCGACATATCGAACCCCGCCCGATCCTTGGCGTGCACCATGCGGCCTACCGCTGCCGCGACGCCGAGCAGACCATCTGGTTCTACTCCGATGTGCTGGGGCTGGTCGAAAAGACCGGGATCGTGCTGGAAGAAGTGACCGGCACGGGTGAACACGATCCCTATCTCCACCTGTTCTTCCGGATGAACAACGGCGAATACTTGGCCTTTTTCGACGCGCCCGGCTCGGCCGATCCGGAGTGGTTCCAGCGCAAGGAAAGCTTCGACCTGCACTTCGCGTTCGAAGTCGCATCCGAGGAAGACCTGCTGGCCATGCAGGAGCGGATCAACAGTTACGGGATCAGCGCCGTCGGCCCAGTCGACCACGGCTTCGTAAAGTCCATTTACATGTACGATCCCAATGGCATTCAGATGGAACTGACCTATCGCGTCAAGGACCACGACAAGATCCTTGCCGGGGCGACCGATGCGTTCCCGGCAAAACTTGCCGAATGGACCAAACGGACACGAGGGGCCAAGGAAGCCAAGTTTGGCGCAGCGGCAATCGACCAGCGCGCCCGCAACCCGATTGCAGCCTGAGGAGAGGCCAGAGTGAAGTACGAACGCATCCCCTACCTGGTCCTGTTCAGCGAACAGAGCGCCTTCAAGGACACCTATGGCGGCGAAATCGGCAAGGTTTCGGTGGAGTGCCACCTCCTGAAGTCGGAAGAACCGTGCGATTCCGTGGTGATCTTCTCGCACCCGATCGGCGGCGGGGCCTATCTGCCGCTGGTCAGCACCATCGCCAAGATGGGCATCCACACGATCTACTGCAATCCGCGCTACCGCGGCAACGACACCGCGCTGATCATGGAACGCGCGGTGATGGACCTGGCGGCCTGCGTGCGCGATGCCAAGGAACGGCTGGGCTACAAGAAGGTCTACCTTGGCGGCTGGTCGGGCGGCGGCTCGCTCTCGATGTTCTACCAGGCCGAGGCGCAGGACCCGCGCGTGACGCACACTCCGGCGGGCGATCCCTATGACCTGACGGCGGCGAACATGATCCCCGCCGATGGGGTGATGCTGCTCGCCGCGCACCTTTCGCGTAACCTGACCCTTACCGAGTGGATGGACCCCTCGATCGAAGACGAAAGCCGCCCGTGGGATCGCAACCCCGAATGGAACATCTACGATCCCAACGGCCCCAAGCCGCCCTATTCGGCCGAATTCGTCGCCGAATTCCGCGAGCGCCAGATCGCCCGCAACCGTCGCATCACCAAATGGGTGAAGGAGCAGCTGGCCGAATTGAAAGCGCAGGGCCTCGAAAACCACGAACGCTGCTTTACGGTGCAGGGGACGATGGCCGATCCGCGCTGGCTCGATCCGGCGGTCGATCCCAACGACCGGGAGCCGGGCCACTGCATGCTGGGAGATCCCTTCGTGGTGAACGACGGGCCGGTGGGTCTGGCGCGCTTCACCACGCTGCGTTCGTGGCTGTCGCAGTGGTCCTATGATGACAGCAACGCCGATGGCCTGAAGTGCGCCGCGCGCATTTCCTGCCCGATGCTGGTGATCGAAAACAGCGCCGACGATGCCTGCACCCCCAGCCACGCCGCGCGGCTTATGGCGGCGGCATCCAAGTGCGACATCGAGCACAAGGTGATCAAGGGCGCCAACCACTATTACTTCGGTCAGTTCGACCTGGCCCAGCAAGCCGCCGAAACGGTGCGGGATTGGGTGCTGAAGCAGGCCTGACCATGAGCAAGAGCGCAGCCCGCAGCATCGAAATGGTTGAAGTCGGTCCGCGCGACGGGCTGCAAAACGAGGCGAAGATCGTCTCCACCGCCGACAAGGTGGAACTGATCCGCCGCGCGATCGCGGCGGGTTCGCGCCGGATCGAGGTGGCGAGCTTCGTCAATCCCAAGCGCGTGCCGCAGATGGCCGATGCCGAAGACGTCGTGGCGCAGCTCGGCAAGGTGGAAGGCGTAACCCGGATCGGGTTGGTGCTGAACGAGCGCGGGGCCGAGCGGGCGATTGCCAGCGGGCTGGACCAGCTGGGCGCCGTGGCAATCGCCTCCGACCCGTTCGGGATTCGCAACCAGGGGCAAAGCAGCTCCGAATCCGTGGCCGTGGCCGGGCGGATCATCGATTTTGCCAAGGCCGCCGGCCGCAGCGCGCAGGTGACCATCGCCGTGTCGTTCGGCTGTCCGTTCGGCGGTGAGGTTGCCGCCGATCACGTGGTCGAAATGGCCCGCCAGCTGGCCGCCTTCGGCCCCTGCGAGATCGCGCTGGCCGATACGATTGGCGTCGCCGTCCCCGCGCAGGTCAAGGCGCTGGTCGGCGCGGTGCGCGAGGCTGTCGGCGGCCTGCCGGTGCGGGTCCACTTCCACAACACGCGCGGTACTGGCGTCGCCAATGCCTGGGCTGCGGTCGAGGCCGGGGCCAGCGTGGTCGATGCCTCGATCGGCGGGCTGGGCGGCTGTCCTTTCGCGCCGGGCGCGGCGGGCAATGTCGCGACCGAGGATGTCGCGTACATGTTTGCCCGCTCGGGCGTCGAAACCGGACTGGACCTCGACAAACTCCTCGAAGCCTCGCATTGGCTGGCCGGCGTGATGGGCAAGGATATGCCCTCGATGCTGGCGCGGGCCGGGGGCTTTCCCAAAGCAGAATGACGACAATGGACGATACGAATAGAGGCGCTCTGAAAGGCCTCAAGGTCATTGAATTCGGGCAGCTGATCGCCGGGCCGTTCTGCGGCCAGCTGATGGGCGACATGGGCGCGGACGTGGTCAAGATCGAGCCGCCGGGCGCGGGAGATCCGATGCGCACCTGGGGCAATGGCGAGCACAAGGTCTGGTGGAGCGTGAT
>NZ_JAYSBK010000172.1:0-3060 GCF_041915465.1 Novosphingobium sp. | reverse complement strand
ATTCCGAGCCCGCGATGTGGTGCATCTTGGGCTTGCGGGCGGCGACCGCCTTCTTCAGCTGGGCTTCGACCTTGTCGACCGTGCTTTCCGAGTGACGGTAACGCACCGCCTGCAGGCGGCGCGCCCCTTCCTTGGCTGCCGACGGGCCGGACAGGGCAAGATAGCCCAGCACCATGAAGGCCATCAGGCCCACGGCAATCAGCAGGAGCTGGGGCAGATTCATGCTCACCTCACGGCTTTCATTTCAGGGCGGCACCCGCCAGGCGGATGCCCCCGGTTATCCCTTTCAGGCCTTTGCTTTGGCGACCTTCTTGGCGTCCGGCTTTTTCGACAGCATCGACTTGAGATCGAGCTTGCCGAGCAGCGAGGTCTTGGCCTTGACCGCCGGTTCGGCGGCGTCGGCATCGCTGATGCCCATCACTGCCTTGGCGATGTCGCGGATCACGGTCCCCGCACGGCTCGAACGGTTCGCGTCGGCAAAGGTCTGGCCCAGCTTCGCGGCGTTGGTCGCGGCCTTGATGTCGTAGGGGATCGAGAAGCCGATCTTGCGCTCGATCGAAGCCTCGAAGTCCGACTTGCTGATTTCAGCGACGCCGTTCTGCACCTTGTTGGCGATGACGATCGGCTGGACATGGGCCGCGTTGACCTTGAGCCACGACAGGATGCGGATCGCGTCGCGCGCCGATGCCAGCGTCATTTCCGCCACCAGCAGGACCACGTTCACGTCGGCCAGCAAGTGCGGGAAATTGATCAGCATGTTGCGCGGCAGGTCGATCATGGTCATTTCGAACGCCTGGCGGAATTCTTCCTCCAGCTGCACGAAAGCGGCACCGTCGGTCATCAGCGGCGTGTTCATCGGCGCTTCGGCCGACAGGATCGCCAGATGGTCGTTGGCGCGGATCATCGCGCGTTCGATGAACAGCCCGTCGATACGGCCCGGATTTTCGATCGCATCGGTCAGGCCGCGGCCCGGTTCGAGGTCGAGCGTCAGCGCCCCGGTGCCGAAGTGCACGTCAAGATCGAGCAGCGCGGTCGGCATCTTTTCGTCGGCGCTGAACAGCCAGGCCAGCGAAGTGGCGAGCGTCGAGGCCCCCACACCGCCGCGCGTGCCGATCACCGCGGTCGAAATGTGGCGCTTGGCTGCCTGCGGATCATGATGCTTGGGCGCGGCGAAAATCGCCTGGGCATTGACCAGCGCATCGCGAACCTGGCCCGGCGACAGCGGCTTGAGCAGGTAGTCGTGGATCCCGCTCGCGATCAGGTCGCGATAGAGGCGCACGTCGTTGACTTGGCCGACCGCGATCACCACCGTACCGGGTTCGCAAACCTCGGCCAGGGCGTTGATGTCGCTCAGCGGGTCGCCGCTTTCCGACAGGTCGACCATCAGGATGTTCGGGCTGGCGCTGATCGAGAGCGACTGGACAGCGTTGCGCAGGCCGCCCTTGTTGCACTTTTCGGGCTGCCAGCCCATTTCGATCACCACCGGGCGCAGCACGTCCAGAGCGGCATCGTCGCAGATGAAGGCGCTGAAAGCGTCTCGACCGTTCTGCGCGCCGGGTTTCCAAGGAGCATTCATGTGCTTACTTCCCGCTCTGGGTGGATTCTTGCTTGAGACCCTTTTCGCCGGTCGGCGGAGCCTCGCGATAGCTGTCGATGGCCTTGGTCGAGCTCATCATCACCGTGCGGCCCTGGCTGTCGGAGCCGTGGATCAGGTGTTCCGGATCGGCAACCATTGCGGCCATGTTGGCATTGGTGGCGCAGCCGAAGTTCGAGCTGGTCCCGTTGTTCAGGTTGGTGTCCGACTTGGCCGACCAGTCGGGGCAGCCTTCGACCGTGGCGGTCGAACGCGTCACGATGACGCGGACGGTGCCAGCCGGAACTTCGCCCGGCGTGACCGGAGCATCGTTGCCGACGAGCAGGCCGAACTTGCCGGCAACGCCTTCGACCGACTGGCGCGTGACCGGGCTGGCCATCGGGTCGTCGATATAGATCCGGTCGCCGTAACGCAGGTCCAGCGCTTCGAACCAGCCCGACAGGCGGCGCTGTTCGCTGATCGGCAGGCCGCTCGGACCGGTCGTCAGGTCCAGCGTGAAGTTGGTCCGGCTCACCACCGGCTGGTGCACGCTTTCAAGGCTGCGGTTGGTCGGCATGCCGCCGCAACCACCCAGCGCGAGGCCGAGCGAGAGCGTGACAGCAGCGGCAAGGGCCTTGCGGGAATGAATCTTACGCATCGCTATTCACCTCTCTCAGTTCAGGCTGAAGCCGGGGGTCGGCGCGGCGCCGGCATCGGCGGTGCGCTTGCTGCGCTTGTCCTTCTTGTCCTTCGGCTGGGTCGGGGCATTGGGGACATCGAGTTCACCGATCTTCGGCGCCACAGCGGCTTCCGGCTTTTCGGTCGGATGGGGACGCGGCGAGCCGGACTTGCCGTCGTTTTCCTGGTTGCCGAAGATGCGCTGGGCATCGTTCGGGTTCTGGAAGCCGTCGGTCGGCAGCTTGATGTCGTTGGCGTCGACCGGCTTCACCAGATACGGCGTGATCACGATCACCAGCTCGGATTCGCCGCGCTGGAAATTGGTCGAGCGGAACAGCGTGCCCAGGATCGGCAGGTCGCCGGCACCCGGCATCTTCTTGATCGTGTTCTGCGAGCTGGTGCTCATCAGGCCGGCGATCATGAAGCTCTGGCCGGAACCGAGTTCCACCGTGGTTTCCGCGCGGCGCACGGTCAGCGCGGGCACCTGGAAGCCGTTGAGCGTGATCGAGCCCTGGCTCGACAGCTCGGAGACTTCGGGGCGGACCCGGATCGAGATCCGGCCATTGGCCAGCACCGTCGGGGTATAGGCCAGGCTGACGCCGAAGCGCTTGTATTCGATCGAGGTCGTGCCCAGGCCCTGGCTGATCGGGATCGGATATTCGCCGCCGGCCAGGAAGTCGGCGGTTTCACCCGAAAGCGCGGTCAGGTTGGGTTCGGACAGCGTGGTCACCAGACCGGCGGTTTCACCGGCATCGAGCGCGCCGAGCAGGTCGAGGCCCAGGAACCGGCCCGCACCCGCCAGGGTGGTG
>NZ_JAYSBK010000171.1:0-3082 GCF_041915465.1 Novosphingobium sp. | reverse complement strand
ATGCGGGTCCTTCGAGACGCGGAACGGCCTTCGACAAGCTCAGCCCGTACCGCTCCTCAGGATGAGCGGGGAGGGGGCGGACAATATCGCTCATCCTGAGGAGCGGCTGAGCTTGTCGAAGCGGCGTCTCGAAGGACGCGCGCAGACTGGCGGCCCGCTTGCCCCCGCCTTACCGCGCGTGCGCAGCGATAGCGGCGGCTATTTCCTCGGCCAGTTCCAGCGGCAGGTCATGCCCCATGCCGGGGATGATGTGCAGTTTCGCGCCCGCGATGTGCGCGGCGGTATCGTGTCCGCCTTCGACCGGGACCAGCGGATCGTCCTCGCCGTGGATCACCAGGGTCGGCGCGGTCACGCTCTTCAGTCGCTCGCGCCGGTCGCCATCGGCGACAACCGCGGCGAACTGGCGGGCCATGCCCTGCGGATAGAAGCTGCGCTGGATATCGCGCAGCGCATTGGCGCGGATCCGCTCTTCCGGCGCAGGGTAGCCGGGGCTGCCGATGGCGCGGGCGGTGTTGATCGCAGCTGCGACCAGAGTTTCGAGGTCGCCATCGGACGGGCGGCCGAGCAGCGCGGCCATGGCTTCCGGCTTGGCCGGAGGCAAATCGCGGTTGCCGGTGGTGGAGAAGATCGAGGTCAGGCTTTTGACCTTTTCGGGGTGGTTGACCGCGACCAGTTGCGCGATCATTCCGCCCATCGATCCGCCAACCACGTGGGCAGAATCGATCCCCAGCGCATCGAGCAGCGCGGCGGCATCGGCGGCCATGTCGGAAAGGGTATAGGGCACGTCCGGCGTCTGGCCCGACATCATCGCGCCGACGATTGCCGGGATTTCGGGGACGCCGGCTTCCTCGAACTTGTGGCTGAGGCCAATGTCGCGGTTGTCATAGCGGATCACGTGGTAGCCGTGGCCGACCAGCGCCTCGACCAGTTCCATCGGCCAGAGCGTCAGTTGCGCCCCCAGCCCCATGATCAGCAGCAGCGGCGGCGCGCCTTCATCGCCATAGCGTTCGACTTCGAGCGTGATTCCGTTGGCGGCGATCTGCGGCATGGTTCCTCCCGGTGGTTATCCCTGTTGGGCCGAACCTAGCGGGCAGCGCGCGATTCACAACAATCGAATCATGCCCTTACGGCACCAGCACGGTATCGCGCGGCTGGGGCAGGGTCTTGGGATAGTCGAGCGTATAGTGCAGCCCCCGGCTTTCGTGGCGGGCCAGCGCAGAGCGCACGATCAGGTCTGCGCATTGCAGCAGGTTGCGCAGTTCGATCAGGTCGGTCGAAACGCGGAAGTGACCGTAATAGTCCTCGATCTCGTCGGTCAGCAGCTTGATCCGGTGGGCGGCGCGCTCCAACCGCTTGGTGGTGCGTACGATCCCGACATAGTTCCACATGAAGCGGCGGATCTCGGTCCAGTTCTGCTTGATCACCACTTCCTCGTCGGAATCGGTGACGCGGCTTTCGTCCCACGGGCGCACCGGCGGGGGCGCATCGAAGCTGTCCCAGCGGGCAAGAATGTCGGCCGCTGCGGCCTCGCCGAAGACGAAGCATTCGAGCAGGCTGTTGGAGGCCAGCCGGTTCGCGCCGTGGAGGCCGCTTTCGGTGCATTCGCCCGCGGCATAAAGCCCCGGCAGGTCGGTGCGGCCATTGAGGTCGATCACGATCCCGCCGCAGGTGTAATGCTGCGCCGGCACCACCGGGATCGGCTGGGTAGTCATGTCGATGCCAAGCCCGATCAGCTTTTCGTAGATGTTCGGGAAATGCTCGCGCACGAAGTCGGCCGGTTGGTGGCTGATGTCGAGGTGGACATAGTCGAGCCCGAAGCGCTTGATCTCGGAGTCGATTGCGCGGGCCACGACGTCGCGCGGGGCCAGTTCGAGCCGTTCCGGATCGTAGAAATCCATGAACCGCTTGCCGGTGCGCGGATTGATCAGGTGCCCGCCTTCGCCGCGCACCGCCTCGGTGATCAGGAAGTTCTTGACCTCGAGATTGTAGAGGCAGGTCGGGTGGAACTGCATCATTTCCATGTTGCCCACCCGCGCCCCGGCGCGCCAGGCCATGGCGATGCCGTCCCCGGTTGCGCCGCGCGGCGCGGTGGAGAACTGGTAGACGCGCCCCGCGCCCCCTGTGGCCAGGATCGTGGCCTTGGCGGTGTGCGCCTCGACCTTGCCGGTCTGCTCGTTCAGCGCATAGACGCCCCAGACCCGGCCCGAGCCTGAATAGCGTTCCTCGTGCCGCCCGGTAATCAGGTCAATGCAGGCGCGGCCCGGCAGCAGGGTGATGTTGGGGTGGTTCTGCGCGGCTGTCAGCAGGGCGGATTGCACCGCCCAGCCGGTCGCATCGGCGACGTGGACAATGCGGCGGTGCGAATGGCCGCCCTCGCGCGTTAGGTGGAGGTGCTCACCTTCGGTGTTGAACGGCACGCCCAGCTGGACCAGCCGGTCAATTGCGTGGGGCGCGCGTTCGATCACGTATTCGACCGTCTCGATCCGGTTGAGGCCGGCACCGGCCACCATGGTATCGCGGATATGGTCCTCGAAGGTGTCGCCGGCATCGAGCACGGCGGCGATTCCACCCTGCGCCCATGCGGTCGATCCGCCGGTCAGCTCGCCCTTGGCCAGCACCAGCACACGCAGCTTTTCCGCCAGCGCCAGCGCCGCGGTCAGCCCGGCGCCGCCGGAGCCGACCACGATTACGTCGTGGGCGGGTAATTCATGGGGCGGGATCGATCGGGCGGCAGACATCGACGCTCTTTGCCGCTCCGCTCCCGAGGCTGCAAGTGCGTTCAACCGAATTGAGCATTGGGGCCCGGCCGTGCGGTCAGTATTTGGGGCAGGATTGCCGAACAGGATTACTTTAACTTTTGTAAACTATGTACTTGACCGTATGCCTTGTTGGGCGGCATTGTTGCGTTGCGGCAAGAATGGTGGATTAAACGTGCGGACCAGACGATCACAGTCGCCGATACCTTTATGCTGGTTCAATTCGCATCGGCCCGACCGGGAAGCGGTTGAATGGGATGGCGCAAATTTTGTCGGTCATTGTCGTGACTGTGGCAAGCCGATCCGTCGCCGCCAGGAAGGTGGCT
>NZ_JAYSBK010000170.1:0-3087 GCF_041915465.1 Novosphingobium sp. | reverse complement strand
GCCTCTACCAGCAGCTTCAGGATTTTCTGGGCGAACCAGGGGTCGCGCATCTGGATCGGCGAAATGTTGACCGACAGGGTCAGCTTCGGATCCCAGGCCCGCGCATCGGCCAGTGCCTGGCTGATGACACTTTCGGAAAGCTCGGCGATAAGGCCCATCTCTTCGGCCACGGGAATGAAGATCTCGGGGCTGACGACGCCCAGCTTGGGTGAATTCCAGCGGGCAAGCATCTCGAAGCCGACAACCTCGCCGGTCGCAAGATCCACCTGCTTTTCATAATAGGGCACGAATTCGCCCAGCGGGATGCCGCGCCGGATGCCGCTCTCCAGCTCGCTGCGAAAGCGCAGTTCGGTCTCCATCGCGGGCTCGAACCAGTAGTAGCAATTCCGCCCGTGCGCCTTGGCGTAATACATCGCGATATCCGCCATGTGGAGCAGGGACTGGGCGTCCTGCGGTTCATCATGGCCATCGTTGCGAACCAACCCGACGGAAATCGAGGTCTCCAGCTCGCCGCTGCCATGCCGCAGCGGACGGGCGACGTCCTCAATCAGATGCCGCGCGAACTGGTCGATCGTCTCGGGCTTGTTGGCATCGAAGGGAATGACGCAGGCAAATTCGTCACCGCCGATCCGGCCCAGCAGCGCGGCAGGTGGCAGGATGCTGCGGATGCGCAGTGCCGTCTCGCGCAGCAGCGCGTCTCCGGCGTGGTGCCCGTGGACGTCGTTGACCTGTTTGAAGGAATCGAGGTCGAGCATGATGAAGGCCACCGCCTTGCCGGCCGGCGTCGCCGAAGCAATCAGCGCGTCGGTCTGCGGCGCGATCGAGCGGCGGTTGAGGCACCCGGTCAGCGGATCGCGCTCGGCCAGTTCCATCGCCTCGCTCTGGGCGCGGCGGCGTTCGCTGACTTCTGCGGCCAGTTCGCGATAGCGCCGCCAGCCGAAGATGATCAGGGCGATATTGAGCAGCAAGGCATTGGTCAGGACGCGGTCCGGCCCGCCGCCGTGCCCCGCAAGTCCGCGCACGATCCCGGACAGCACCGTCCCGCCGGTGCCCACGAACATGATGATTGCGGTCGCGGCAATCGCCAGTGCCACGACATCGCGCTTGGCCGAGCCAAGGCGCGGATCGTCCGATCCTTGCGGGCTACCAACATTCCTGAACGGCATGCGCATTGTTGGCTATCCCCTGTGCCAATCACACAGGGGATGCCATGAGGTGCTGAAATTTGCGTTAACTGGTAAATTACCTCTGAATAATCAGCTTCTTGCGATTCAGAGTTACTTTTTCAGGCCGATTTCGCGCAGGCGCTGCTGCAAAAATTCGTCCGCGGTGATCGAGACCGGATAGCGATCCGGATTCGCTTCCGAAATGCATTGCGGCAGGGTCACGATCGGGAAATCGGAGCGCAGGTGCAGAAAGAACGGCATCGAATAGCGGCTGAAAGCGGCGCGTTCGGGGTTGGGATTGCGCACCCGGTGGATAGTCGAGGGCAGCGCGTGATTGGTCATGCGTTCCAGCATGTCGCCGACGTTGATCACCATCGCGCCTTCGGGCGGCGAGGCGCTGATCCAGTTGCCGTCCTTGGTCAGCAGTTCAAGGCCGGCTTCCTCGGCTCCGAGCAGCAGGGTGATAAGGTTGATGTCGCCGTGGGCACCGGCGCGGATCGCTTCGCCTTCGACGTTCTGCAGCGGCGGATAGTGGAGCAGGCGCATCACCGAGTTGCCATCCTCGATCCCCTTGTCGAACCAGTGCTCGTCCAGCCCCAGATAGGTCGCAATGCGCGAAAGGATCGTCGCGCCGGTCGCGTCGAACTGGCGGTAGAGTTCGCTGAAGACAGCCTGGAAGCCTTCGGGGCGGGCGGGCCAGACATTGGGCGGCATTGAATCCGCCAGCGGGCTGCCATCGGGCAGGTCCCTTCCGATGTGCCAGAATTCCTTGAGGTCGTGCGCCTTGGCATCCTTGGCGATTTCTACGCCAAAGGGGGTGTAGCCGCGCGCACCGGCAATCGCCGGGTTGTGATAGCCGCGCTTTTCGTCCTCGGGCAGGGCGAAGAACTCTTCGGACAGCTTCCAGGCCTGGTCGATCAGCTCGCGGTCGATGTCGAAGTCCTTGACCATGGCAAAGCCAAAGGTCCTGAAGCTGTCGCCGATGGCCTTTGAAAAGCTCGCAGCATCGTCAGCCAGCGAAAGTACGGGGAGAGAGGTGAGGGGCATGTTGAGATAATCCGGAATTTGCGCTTATGGGCCGCCTGTAGACGGATTTACGAGTGGTGGCATGAGCAAAATCAAATCCTGCTGGCTGATGAAGTCGGAACCCGACGTTTACAGCTGGGATGACCTTGTTGCCGAGGGCGAAGGAACCTGGGACGGCGTGCGCAACTACACTGCGCGCAACAACCTGCGCGCCATGCAGCCGGGCGATCAGGTGTTCTTCTATCACTCGAATATCGGTGTCGAAATCGTTGGGATTGCAGAGATAACCCAGTCCAACATTCCCGACCCGAGCGATGACACCGGACGCTGGTCCGCGGTCAAGCTGAAGCCGGTGCGCAAGCTGCGCCGCCCCGTGACGCTCAAGGAAATCAAGGCCGATCCGGCGCTTGCGGACATGGAACTGCTGACCAAATTCCGCCTGTCGGTCTCAGGCGTCAAGCAGTCCGAATGGGATCACATCCTCAAGCTGGCCGAAGGCTGATTATTTACCGGCCTTCGCCCTGAGCCCCGAAACGGTTGCGCCGCCCGCGCTCAATTGCTCGACGTCGATGACCAGGTGCAGCAGGCGCAGTCCCGAGCGCGCCTTGGCCTCGGCCAGCGCAGCCGAGAACTGCGCGGTAGTTTCGACCCGCTGTGCCCAGCCGCCATAGGCCCGGGCGAGCGCCGCGAAATCCGGATTGGTCAGGTTGGTGCCGACGACCCGCGCGGGAAATTCGCGCTCCTGGTGCATCCGGATCGTTCCGTAGGCGCCGTTATCGACCAGCACGACCAGGATGTCGCAGCCGTATTGGACGGCGGTGGCCAGTTCCTGCCCATTCATCAGGAAGTCCCCGTCCCCGGCGAGTGCGATCACGGTCCGTTCGGGATGGCGCAG
>NZ_JAYSBK010000169.1:0-3132 GCF_041915465.1 Novosphingobium sp. | reverse complement strand
GTGTAAGTATAGGCCGAACCCGAAACCGGGACCATCGAGGCCAGTTCCGAATAGCACAGCGCCGCAACGGCGCAGACGAACCCGGCGATCACGAAGCTGAGCATCATCCCCGGACCGGCCTTTTGCGCGGCCTCGGCCGTCAGCACGAAAATGCCGGTGCCGATGATCGCACCAACCCCGAGCAGCGTGAGCTGAACGGGACCGAGCGAGCGATGGAGCGATTTCTTTTCAGCAGTTGCCAGGATGGCGTCGAGTGACTTGACGCGACCGAACATGCGTTTCCCCTAAATGCACGCGGCCCCGGCAATGGCGAGGCCTGCGATATTTCCTGAGGCGGAAGCTAGCGGCGGCGCGGCGCTTGGCAAGCGGTAACTGCCCGCCAATCCCCGGAGTTCTGACCTGCCGCCCCCAGCCCGCCCCCGGACACCGGTCGCATCGCGCCTGCTTTCGCATATGCGAAAGACACGCTAAGAGCGGGTCCATGTCTACGACCTTCCAGCTCGACACGGCCACCAGCCGCGCCCATCCCACCCCTTCGCCGCTGCGGCGCCTGTCGGTTCCCGCGATCCGGCAGCGCAAAGTGGACGGCGTCACGGCCGAACCGGTCGTGATGCTCACCGCCTATACGGCTCGTCAGGCGCAGCTGCTCGATGCGCACTGCGACCTGCTATTGTGCGGGGACTCGCTCGGCCAGGTGATCTATGGCCTGCCGACCAGCCTGCAGGTCACGCTCGACATGATGATCGCCCACGGCGCGGCCGTTGTGCGCGGATCGTACCATGCGGTTGTGGTGGTCGATCTGCCGTTCGGCACCTATGAAGCCTCGCCCGAACAAGCCTTTGCCAGCGCCTCGCGGCTGCTCGCCGAAACCGGGGCCAGCGCGGTCAAGCTCGAAGGCGGCGCGGCGATGGCCGAAACGGTCGCCTTCCTGACCCAGCGCGGGATTCCGGTGATGGGCCATGTTGGCCTCACCCCGCAGGCGGTCAACGTGCTGGGCGGCTACAACGCGCGCGGACGCAGCGACGCCGAAGCGGAAAAAATCGTGTCCGACGCGGTCGCGCTCGACAAGGCCGGGGCATTTGCCATCGTCATTGAAGGCGTGGTCGAACCCATCGCCATCGCCGCGACCAAGGCCACTTCCTGCCCCACCATCGGGATCGGCGCCTCGGCCCAGTGCGACGGACAGGTGCTGGTAACCGAAGACATGCTGGGCATGTTCGAACGCGTACCCCGCTTCGTGAAACGCTTTGCCGACGTGGCCGAAGTGATTTCGGGCGCGGCGCAAGACTATGCCGCGCAAGTGCGCGCCCGCTCGTTCCCGGGCGCCGAACAGACCTATCAACCCAAGTAAGCCGGACGCCAACGATGCTGCGCCATTACAAGGGCTCGCTCCTGTTCATGCTGGTGTGCCTGTTGCTCGGCGCCTGGTATGGCTGGGAACTGACCGGCAACCTCACCCAGACGCTGGGTCTGGTGTGGATCGTGATCGTGCTCTCGATCCTCGAAATCTCGCTGAGTTTCGACAACGCCGTGGTCAACGCCGCCGTGCTTGAGGACATGGACGAGATCTGGCAGCGCCGGTTCCTGACCTGGGGCATGGTGATCGCGGTGTTCGGCATGCGGATCGTGTTCCCGCTGGCCATCGTGGCGGTCGCGGCCGGCCTTTCGCCGCAGGAAGCGCTGCATCTCTCGCTCAACGAGCCGGACCGCTATGAGGCGATCGTCTCCAGCGCCCATGTCGGCATTGCCGGCTTTGGCGGCGCGTTCCTCGCGATGGTTGGCCTGACCTTCTTTTTCGATGGCGAAAAGGACGTTCACTGGATCGTCTGGGTCGAGGAAAAGCTGGCCAAGATCTCGAACATCAAGGCCGCCGAAATCGGGATCCTGCTGGTCGTGCTCTACCTGATCTCGCGGCTGCTGCCCGATCCCGATGCGCTGACCTTCATGGTCGCCGGCACGCTCGGGATCGTCACCTTCATCGCGGTCGAGGCGCTGGGCACCTTGCTCGAGATGCGCGACGCGGCGCTGGCGGCGCAGGGCGCGATTGTGCGCACCGGACTGGGCGGGTTCCTTTACCTCAACGTGCTCGACGCCAGCTTCAGCTTCGACGGGGTGATCGGCGCCTTTGCGCTGTCCAACAACATGGTGGTGATCGCGCTCGGCCTGTCGATCGGCGCGATGTTCGTGCGTTCGATGACGGTAATGCTGGTGCAGAAGGGCACGCTGGCGGAATACCGCTATCTCGAACACGGCGCGTTCTGGGCGATCATCGCGCTCGGTGCGATCATGCTGCTATCCTCGCGCTTCCATATCCCTGAGACCGTGACCGGGCTAATCGGTGCGGCGCTGATCGCCCTGTCACTGTGGTGGTCGGTGCGGCACAACCGGCGCATGCCCGATAGCGAGATCGAGCAGGCCGTCCGGGCCGACTGAGACGTCAGCCGCCCTGCTTGATCCGCGCCGCGATTGGTGCCGCGATCACCAGCTGGGACAGGTGGTAAAGCAGGATCGGCAGCAGGATCGTGCCGGCAATCGCCGGTGGGAACAGCACGGTCGCCAGCGGAGCGCCCATTGCGATGCTCTTTTGCCCGCCCGCGAACAGCATCGCGATCCGGTCTCCGCGCGGAAGCCGCAGCGCTCCACCCAGCAGCCAGGCGCCAAGGTGTCCGATCAGCAGGATCAGCGCGGTCCCGCCGCCCAGCCAGGCCCAGCCGATCGGATCGACCTGGATCCAGAAGCGCTGCAGCACCGCGCCCGAAAAGGCGACATAGACGGCAATCGCGATAGTCGCGCGGTCCATCCAGGTTACCAAGGGGCGGTGGTCCTTGATCCAGCCTCCGACCCGGTCCTGCAGCACCTGGCCAATGATGAAGGGCACGAGCAGGATGCCCACGACCTTGAGCAGCCCGTCCGAATGGAAACCAGCCGCATGCCCGCCGGCGAGCAGTGAGAACAGCGGCGCGGTTACGAACACGCCGAGGATGTTGAGCAGCGCCGCAGCAACGACCGAACTCGCCACATTGCCCCCGGCGAGCGAGGTATAGGCGGTGCCTGACTGGACCGTTGAAGGCAGGCAGCCAAGGTAGATGAAACCCATCGCGATCAGCGGGGGCAACAGCCCCTGTCCCACTT
>NZ_JAYSBK010000168.1:0-3198 GCF_041915465.1 Novosphingobium sp. | reverse complement strand
GGCAGGAATGTCGGGGAGTTTGGGAAAACTCCCCGGCGCGCCGGTATGGTGACCCCTACGGGACTCGAACCCGTGTTTCAGCCGTGAAAGGGCCGCGTCCTAGACCGCTAGACGAAGGGGCCACACCGGCTGGCGCCGGGGTGAGGCGCGCCTTTACGTAACGCGGGTGAGAGGGTCAAGCCCCCTTGCGGAAATATATTTCAGTCGACGAAGGCGGCGTCCTCGACATGGAGTTCCGCCTGGGGGCGGCTGGCCCAATCGTCGATCTTCGCGCGGCCTGCCAGCCACAGCCTGCGGTGGTGCGTGCCGTGCAGCAGAGCCTGGCCCATCTCGGTGCTGGCGGCGCGAAAGGCGATGGCCTTGAAGCTGGCACCATCATCGCCGCGCACGATCAGGCGGACGTGATCGGTGCCGACCAGGTCAGCCTTGACCAGCCGCACCGGCCCCACCGCGATGCGCGGCCCCGGCCAGCCCATGCCGTAGGGGCCGGCGCTTTCCATCGCCTCGACCAGGCTCGGGCGCAGACCGCCCGGCGCCACGGCCAAATCGAGCAGCAGCGCCTGGTTCGCCATCGCGGCGGTCACCGCGCTGCCCAGCAATTCGTCGAGCCAGTCGGCCAGCGCATCGAGCTTGCCCTCGGCCACGGTCAGCCCCGCCGCCATGGCATGGCCGCCGCCCGCGACCAGCAGCCCGGCTTCGCGCGCGGCGATGATTGCAGCGCCAAGGTCAACCCCGGCAATCGATCGGCCCGAGCCCTTGCCGTTGCCGTCCTCGTCGGCGTCGAGCGCGATGACCAGCGTCGGCTTGCCGGTCTTTTCCTTGATTCGGCCCGCCACGATCCCGATCACGCCCGGATGCCAGCCGCGCCCCGCCAGCGTGATGACCGCGCGGTTGTGCTGGGCATCGAGCTGCGCCTCGGCCGCTTCCTGCACTGCCGCCTCGATCACGCGCCGTTCCTCGTTGAGCGCGGATAGCTGGGCCGCAATGGCGCGGGCCTCGTCCGGATCTTCGGTGGTCAGCAAGCGGACGCCCAAGGTCGATTCGCCCACCCGGCCGCCGGCATTGATGCGCGGCCCCAGCGCAAAGCCCAGATCCGAACAGGTTGGCGCGCGGCTCAGCCGGCTGGCGTCGATCAGGGCGGACATGCCGATGTTCTCGCGCTTGGCCATGACCTTGAGACCCTGCGCCACCAGCGCCCGGTTAAGCCCGCGCAGCGCCGCGACATCGGCGACCGTGCCCAGCGCGACCAGATCGAGCAGGGCAAACAGGTCAGGCTCGCGCCGGTTCTCGAAGAAGCCGCGCTGGCGCAGCACGCGCACCGTGGCGACCGCCAACAGGAACGCCACGCCCACGGCCGCGAGGTGCCCGTGCGATGCGGCGAGCTCGTCCTCGTCGAGCCGGTTGGGATTCACCAGCGCCATCGCCGCGGGCAGTTCGGGCGCACACTTGTGGTGATCGACCACGATCACGTCGACCCCGGCGGCGCGCGCCATGTCGAGCGCTTCGAAGGCCATGGCCCCGCAATCGACCGTGACGATCAGGCTGGAGCCTTCCTCGGCCAGCCGCACCAGGGCCTCGCCCGATGGGCCATAGCCTTCGAGCAAGCGATCCGGGATGTAATAGCGCGCCTCGTGCCCCAGCATCCGCAGCAGCCGGATCAGCAAGGCCGCGCTGGTCGCCCCGTCGACGTCATAGTCGCCATAGACGGTCAGTTGTTCCTGCGTGAGCACGGCCTGGGCCAGCCGTTCGGCGGCGGCATCCATGTCGCGGAACACCGACGGGTCGGGCAGGAAGGCGCGCAGCGATGGGTTGCGGTTGCGCTCAAGGTCTTCGGGCGCAACCCCGCGCGAGAGCAGCAACTGGGTTACCAGATCGTGCTCGAGGCTGGCGCTGCTGCCGCCGCCAAGGTCCATGTTGCCGCCACGCCAGCGCCAGGCCCGGCCCGAAAGCGCGCGGTCGATCCCAAGGATGGAGGAAGTGTTCGCAGTCACGTGTCGATCGCTAGCGCATCGCGCCGGCGAACAAAAGTTCCGGCGAAAATTGATGGCGGTAAAAGACAATCCTGCGCGGTTGGGATGAACTAGGCTATTCTTCACAGTGGAGGGAGTCGCATCATGTCGATGAATCGCAAGCTCGCCGTAACTGCCGCCCTGGGGGCGGTAACGCTCGCCGCCATCCCCGTCGTTGCCCAGCGCGCGCCCGATAGCGGGCCAATCGCGCGCTATGACATGCGCGCTGGCACCGTTTCCGGCTTTGCCGCGATGGGCACGGGCGGGGCTTCGATGATGGGGGCAATGTTCGGCGGCGGCGGCGACAAGGTGCAGCACGAGCTTTACCTGCGCCTCGGCTCGAACCAGGCCCCTGCCAAGGGCGCGCCCAAGGCCGATCACTTCATGCCGCCAAATGCCAAGTTGGGCAAATCTGTAGCCTTGACGACGCCGAAGGAAGAACGGGTTCAGGAAGATTTCCCCGAAGGCCAGAAGCCCAAGGGCCGCCTGCTGGTGTTCTGGGGTTGCGGCGAACATGCGCCCAAGGGGCAGCCGCTGGTGATCGATTTCGCCAAGGTTGCCGCGGGGCAGATGCCACCGGGCATGGCCGGGGTCTGGACCACCACGATCATCCGCGATCTGGGGCCGACCTTGCAGAACAGCAAGACGTTCGGCCGCTGGCCTGCGGAGGACCACAAGTTCGTCAAGCCGGATAGTTCGCTGATCGGCGCGCACCGCGTGGCCGGCAACTATTCGCCCGAACTGTCGTTCAATCTGGTCCATGACTTCATGGCGCCGCTGAGCGTGACGTCGACTGGCCAGCCGAGTGGCGCCTCGCTGATCAAGTGGGGCGCGATCCAGTACGCCACCGGCTATCTCGCCACCCTGTTCGGGGGCAAGATGGGCCCTAATGGCGAGATGGGCGACATGGTGATGTGGACCAGCAGCTACGGCAAGCAGTTCGGCGGCGGGCTGGGCGACTGGATCAGCCCGAACCAAGTCGCCCTGCTGGTCAAGGACCGGACGGTCATGGCGCCCACGACCACCAGTTGCCTGATCCCGGCCGAAGTGACCAAGGCCGCGCCCGACTTCAAGATGGGTACGCTGGTCGCCTATGGTCCCGAAGAAGACTTTGCCTATCCGCCGCGCCCCGCCGACCCCAAGGCCCGCTGGGATCTGCAGTGGACTGCGCGCATCCGCCATCGCTCGA
>NZ_JAYSBK010000167.1:0-3212 GCF_041915465.1 Novosphingobium sp. | reverse complement strand
TGACCCCGGACATGCGCATCGCCAAGGAAGAAATCTTCGGCCCGGTCATCACCCTGATGGCCTATGACAACCTCGACCAGGCGGTCGAAATGGCCAACGACACCGAATACGGCCTGTCGGCGGCGATCTCGGGCGATCCGGCCAAGGCGGCACCGGTTGCAGCCAAGCTGCGCGCCGGCATGGTCGCGATCAACAACTGGGGCCCGAGTCCGGGCGCCCCGTTCGGCGGCTACAAGCAGTCGGGCAACGGCCGTGAAGGTGGCCTCGCCGGTCTCAAGGACTTCATGGAAATGAAGGCGATCAGCGGCCTTCCGGCCTGATCCCTCGGCCCATCAAGGCTAACGGCAGCCCCCTTCCCGCCCCGCGCGTGGAGGGGGTTTCCTTTTTGGGAGCGACGCAGCACAACCATAACCGGTCACCCCGGACTTGATCCGGGGTCCCGCTGGATCTTTCGGCAAAACGCTACTCTCACAGAAAAGCTGGCCCCCGGATCAAGTCCGGGGTGACGAATAGGCGGAGCGAACGCCCCTTAAAGGTCCAGCTTGTATTGCCCCCGCCCGCCATGCGCGCCGTCCTTGGTGCGGCCATCGAGCGGGCTGTCGTCATGGCGGCTGGCGGTGGCGGCAGCGATCAGGCGGTCCTGTTCGTCCGTACCAAACCGGACCCAGCCATCGCGGCCCAGCTTTTCAAGCGGGCGGTAGCGCACCTTGTACTGCATCCGCGGCGAACCTTCGACCCAGTAGCCAAGGTAAACGAAAGGCAGCCCTTCCGCGACCGAGCGGCGGATGTGATCGAGGATGATGTAGTTGCCAAGGCCCGTGCGGTTGGTCAGCTCGGTCTCGTAGAAGCTGTAGATCATCGACAGGCCATCGCCCTGCCGGTCGGTCAGGCAGCAACCGACGAGGCGGCCGGGCGTGCCGTCGATAGTCGGCTCGCGGTATTCGACCATCCAGGTTTCGACCGGCGTATGTTCGACCATGTCGGCGAAATCGGTTTCGTCCATCGTCGCCATGCCGCCGCCGGGATGGCGCACGCCAAGGTAACGCTGGAGCAGTTCGAACTGTTCGGAGGTCGACCAGGGACGGCAGACCGTGACGACCAGATCGGAATTACGCTTGAGATTGCGCTTCTGCGTGGTGGAGGGACGAAACTCTTCCGATACCACCCGGACCGAAACGCAGGCCGCGCAATCGACGCACGACGGACGGTAAGCCACGGTCTGGCTGCGGCGGAACCCGATCCGGCCCAGCGCATCGTTGAGCTGGTCGGCATGCGGGCCCTTGAGCTCGGTGAACACCTTGCGTTCGCTGCGCCCGGGCAGATAGGGGCAAGGCGCCGGGCTCGTGACGAAGAACCGGGGAAAGCGAACAGGTGCCGTCACGGAGCGAACCAAATCCTTAAGCAGGGACTACGGTTCGCACTATGCCGCTCGCACCGGCGCGTTGAAAGCTTTTTAACTATGAAACTTGGTTAAGCATTCGTTATTTTGCACAGCCGGACGCAGGCCTGCCGGACGCGGGCGCAAAACGGGACAGCCGCAGCCGCCCCGGTTAAGACGATCAGTTAAGTTCCACCTGATCGACCGCGTATCCCTTTGCACGCAGGCTTTCGACCAGTGCATCGAGTTGCTCGCGGTCGCGCGCTTCGCATTCGATGTCGGTGATCAGGCCTTTTGCCGGCAGGGTCGTGAAGATCCGCTGGTGATAGATCTCGATGATGTTGACGTTGTGATTGTCGAACTCTTTCATCACCTTGTAGAGCGCGCCGGGGCGGTCCTGCAGGGTCAGGCGCAGCCGCGCCAGCCGGCCCGAGCGCGCCAGATCGCGCAGCAGCACGTTGGCAAGCAGGCGCGTGTCGATGTTGCCGCCGGTCAGCGGGATGCCGATCTTGCGGCCCTTGAAGCGCGCCGGATGGGCCAGCACGGCGGCCAGGCCAGCCGCGCCCGCGCCTTCAACGACAGTCTTTTCGATCTGCAAGAGCAGCGAGACCGCGCCTTCCAGCGCCCCTTCGCTAACCAGTACGAAATCGTCGAGCAGGCCGTTCAACACCTCGAACGTAAACTTGCCCGGCTCCTTAACGGCGATCCCTTCGGCCAGGGTGTCGCCGCCGCAAGGCAGATCGGTGTGCTTGAGCTTGTTGTACATCGAGGGAAACAGCTGCGCCTCCACCCCGACCAGCCCGATGTCGGGCTTGATCCCGCGCGCGGCCGCCCCCATGCCCGAGGCGAGCCCGCCCCCGCCAACCGGGATCACCAGCATATCGAGTTCGGGCACGTCTTCGAGCATTTCGAGCGCAACGGTGCCCTGCCCGGCGGCAACGTGCGGATCGTCGAACGGGTGGACGAAGGTCAGCCCCAGTTCGCCTTCCAGCTTGCGCGCGTGCGCATAGGCCTCGTCAAAGGTTTCGCCTTCGAGCACGACCTTGCCGCCAACCGCTTCGGTCTGCTGGACCTTAACCGTCGGCGTGGTGCGCGGCATGACGATCGTGACCGGGATGCCAAGGCGCGTTCCATGATAGGACAGGCCCTGCGCGTGGTTGCCGGCCGAAGCCGCGATCACGCCGCGGTTGCAGCGTTCCCCGCCCAGCAGCAGCATCGCGTTGAGCGCGCCGCGCTCCTTGTAGGCGGCGGTGAATTGCAGGTTCTCGAACTTCAGCCAGATCTCGGCCCCGGTAATCTGCGACAGGGTCCGCGAATAAAGCGTGGGGGTACGCACCACCGCGCCTGCGATGCGCGCGGCGGCGGCCCGCACATCGGCGAGAGTGAGCAGCGACGCGGCGCTGCTGGCGGCCTGGTCTAGCGTCTGTTCCATTGGCGAGGGGCCGTAACCGATGTGCGGTTGCCTTGCAAACCGCTTGGCAGGGCGGAATCGTCCTAAAGACGCGATTAACCACCCTCGTTTGCCCAATTGCGATGCCTGCCGGGCATATTGCGCTCAGCCGGCGGCCTGCAGCCTTCGGATGGGGGCAACATTCGGATGACGGTCAGGTGGCAGCAGAGTTGGCTTATCGGCGCGGCCGCGCTGCTTTGCGCCCTTGCCCCCAATCCTGCCAGGGCAGACGCGGCCCGGCCCGCACAGGCCGATGCCCAGATCCTCGAATCGATTCAGTTCGCGGTCCTGCTCGACATGAATTTCGGCAAGGTCGTCTCTAACGGGCAGGCCGGGGTGCTCGATCTCAATCCCTCGTCCACTGGCCGCACCTGCGACCCGACG
>NZ_JAYSBK010000166.1:0-3245 GCF_041915465.1 Novosphingobium sp. | reverse complement strand
ATACCTGGGGGCATGATGCGCTTTTCGCGCTTGATACTGGCTTTGGCCGCGTGGCCGATGATGGCGCTTGCCGCGCCGGGCGGTCAGACGCCGCTGGCCCGGCCGGCGATCGCTCCCCCGCCAGCCTGGGTTGACATCGCGCCGCTACCCAAACCGCCCAAGGATGCCGATGGCGCGGCCACGATAGACCTGCTGGGCGATTTGCAGGTCAATTTCACCAATGAAGGCGATACCGTGTTCATCGCCCAGGCGTGGAAGATCGGTACTGCGCAGGGCCTGGATGACGGTGCGCTGCAGGTGGCCTGGGATCCCAGCCTCGAAACCCTGACGATCCACCGCTATCGCATTTTGCGCGGCAGCCAGGTGATCGACCTGCTCGGCGATGGGTCGGCGGTCAGTGTGATCCAGCGCGAAACCCGCATGGAAGACGCGATGCTCGACGGGCGTCTGACCGCCACGATGCAGCCCGAGGACCTGCGCGTGGGCGATGTGGTTGACCTGGCCTATTCGGTGACCCGCCGCGATCCGGCGATGAAGGGGATGAGCGAATATGTGGCGGGGCCCGCCGACGGAGCAACCTTTGGTCGCTTCCGGGTGCGGCTGGTCTGGGGGAAGGACAAGCAGATGCACTGGCGCGTCCTGCCGGGCATCCTTGCGCCCAAGCTCAAGAAATCGGGGCAGGGCAACGAACTGATCGCCGATCTCAGCGATTTTACCGCGCCGTTGCCGCCCGAAAGCGCACCCTCGCGCTTCGGACTGGTCAATGCGGTCGAGATCACCGAGTTCGACGATTGGCAGGGCGTTTCGCGAACCTTCGCCCCGCTCTATGCCGAGGCCGCGAAACTGGCACCGGATAGTCCGCTCCATGCCGAGATCGACAAGATCAGGGCCGCTTCGCCCGATCCCAAGCGGCGCGCGGAACTGGCGCTGCAACTTGTGCAGGAGCAGATCCGTTACCTGTTCCTGGGGATGAATGCCGGCGGGTTCATCCCGGCCAGCGCCGACCAGACGTGGAGCCGCCGGTTTGGCGACTGCAAGGGCAAGACCGTGCTGCTGATCGCGATCCTCAATGAACTGGGGATCGAGGCGCGGCCCGTGCTGGTCAACACCGAGAGCGGCGACTTGGTCGGCGACCGGCTGCCGACGATGGAAGCGTTCGACCACGTGATCGTCGAGGCGACGATCGACGGAAAGAACTATTTCCTCGACGGCACCAGGCTTGGCGATACCTCGCTCGCCCGGCTCAGAACGCCAAACTATCGCTTTGGCCTGCCGGTAACGGCCCAGGGTTCAGCGTTGATCGCCATGGTGCCGGAACAGCTCGACCGTCCCAATGAGGTCGTTACGCTGACCCTCGATGCCAGCAAGGGCCTTGATCTGCCCGCTCCGGCGAGTGGCGAAATGCGTTTCCACGGCGAAAGCGCGTCGAACATGCGCCTGCGTTATGGCGGCTATTCGCAAGCCGACCGCAACCGCGAACTGCGCAAGCTGTGGCGCGATGCCTTCGATTTCATCGCGCCCGGCAAGGTCGGTACGCGGGACGATCCCGAGACGGGCGATTTCGTGATCTACATGACCGGCACGGCCCAGATGGAATGGACGGCCGATCTTGGCACCCGCTGGTATGAGGTCGATCGCTCGCGCCTGGGCTGGCGCTTCGACATCGCCCGCGAAGGCGAACTGAACAAGACCGCGCCCTATGCCGTGAGCTTCCCTGACTGGTGGGGCAGCAAGACCACGATCATCCTGCCCAACAAGGGCAAGGGTTTCCGCCTGCAGGGCGGATCCTATGACAAGACCATCGGCGACCTTTACCAGTTCCACCGCAAGGTCGATCTGGTCGACGGGGTGGTGGTGATGGAATCCGAAACCCGCACTTTGGCGGCGGAACTACCGGCCGACCGGGCGCCGCGCACCCGCTCTGAAATGGCTGAGCTGGCTGGCAACAGCGTCTATGTGCGTGCGCCCAACGATTACCAGAAAACCCCCGAGGAGCTGGAGCAGGCCAAACGCGAAGATGCGGCCGAGGCCCGCGCGGCAAAGGGCAAGAGCCAGCCGGCGGATTCGCTCAAGAACGGACGCCAGAGCCCCTGATCCGGCGATTGGCGATCAGGCGCTCTGGCGGAGGCCTTTGAGCTTGCGCACCGCGCGGTAGGCCAGCGCCTTGGCCAGGTTCTGTGCGGGAAAGGGGCCGGGGCTGGCCGGCTTCATGCCCAGTTCGCGCAGCAGGTGATTGAACGCCCGCGCATCGGCTTCGGCATAGCTCCATTGCGACCGCCAGGTGACCGAGAGCGAGACCGACGGCTCGTCATGGTTCTGCACCCAGTGCGGCGCCTTGACCGGGACGTGGATCGCCTCGCCGGGCCCGATCGTGATGGGCTGGCCAAGCACGGAAAACTCGTCGCGCCAGGGCAGATTGCGGTGATGCTTGCCGAGGTGGAAGTCTTCATGAACGGCGGGCGCGAACATCTGCTCGTCCTCGACCGGGAACACCGTCATGGTCTTTGAACCCATCACCTGCAGCAGGATGTTGTGTTCGGGATCGAAGTGGAACGGGGTAACCGAACCCGGCGAAGTGATGAAGACGAAGCCTTCCAACTGCATCATTGCGCCGGTGCGGGGTGTGACGATCTCTTCAAGTTCACCCAGCACATCGCGCAGCAGGCGCGCGTATTCGGGGGATTGCTCGATCCGCTTGAGCGCGACCCACGAGCCGGCATTGGCAATCCCGCGGATTGTTTCGACCACGCCCAGGTCGGAAGCGGGAACATCCTCCGGGGCGATGCCGATGGGCAGCTTGCCGGGGTTGTACTCGATCGAATCCGCCGGCAGCGCGGCGGCAAGTTCGGCGAGGGCATCGAGCGTGAGCAGGGGGTGGCTGGTCAGCCTATGGCGAAGCTTGCCCGGCATATTGGGATAGAGCGTGGCAAATCGGGCTTGGCCTTCGGGCGGAAAAACGGCGGAATGGGTCGCGGACATCGGCGGGATCCTTTTGGTCCCGCGCGTCTTATCAGGCGTCGGTTAAGAACGCGTTTTCCCTGTCGTTCAGCGGATGCCCCGCCTGGATGGTTCGGGCTACCAGGCGGGGCGCGGCGAGTGTTCGGACAAGTCCCGTCAGGCGGTCATCAATCGGGGATCTGCCAGCGCACCGCGCCGTTGTAGCTGCCTTCGGCCCTTGCGCCTGTCTCGTCGGTGGCGGGTTCGAACGCGGAGCGGCTCATCACCTTGGCGCAGGCCGTATCGTC
>NZ_JAYSBK010000165.1:0-3259 GCF_041915465.1 Novosphingobium sp. | reverse complement strand
GCCTTGAAAGCCTCGACCAGCTGAAGGGTCTGCTGCGCGGCCAGCTGGAACAGGAAACCGCCGGTCTGACCCGCACCCAGATGAAGCGCGCCCTGCTCGACGTGCTGGCCGCCGATCACGATTTCGACGTGCCGCCCTCGATGGTCGAAGCCGAATTCGAACAGATCTGGGCCCAGCTCAGCCAGGAAGCCGCCCGCGAAGCCGATCCGGCTGCCGCGATGGCCGAGATCGAAGCCGAAAAGGATGATTACCGCGCGATCGCCGTGCGCCGCGTGCGCCTCGGCCTGCTGCTGTCGGAAATCGGCCAGGCCAACGGCGTGGAAGTGTCGGGCCAGGAAATGTCGATGCTGCTGCAGCAGGCTGCCCAGCAGTATCGCCCGGAAGACCGCCAGCGCTTCGTCGAATACATCCAGCAGGACCCGCTCGCCGCGGCCCAGCTGCGCGCGCCGCTCTATGAAGACAAGGTCGTCGACTTCCTGTTCGACAAGGCCGACGTGACCGAGCGCGAAGTGACCCGCGAAGAACTGCAGGCCGCGATCGAAGCGGAAGATACCGCTGCGGCTCCGGCCAAGCCGGCAAAGAAGGCCGCTGCCAAGAAGGCTCCGGCCAAGAAGGCGGAAAAGGCCGAGGAAGCCGCTCCGGCCGAGGAAGCCGCTCCGGCCGAAGAAGCCAAGCCTGCCAAGAAGGCCGCGCCCAAGAAGGCCGCAGCCCCCAAGGAAGAAAAGGCTGAAGCCGCTCCGAAGAAGAAGGCTCCGGCCAAGAAGGCCTGATCGCCTCTTTCAGGCCAACGCATTCAGGGCCCGGTGCGAGCAATCGCACCGGGCCTTTGCATTGGATCTACCGGCTTGCGACCCGCGCCCGGTGCCCAGGCACCGGGCTGCCGGAAGAACTCAGTTTACCTTGCAGGTGTTGATCCCGAGGATCGAATAGAGCGGGCAGGTGCCGACCAGACCGGTGAGCAGCGGAACAACGCCGATCCAGCCGAGTGCCGTCGTGCCCGAAATGGCGAGGCCGATCAGCAGCACGCCAAGGAAGATGCGCAGTGCGCGGTCCGTGGTACCTTCGTTGCGAGTCATGGTTCCTGTCCCTTTGCTTGCGACCAGGGTGAATCTTGCACGCTTTGCGCGTGCTGTCTGTGACATTGTCACCAAGCGCGAAATTTATTCGCCAGCCCCCGCCAGCGACTGCAGCGCGTCGCGATCGACCAGTTCGATGTGCCCGCGGGTAATCGTGATCAGGCCGTCGCGGGCAAAGGCGCCAAGTTGGCGGCTGACCACGGCCCGGGCCGAGCCGATTTCGGTTGCCAGCAGTTCGTGGGTCGCATCGACCACGCTTTCCGGTCCGGCCAGGCGCAGCAGCGCACGGGCGAGGCGCTCGGCGATGCTCGACAGGGCGACATCCTCAACCAGCCGTTCAAGATCGGAAAAGCGCGTCGCCACGGCGGCGAACAGAGACGAACGAAACGCCCCGTCGCTTTCCACCCGGCGATTGAATTCGCCGGTCGGGATCACTTCGATCGCGATGTCGGTTTCGGCGATGCCTTCGGCCGAGTAAGTCGTGCCGTTGACCAGGCAGCCAAAGGTTTGCAGGCAAATCTCGCCGGGGCGAACGCGGTAGAGCACGATCTCGCGCCCATTTTCCGCGGTCAGCGATACCTTGATCGTGCCGCTGTGCACCACCACGAAGCCCGCGCAGCTTTCATCGGGGCGGAACAGGACCGAACCGCGCGGGACATTCATCGCTGAAGGTTGTGCATTCATGTTCAGACTCGTTTCCGCTTGCCCCGCTTCAGAGCTTCTTGTCCGAAGGGCAGGGGTACTTGTCTTCGTTGGCCAGCAGTAAGGCCATGCCCAGCGGCAGGTCGAGCTTGTCCTTGTCGGTTCCCACCCAATCCGTAAGCGTTGCAATCACCATGTCCGTGGTCAGCGAAAGCTTGGGGGGGATGCAGTAGAGGTTCTTTTCGGTGCGATAGTTCACGTCGGTGTCAGCCCAGTCCATGCCGTTCTGGTAGGCCATGATCACGGCGACGGCCGATTTGTCCTTTTTCGCCAGCAAGGGCAGCACGTCGGCGGCGGTCGGCTCGGCCTGGGCGGGGACTGCGATGGCGGCAGCCGCGACGGCAAAGATGGCAGGCAAGGTCTTCATGGATTGGGTCCTTTCCCCTGATTCCGCCAGCCAATAAGCCGTCAATTCTCCCCTTGCGCAAGGTTGATTGCCCAGAACACACGCTTAAGCGGTTAACGCCCTTGAACATCGCGCGCGCAGTCGCGACATAGGGATTTCAAAGTTCATGAAGAGGAATTCCATGCTCGACCTGTTTGGATCGTCCAGCGCTCAAGGCAAGTTCAACGTCGATCCCATCACCGGTGCGCTGGTGCCGACCGTGGTCGAGCAGTCGAGCCGCGGTGAGCGCGCGTTCGACATCTTCTCGCGCCTGCTGCGCGAACGCATCATCTTCGTGACCGGCGAGGTCGAGGATCACATGGCCTCGCTGATCGTGGCCCAGCTGCTGTTCCTGGAAAGCGAGAATCCGTCCAAGGACATCTCGATGTACATCAACTCGCCCGGCGGCGTGGTGACGGCTGGTCTCGCGATCCATGACACCATGCAGTACATCCGCCCCCGCGTGTCGACCGTGTGCATCGGCCAGGCCTGCTCGATGGGCAGCTTCCTGCTGGCCGCTGGCGAACCGGGGATGCGCATTGCCCTGCCGCAGGCGCGGATCATGATTCACCAGCCTTCGGGCGGCGCGCGCGGCATGGCCAGCGATATCGAGATCCAGGCCCGCGAAATCCTGCGTCTGCGCAAGCGCCTCAATGAGCTTTACTCGCAGTACACCGGCAAGAGCCTCGAAGAGATCGAAGCCGCCGTCGATCGCGACAACTGGCTCGATGCGAACGAGGCGAAGGAATTCGGCCTGGTCGACAAGGTGTTCGAATCGCGTCCCGACACCGATTCGGTCGGCGAACAGACTGGTTCGGGCGGCGCGCCGGAATAAGCGCCCCGGCGGTGCGGCGGGGTAAGGATTCGTCCACCTTGCCGCTTCAGCCGGTGGCAATGTGACCTGGGTTATGGCTCAGGATTGATAATTGGTCTCATCCGGGTAGAGTCTGGACGAGTCCCGCCCCCGGCGGCGAAACGGAAGAAGGCATGACCAAACTGCAAGGTTCAGACGCAAAGAGCACCCTCTACTGCAGCTTCTGCGGGAAGTCGCAGCACGAGGTGAGGAAGCTCATCGCCGGTCCGACGGTGTTCATCT
>NZ_JAYSBK010000164.1:0-3462 GCF_041915465.1 Novosphingobium sp. | reverse complement strand
ACTCCAGTTGCCCTCTTTGCGCTGATGGCGGGAATCGGTATCGGTTGGGCCGGAATGATGGGCAACACTTACGTCATGCTGGCAGATTCGATCCCGCCCGAGCGGACCGGCATCTACATGGGGATCTTCAACATGTTCATCGTGATCCCGATGCTGATCCAGACCTTGACCATGCCGCTGATCTACCAGCCGGTGCTGGGCGGCGATCCGCGCAATGTGCTGATGCTGGGCGGCGTCCTGATGCTGCTGGGCGCGATTGCGACCTTGCTGGTGGACGCCGGGCATCGCCAGCCGCGTCTGGCCGGATCAGCCGCGGCTTAGGTTGAACAGGGTGACGGACAATCCCGCCAGCGAAGCGCCCGCAGTCGACGGGCAGGTCCGCACCATCACCGATCTGGCGCGGATCGCCGGCGTATCGGCGGGAACGGTTTCGCGCGCGCTCGCCGGCAAATCGCTGGTCAATGCCAAGACGCGCGAACGCATTCAGGCACTGGCGCGCGCGCACGGCTTCCAGCTCAACCAGATGGCCAGCAACCTGCGCCGTCAGAAGACCGGGGTAGTCGGGGTTGCGATCCCGCTGGGCCATGACCGCCGCCAGCAGATTTCCGACGCCTTTTTCATGACGCTGCTGGGCCACCTTGCCGACGAGTTGACCGAGCGCGGTTACGACCTGATGCTGCGACGGGTCATTCCCGACCGCGACGAGGACTGGCTCGACCGGTTCATCGGTTCGGGCATGATCGACGGCGTGATCGTGATCGGCCAGTCCGACCAGTTCGAGCGGATCGAGGAGGTGGCCGACGGGTACCTGCCGATGGTTGTCTGGGGCAACCATCAGGAAGGCCAGCGCCACTGCGTGGTCGGGACCGACAACCGCCTTGGCGGGAAGCTGGCAGCCGAGCGTCTGATCGCGGCCGGAGCGACCCGCCTCGCCTTTGTTGGTGATACCGGCCCGATCGAATTCGCCGCCCGCTTTGCCGGGGCCAGCGATGTTGCCCGCCGCCTGGGCGTGCCGATCAGAGCGCTGGAAACCCACCTTTCCGCAGACCGGACGGCGGACGAGATCAACCGGCACCTCGATAGCTGCGGCGCGGAATTCGACGGCATCTTCGCCGCAACGGATACCCTGGCGGTGGCCTGTCTCAAGGCGCTGCGCGAGCGCGGCATCGCGGTTCCAGAGGCGATGAAGCTGGTCGGCTTCGACGATCTCCCGCTCGCCAGTCAGACCATGCCGCCGCTGACCACCATCCGCCAGGACATTGCCGCCGGTGCCCGCGGGCTGGTCGACCTGTTGATGCGGCGACTGGCCGGCGAGGAAACCGAAAGCCTCGTCCTGCCGCCGCAGCTTGTGATCAGGATGTCTGCCTGAACGTAGCAAGCAGGCAATGCTCCGGCCCTCACCAGGCAGGCGAAGTGCGGGAGAGAGCGATGAGGACGAAGGCATCAAGGGCCGCGATTGCATTGGCACTATGCGGCGTTGCCAGCATCGTGCTCCTGCCGGCAGAAGCCAAGGCTCCGCCCCCTGCAGCGCGCAGCACGCTGGAAATCCGCGTAGCCACCAAGTGGGTCAACCGCCTGATCGGCGATGCCCAGCCCGGCGCCACCAAAGTCGTCAAACTGGCCGCCTCCGGTTATCTGCGCGATGCGCCGCTACGCCCGTCGGGGCTTGCCGGGCCGGTCACGTTGTGGACGACCGCGCCCTGATTGGCGGCATTCAAATCGGCAAGCCGACGTAGTTTTCCGCGATGCTGGTTTGGGCGGCGGTGCTGCTGGCGATATAGTCCAGTTCGGCCACCTGCATGGCGCGTTCGAACGGGCCGTCATCGGGGAAGCGGTGCATCAGCTTGGTCAGCGACCAGCTGAACCGCTCGCTCTTCCACACCCGCGCCAGCGCCTTGGCGGAATAACCGGCCACCGCGTCGTTGTCGCACCGCTGGAAAAAGCCTGTGAGCGCCTCTGCCGCATAGTGAACGTCGCTCGCCGCAAGGTTCAGGCCCTTGGCCCCGGTCGGCGGCACGATGTGGGCCGCATCGCCGCACAGCAGCAGGCTGCCGTGGCGCATCGGTTCGAACACATAGCTGCGCAGCGGCGCGATGCTTTTTTCCAGTGCCGGACCGCGCGTGATGTTGGCTGCCGCATCGGCGGCCGAGGCGGATCGCCAGTTCATCCCACAACCGGTCGTCGGACCAGTCTTCAACCTTCTCGGTCAGCGGCACGTCGATGTAATAGCGGCTGCGCGTGTGGCTGCGCATCGAGGCCAACGCGAAACCGCGTTCGTGGTTGGCATAGATCAGTTCGGGATTGCACGGCGGCACATCGGCCAGGATGCCCAGCCAGCCAAAGGGATAGACCCGCTCGAACTCGCGGGCCACGCGGGCGGGGATCGCCTTGCGGCTGGGGCCGTGGAACCCGTCGCACCCGGCAATGAAGCGCGCGTCGATGCGGTGCCGCGTGCCGTCCCTGGTATAAGTGACGCAGGGCGCGTCGCCTTCGATATCGTGCAGGGCCACTTCCTGCACGCCGTAGATCACTTCAAGCCCGCGCTCCGGCGCCGCGTCCATCAGGTCCCTGGTGATCTCGGTCTGGCCATAGACCACCACCGACTTGCCGGTCAGCCCCGCGCAGTCGATCCGGATCAGCCGTTCGCCATCAGCCAGGTTGAAGCCATCCTCGACGAGGCCCTCGGCCTTGAGCCGGGCATCGAGGCCGAGCCGCGCCATCAGGCCGACGGTGACCTGTTCCAGTACCCCGGCGCGAATCCGCGAGAGCACATAGTCGCCCGTCTGGCGTTCCAGCACGACGCAGTCGATCCCTTCGGCGCGCAGCAGGTGGCCCAGCAGCAGGCCCGCTGGCCCTGCCCCGATGATTGAAACCTGCGTCTTCATGCCAAGCTCCGTTCAAATTCCTGCGGACGACAAGCAGCAGGAGGGCGCGATGCGCCAATCGCGAGTCCGCACCAGGTATCAAAAATCACGAATTGATCGCCGCGGGCGCAAAAATCCGGTCGGGCAGGCGGGCGGCAAGCACCACGCATAGCGCCAGCAGGCTGGCGACGACGATCACGGCAGCGCTCGAAGGCGGGATCGCCGCACTGTCATGCCAGGCGAAATAGACGCTGCCAGCCATGGCGATCCCAAGCGCGGCGCCAAGCCGCTGGGCGGTCTTGATCAGACCGCTGGCCGCGCCGGCATGGTCCTTGTCGACCTGCGCAACCGCAACCGGGGCGATGCATTCCATGCCTCACCTCTTCGCTGCCGGCGGCCAAGCCGTCGTTCCGGATCGTCGAACTGAGCTGCCGTTTGGCGAATGCTTGCCGATGATTTTCTGCTTCCGCTGACATGCACGAACCCGCTCCGCGGGAGGGTCGCGTGGTGCGAGGTAGTGCGATAATCGTAGGCATTTGAGCGGGGCGAGGCCTCTTCCGACCATGGAGTTCCCTTCAACGAGAGGAACTTGCCATGG
>NZ_JAYSBK010000163.1:0-3463 GCF_041915465.1 Novosphingobium sp. | reverse complement strand
AGGCCCTGCGCGAAGCGGTCGATGCCGAACAGCGCCAGGTCATCGCCGCGGTCAGCGAACGCCTGCAAAGCCTTGCCCGCGGTGACCTTGCGACCCGCGTAACCACCCCGTTCCCCGCCGCCTACGAGAGCGTGCGCGAAGCGCTGAACCGCGCCTGCACCGATCTTGAGGAACTGGTCAGCCAGGTCGATGCCTCGGCCGGATCGATCCGCACCGGTGCCGCCGAAGTGCGCACCGCATCGGACGACCTTGCCCGGCGGACCGAGGAACAGGCCAGTTCGCTCGAACGCATGGCCAGCACCACGCAGCGCGTCACCAACGAGATTTCCGCCACCGCCGAGCGCAGCCTCGCGGCGCGCGACTCCACGCTGGCGGCCAGGCAGAGCGCCTCGCAGGGCAGCGAAGTTGTCGAAGCCGCGATCGAGGCGATGCACCTGATCGAAAAGTCCGCGCAGGAAATCAGCCAGATCATCACGATCATCGACGGGATCGCGTTCCAGACCAACCTGCTGGCGCTTAACGCCGGGGTCGAGGCGGCCCGCGCGGGTGACGCCGGCAAGGGCTTTGCCGTGGTCGCCAACGAGGTGCGCGCCCTCGCCCAGCGCTCGGCCGAAGCGGCCCAGACGATCAAGGACCTGATCCAGGCGTCGTCGCGTCAGGTCGAACAGGGCGTCAAGTTGGTCGGTGAAAGTGGCACCATGCTCGGCCAGATCGCGGAACAGGTGATCGCGATCAGCACGACGATCAGCCAGGTCGCCGAATCCGCGCATGCCCAGGCCGAGGACTTGAAGTCGGTCAGCTCGAACTTCACCCGGATTGATCTGTCCACCCAGCAGAACGCAGCGATGGTCGAAGAAAACAACGCCGCCGCGCACCATTTGCTGGCCGAAGCCGAACGCCTTGGCGAACTGGTGGATCGCTTCAACACCGGCGGCGCAAGGGGCGACTTTCGGCCGGCGCGGCAGCTCGGCCGGGCGGCCTGAGCGGTCTCGATCGGCACACTGTTGGCACCGGCATGAAAAAACTTCGCTCAACCCCGCTTGCCACCCCGGGAATCGCTCACTATAGGCGCCCTCCTGCCTCGGGCACCTTCGGGAGCCCGTGATACGGTCGGGGAATAGCTCAGCCTGGTAGAGCACTGTCTTCGGGAGGCAGGGGCCGGAGGTTCGAATCCTCTTTCCCCGACCAAATCACTCTTCTGCACAATCGGCGTAATCCGGAAACCGCCCTTGGCGGCGCCCGGTTTGCGCGCGCCCCGTACTTTCCCTGATAGGCACTGCCTTGCGGATTGGATAAGTCCGCACCGGTCATTCACTGCACCCGCAGATTGATGCCCCGCAACGCTGCCATGCCTCATTCCCCGCTGCAGACAACGATTGGATCGGTCCCGATCTCGCACCTTGGCCCGCTCGACGCGGCGCGGCTGGTCGTGATCGTTGGCCGGAGCAATCACCGCAAGCAATCCGCGCTGCTCGACACGCTGGCGCTGGCCCTGCACGAGCAGCAGGGGCTATCGCTCTGCTGGTTTGCCTCGCGCCGCAGCGAGACGCTGCGCATGCTCGACCTGGCATTTGATCGCCGCTTCGGCCTTGCCCTGGGAAACTGGTGCGAACATGGCGGCATCGCCGGGCGGTTGCTGCGCAAGCTGCTCTACGCCGCCCTGTTGCTGGCCCGCCCGCGGCACTGGGATTTCTTTCCGGCCTTGCTGCGTTTCACCAATGCCGGCTCGGCGCGCGACTTGCGCCGCTTTCTTGGCAGGCTGCGCGCACGCGAATTTGTCCTGCTGGGCCATTCGGCCGGCGGAATCGTGGCCTCGCTTGCCGCAAGAGAGCCGCGTGTTTCCCATATCGCCTGTGTGGGTTACCCCTTCCGGCACCCGGATCAGGCAGAAGACCCGGCCCGCACCGCCCACTTGGCCGACTTGGCCAAGCCGATGCTGATTCTGCAAGGCCGGCAGGATCCCTATGGCGCTCCCGCCGATGCCTTGGGCTACCGACTATCCCGGCGGATCACGATCATTCCGCTGACCGCCGATCACGATTACCTGGACTTGTCGCAGCCAGATCTGCGCGCCTGTTTCGAAGCGCTGGCCCGGTTCGTGAGGCCTGAAGCTCAGACCGGGCAGGCCTGCCCCGAGTTGACGGCGGCGGCCATCTTGCGGTCGCGGCCATAGATGTCCGGGAAATAGGCAAAGCTGCCATCACCGCGCAGCCCGGCGGTGAAATAGGTGACATAGACCGGCAGTTGCCGCGGCAGGTCGACCACCACGGAATCGCCCTTGGCCACCAGCGCATCGATATCCGTGCGGCTGCGCGTTCCGCCGAACAGCGCCGTCGCGAAGTCCAGCGCATCGCCCACCCGCACGCAGCCGTGACTGAAGGCGCGGGGATCGCGCTCAAACAGGTCGCGATTGGGCGTATCGTGAAGATAGACGCTGTAGGGGTTAGGCATGACCAGCTTCATGTAGCCCAGCGCATTGTTCGCCCCCGGCTTCTGGCGCACCTGCCCGCCGCTCCAGACATAGCCGCGCGCCCGGGCAAGGCCGGGGTTGCGGCGGATCAGGCTACCCACGCTTTCGCGCACGATGTTCGAAGGGACGTTCCACCAGGGATTGACGTTCACGCCGGTAACCACGGCATTGAACACCGGTGTCGGCGTCGAAGGCTTGCCCACGATCACCCGCCATGCGCCCACCTGTTTGCCGCCGCGCCACAGCCGCACCTCGTAAGCCGCCGCATTGACCAGCAGGTAGTCCCCGCCAAGGTCATGCGGCATCCAGCGCCAGCGCTCCATATTGCGCGCCAGCGTCTGGCGCTTGCCGGCATCGGTTTCACCGGCATAGGCGCTACGCAAAGCCAGATAATCGGGGTGCTGCGGGTTCAAACCGGCCAGGAACGCGCCAAGGCGGTTTTCCGCAAGTGCGGCGCTCAGCTCTGCCGCGAGATCGATCTTCGCGTCGGTATCGACAATCTTCCAACCCGATCTGCCAGTCGCCGAACCGAGCAGTTCAAGCTTGGCCAACCGAAGCGCCAGTCTGGTCGCTTCACGGTCAACCCGCGCCGCATCGCTGCTTTGCCAGGCCGCGTCGAGATCGGCGGTGTCGAGCCGGGGCAAGGCCTCTGCCGGGGCGGCATCGACCGCCGTGCGCAGTTCGCCAAGCGCCGCCACGCTCCACTGCGGCTTCGCTTCCGGAGCCGCCTGGGCTGCCGTCAGCAACATGCACAGCGCAAGCAGGCCACGCTTCATCCCGGTCTTCCTCTTCGCCAATTGCATTTCCAGAGCACGATTCCCAGATGCGGGTAAACAACCTTTCGGGATTCGCATTGATGAAATTCAACCGGCGCCACTTCCTTGGCGCCATGGCTGTCGGCAGTGCAGGACTTGCTGCTTCGCGCAGTTTCGCCGCGACCCTTTGCGGCGATACCCCTGCCCTGCTGCCACTCGCCATGGCTGCCCTTGAACG
>NZ_JAYSBK010000162.1:0-3485 GCF_041915465.1 Novosphingobium sp. | reverse complement strand
GCACTTCGGTGCAGAACTTTTCGTGCTGCTCCTTGTTGGTTTCCTTGAGCGCCTTCATTTCGGGGTTTGAATCGCAACCCTTGGTCAGGATCAGTTCCTTGAGCGCATCGCGGGTGCCCGAGGTGCTCGGCGGGCCATAGACGAGGATCGGTTCAGCCGGATAGGCCGGGTTCACGTCCTTCCAGGTCTTGGCGGTGTTCGGCTTGCCATAGGGATTGGCGGCCAGCGCTTCGTAGATGTCTTCGGGGGTGAGCTTGAGGCCCATGCCGCCCTTGGCTTCGGCGAAGGCAACGCCATCGAGGCCGACCTGAATTTCGATGACCTTGTCGACGCCGTTCTTGGCGCATTCCTCGTATTCCGACTTCTTCATGCGGCGCGAGGCGTCTTCGATGTCGGGGAACTGCACGCCGACGCCGGCGCAGAACAGCTTCATGCCGGCGCCCGTGCCAGTCGATTCGATGATCGGCGACTTGAAGCCGGAGTTCGACTTGGCGAGCGAATCGGCAACCGCCTTGGCGAACGGATAAACGGTAGAAGAACCGACCGCGCGGATCTGATCACGCGAGGAATTCTGCGCACCGCCGCAGCCGGCGAGCAGCAGCGAGGCGCTGGTGGCAGCGGCCAGGATAAGGGCGGACTTTTTCATCGACTCATACTCCGGTTGGGATGTCCGGAGAACGCTCTGACGGCATTGCATGACAGCTTTGTGACAATCACGCGGCAAGCCTTTCAGCGGCGGGAAAATCGATCCGCACGCTGGTTCCTTCGCCCAGCGTGCTCGAAATATCGAGCCGCGCGCGGTGGCGTTCGACGATGTGCTTGACGATGGCGAGGCCAAGGCCGGTTCCGCCCGAGGCGCGGCTGCGGCCCGGGTCGGTGCGGTAGAACCGGCGGGTCAGGTGCGGCAGGTGTTCGGGCGCGATCCCCGGGCCGCGATCGGTTACGGTCAGGCTGACCCCCTGCTTTCCGGTCTTCGCCACGGCGACGTGGACCGGCTCGTCCGGGCCGCCATATTTCAACGCGTTGTCGATCAGGTTGCGCAGCAGTTGTTCGAGCTGACCGGGATCGCCCAACACCGTGCAATCCTGCTCGGCTGCGGCCAGTTCGACGCGCTCCTTGCCGCGCAGCGAGGAAACCTCGGCCACGACTCGCGCGGCGAGCTGGGCAAGATCGAGCTGCTCGGACGGCCGGTCATGCTTTTCCGCCTCGACGTGGCTAAGCGTCATCAGGTCTTCGACCAGCGAGAGCATCCGCCGCGCCTCGCGCAGCACGGTTTCGAGGAAGCGCTTGCTGGTCTGTTCGTCGATCGAGGGGCCGGCATCGGCCAGTGTTTCGACGTAACCGATGATCGAGGCGAGCGGCGTGCGCAGTTCGTGACTGGCATTGGCGACGAAATCGGTGTGGGCCCGGCTGATGTCGGCCTCGGCCGTGCGGTCGGCCAGTTCGATCATCCAGTGCGTGCCATCGATCCGGCGGCGGGTCAGCTGCCACAGGCTGCGCGTCCCGGTAAAGCCGGAGATGCTCACGCTGTCGCCATCATTCATGTCGAGCAGGCGCATGGCATCGGGGTGGCGCAAGGCAATGCGGGCGTCCTGCCCGCCGATATGTCGGCCCAGCGCCGCGCGCGCCGCGGCATTGGCCAGGACGATCCGGGTGCCTTCCAGCACGAGCAGCGGCTGGCCCAGCGGTTCGATCGCCTCGCTTACGGCATCGCGTGATACTTCGGCGGCATCGACGCGTTCAAGTTCGATTTCGGGTTCGGGCGCGGCCAGCCAGAGCGAACCCAGCCACAGCAGCAGAACCGCTGCCGACAGCCACGCCGAAACGCCCGTTACCAGCATCCCGGCAACGGAAGCCAGTGCCAGCAGCGCGCCGGCAAGGGGAAGAGTGCGTTTCCCGGCCATAGACCAGGCGCTACTAGGCGAGGTGTCCTGTTTCAACCAGAGCCAAGTGCGGTTCCATTGTTATAGTTACGTGACAAGGGCCGCCTTATCCCCAGACAATTGCTGCACAAGGGACCGGGCTTGACGGTTGACATCGCGGCCTGCCGACCGCTTGTGACGACCAAGGATCAAAGATCGATAGAGGACACTGATGGCAAGTGGGTTCAGTCTGACGCAGGCGGTGCGGCGCGCGGTCATGATCCGGGGCGGAGGCACGGCCGTGATCGACGGTGAACGGACCTTCACCTGGTCAGAATTTGCGGATCGCACGGCGCGCCTTGCCGGGGCATTCATTGCGGCAGGGGTCAAGCCGGGCGACCGGATCGTCCTGCTGGCGCTCAACAGCCACCGTTCGCTCGAATGTTTCTATGCGGCGATGCAGGCGGGCGCCGTGATCGTCCCGCTGAACCACCGGCTCGGGCTGGGCGAGATTACCGCTCAGGCCGATGATTGCGCGCCGGTGCTGGTGCTGCTTGGCGCGGACTTTGCCGATCTGGCCGCTCCGCTTGGCAAGGGCGCGGATGGCGCCGTGCGGACTCTGGTTCATTGCGCCCCTGGCGCGGCGCCGGCAGGCATGCTGGCCTATGAAGCGCTGATCGCGGCCCATCAACCGGCAGGCGATGCCGGGCGTTCGGACGATGATCTGGCCTGCCTGCTCTACACCAGCGGCACGACCAGCGCGGCGAAGGGCGTGATGCTCAGCCACGCGAACTTCTGCGCCAATACGGCCAATGTCGTGGGCGAACTCGGGATGGACGAGCACACGGTCCACCTGCATCACGGTCCGCTGTTCCACGTCGCCTCGGCAGCGCGGCTGTTTTCGACCACGCACGTGGCGGGAACCCACGTGTTCCTGCCCCGCTTCGTCGCCCGCGAATTCATCGCCGAGGTCGAGCGCGCGCACATTACCCATGCCACGCTGGTGCCAACGATGTTCCGCATGCTGCTCGACGAACCGGCGATGCGCACTGCCGACCTCTCGTCGCTGCGCTGCATTTCCTATGGCTCGGCGGCGATGCCCGAACCGCTGCTGCGCGAATTCATGGACGCGCTGCCGGGGGTGCGGATGCTCCAGTCCTATGGCATGACCGAGCTTTCGCCGGTGGTGACGATCCTGGGCTGGCGCGATCATCTGCCCGAAGCGGCGGCGGCAGGCCGGCTGCGTTCGGCGGGCCGCACGGCGATGCTGGCCGAAGTGGCCGTCGTCGGGCCGGACGATCAGCCGCTGCCAACCGGCCAGAGCGGCGAAATCGTGGCGCGCGGACCGATGGTGATGCAGGGCTACTGGAACCGCCCGGAGCTGACGGCAGAAGCGCTGCGCGGCGGCTGGATGCACACCGGCGACATCGGTTACTTCGACGAAGACGGCTATCTCTACGTAGTTGACCGGCTGAAGGACATGATCATCACCGGCGGAGAAAACGTCTGGTCGCAGGAAGTGGAAAACGCGCTGTCCTCGCATCCCGCCGTCTCGCAATGCGCGGTGATCGGTAAGCCGGATCCGAAATGGGGCGAGGCGGTCCACGCCGTCGTCACGCTCAA
>NZ_JAYSBK010000161.1:0-3690 GCF_041915465.1 Novosphingobium sp. | reverse complement strand
CTCAAGCGCCTCCGCATAAAGGCACTGGCGCACCGGGCTGCACACTGCTAACCGCCCGGCTCAGGCACCCGTAGCTCAGCTGGATAGAGCGCTGCCCTCCGAAGGCAGAGGCCACAGGTTCGAATCCTGTCGGGTGCGCCAGCCCTTCCACGCCGCGGCGTTGCAGGGTGCGCATCGCTGAACGGCGCTGCCGGGATGCGGGTATAGCTTAGTGGTAAAGCACCAGCCTTCCAAGCTGGCTATGCGGGTTCGATTCCCGCTACCCGCTCCAAAATCCTCTCACCAATGAGTTCTTCCCGCGACTTGGCGTTGCAAGCGCACTTGCCGATGCCCGGCAACTATTGCACCCTCTCGAGCGGGACAGGACAGGAGAGTAGCCATGACCACGGGGGCTGGCACGGGGGGCTCGGACACCGGCGCTCAGGCGCCAATCGCACCGGCCTCGGTAGCGCGCGATCTGACGATCAAGGACCTCGGCGCCGCGCTCTCGGCGGGCTGGGCCGATTTCCGGGCGCAGCCGCTGTTCGGGCTGTTCTTTGCCTCGTTCTTCGTCGCGGCGGGGTGGTTTCTCTATTACGCGCTGTTCTCGCACGGGGAGGCGGTCTGGCTGATCCCGGCTGCCGCGGGCTTCCCGCTGCTTGCGCCGTTCGTGGCGGTCGGCCTCTATGAAGTGAGCCGGCGGCGTGAGGCCGGCCTGCCGATGAAATGGCGCGCGATCCTGGGCGCACTGCGCGGCCACGGTGACGACCAGCTGCTGATGATGGGCGGATATGTCTTCGTCGGCTTTACCTTCTGGATCATCCTGGCCCACGGGGTCTTCGCGATCTTCATGGCCGAATCGGGCGTGGGCCACGAATCGCTGGAGGTGTTCCAGACCTTTGCCGGAGTCATGATGCTGCTGGTCGGCGGCGCGGTCGGCGCGGTGGTGGCGCTGACGTTCTATGCGGTCACGGTGATCAGCCTGCCGATGCTGGTAGACCGCGAAGTCGACTTCCTGACCGCGATCATCGTCAGCCTGGCGACGGTCCGCTCGAACCCGAGGATCCTGCTGATCTGGGCGGGCTTCATCGCGGCTCTGCTGTTCGCGGCGATGATTCCGGCGTTCCTGGGCCTGTTGGTGGTGCTCCCCGTGCTGGGCCATGCGACCTGGCACCTTTATCGCCGGTCGGTAAGCTATCCCGCGCGGTGAGGCGCGTCAGCCCCAGCCCTGGCTCAGGAAGCGTTCACCAAGCCCGGCCAGCAACGCCGCACCGCGCGGCATGGCGGCCTCGTCCACGACCATGTGGGTGGAATGGATCCCCGGGCACTTGTGCCAGTCCGCCCCTTCGTGGGCGACGCCCAGAAAGAACATCGCCCCCGGGACCTGTTCAAGCACGTAGGAAAAGTCTTCCGCGCCCATGATCGGCTGATCGAGGCCGCGCCACGAGCCCGCCCCGAACAGCTCGCCCGTCACGGTTTCGCCCAGCGCAACGGCGCGCGGATCGCACAGCGTCACTGGGAAGCCGGGGGTAATCGTGACTTCGGCCGCGGCCCCGTGCGCCGCAGCAATCCCGCAGGCGAGCTGTTCCAGCGCGGCGTGGAGCTTTTCGCGGTGACGCGGGGAGAGCGTGCGCAGGGTTCCGCGCAGGGCGGCGAATTCGGGGATCACGTTGTGCGCCGTCCCCGCCTCGATCCGGGCCACGGTGGCGATGATCGGGTCGTGCGGATCGAACTGGCGCGCCACCAGCGCTTGCAGCGCGGTCACGATCTCGCAGGCGATCGGCACCGGATCGAGCGCGAAGTGCGGCATCGCGGCATGGCCGCCGCGCCCGGTCACCACGATATCGAACTGGTCGGCCGAGGCCATCAGCGCGCCGCTGCGTCCGGCAACCAGGCCGTGCTTGGCATTGGGCATGACATGCAAGGCAAAGGCGGCATCGGGCAGGGCGCGCCCGGTCCCCGCGCCGCCCAGCAGGCCGTCTTCGAGCATGAAGCGCGCGCCGTGGTAGCCTTCTTCACCGGGCTGGAACATGAAGCGCACTTCGCCCTTCAACTGGTCCTTGCGGGCGCAGAGCAGCCGCACCGCGCCGAACAGCATCGCGGTGTGCGCATCGTGGCCGCAGGCATGCATCGTGCCGGGGACGGTCGAGGCATAGTCGAGCCCGGTTTCCTCGGGCATCGGCAGCGCGTCCATGTCGCCGCGCAGCAGCACGCAGCGCCCCTCTCCCGCCCCGCCCTTCAGCGTGGCGACGAGGCCCGTGGTCGAAGCGCCTTCGCTCCATTCGAGCGGCAGGCCCGCCAGCGCGGCGCGGACCTTGTCGCGCGTTTTGGGGGTGCTCAGCCCCAGTTCCGGTTCGGCATGGATCGCCCGGCGCAGGGCGATAATCTCGCCCGAAATGGCGCGAGCGCTTTTAAGCAGGCTTTCGGTCAGCATGGCATGGCTCCCCAGAGCGTTTCTGACTGCGAGGATAGCCTGCGAAACCGCCGCGTCCAGTTCCGGCTTAAGCGGCGCCGATTTTCGATGCGATGCGCTTGGCCGCTGCGTTATGCGCGGTCACCGAGATCGCCATCAGCACGTTGAGCACGACCGACTGGTAGATCATGTACCACAGCGGCGTGCCCAGGAACATCGAGATCCCCAGCACGATCGCGCGCGGGTTCGGTCCCAGCACCTTGCACAGCAGCAGCAGCGGCGGGGCTTCGGCGCGGACGGCGGCGGCGATTTCGGCGAGGCGATCGGGGTTGTCCTTGGCCTTGGCGATTTCGGCATCGACCTTGAGCGCGAAGGGCGTCATCCCGTTGGCAAGGCCGATATAGGCCGACACCAGCGTGGCGGCCCAGCTTCTGGACGTGGCGGAATCGGCCTGTCCGTGCGACGAGCGCAGCCACGGCGTGCCATAGACCCAGTACTGGTACTGGCGGCGCTGCACTTCGACGTGATTGGACTGGATCGCGTGACTGATCCCGGCAAAGACGATCAGCGCCCAGCCCTTCCAGCCCGCCGCCACGCCGTCGCCGTGCGAGAGCACCCAACCCATGATCAGGTAGAGCACGATGTGGCTGAGATAGTCGGACAGGCCATCGACCATTTCGCCGATCGGGCTGGCGCGGCCGGTCATCCGGGCGAGATCGCCGTCTGCGCCGTCAATCACGTGCCACGACATATGCAGCGTCATGCCCAGCGCGGCCGACACCGGATAGGGCAGCCACGCGTAACAGACCGCCGCCAGCACCACCATCAGGCCGCCGAACACCGAGACCATGTTCGGGGTCAGCGGAGTCTTGGCCAACTGGCGGGCAACCTGCCAGGCCAGCGGGTGATAAAGATAGTGATTCAGCGGGTCCTGCAACTCGCGCGGACGCCGCGGGCGCTCGGTGGGAGTTCGCTTGTCGCCGCCGGTTCCACCGTCCGGTCCGGGGGCGCCCGCGTCCAAAACACCCTTGCCTGCGGCCGTCACCATTTCCGTCATGTCCTTTTTTGCCCCTTGCCGCTTGGCGCGGCCTGTTTGGGGCCTTATAGAACGCCGCGCCGATCGCAACAGGGGGCTGTCGGCAGCGGGGTCCTGGCCGGTAACAATTCCGGACCGACATCGTTTCCGGGGGGAAGCTTTTGCCCTGTGCCAGTGCCGTACCTGATTTTCAGGTGGGCGTTTCAGATGGGCAAGGGGCCGCCAATCCGCTTGCGGACGCGCAAACCACTTGCTTTTCGCG
>NZ_JAYSBK010000160.1:0-3691 GCF_041915465.1 Novosphingobium sp. | reverse complement strand
CCAAGGAGCATTCATGTGCTTACTTCCCGCTCTGGGTGGATTCTTGCTTGAGACCCTTTTCGCCGGTCGGCGGAGCCTCGCGATAGCTGTCGATGGCCTTGGTCGAGCTCATCATCACCGTGCGGCCTTGGCTGTCGGCGCCGTGGATCAGATGTTCCGGATCGGCGACCATCGCGGCCATGTTGCCATTGGTGGCGCAGCCGAAGTTCGAGCTGACCCCGTTGTTCAGGTTGGTGTCGGACTTGGCCGACCAGTCGGGGCAGCCAGGGACCTCGGCGGTCGAACGCGTGACGACCACGCGGACAGTGCCGGCCACGACTTCGCCCGGAGTGACCGGCGCATCGCCACCGACCAGCAGGCCATAGCGACCGGCGACGGTTTCAACCGACTGACGCGTCACCGGGCTGGCCATCGGGTCGTCGATATAGATCCGGTCGCCGTAACGCAGGTCCAGCGCTTCGAACCAGCCCGACAGGCGGCGCTGTTCGCTGAGCGGCAGGCCGCTCGGGCCGGTCGTCAGGTCCAGCGTGAAGTTGGTGCGGCTCACCACCGGCTGATGCACGCTTTCAAGGCTGCGGTTGCTCGGCATGCCGCCGCAACCACCCAGCGCGAGGCCGAGCGAGAGCGTGACAGCAGCGGCAAGGGCCTTGCGGGAATGAATCTTACGCATCGCTATTCACCTCTCTCAGTTCAGGCTGAAGCCAGGGGCCGGGGTGGCGCCGGCGTCGGCAGTGCGCTTGTTGCGCTTGTCCTTCTTGTCCTTCGGCTGGGCCGGGGCATTGGGGACATCGAGTTCACCGATCTTCGGGGCGACAGCGGCTTCCGGCTTTTCGGTCGGATGGGGACGCTGCGTGCCCGACTGGCCGTCGTTTTCCTGGTTGCCGAAGATGCGCTGGGCATCGTTCGGATTCTGGAAGCCGTCGGTCGGCAGCTTGATGTCGTTGGCGTCGACCGGCTTCACCAGATACGGCGTGATCACGATCACCAGCTCGGATTCGCCGCGCTGGAAGTTGGTCGAACGGAACAGCGAGCCCAGGATCGGCACGTCGCCGGCGCCCGGCATCTTCTTGATCGTGTTCTGCGAGCTGGTGCTCATCAGGCCCGCGATCATGAAGCTCTGACCCGAACCGAGTTCAACGGTGGTTTCCGCACGGCGCACGGTCAGCGCCGGAACCTGGAAACCGTTGAGCGTGATCGAACCCTGGCTCGACAGTTCCGAAACTTCGGGGCGAACCCGCATCGAGATCCGGCCATTGGCCAGCACCGTCGGGGTATAGGCCAGGCTGACGCCGAAGCGCTTGTATTCGATCGAGGTGGTGCCGAGGCCCTGGCTGATCGGGATCGGATATTCGCCGCCGGCCAGGAAGTCTGCGGTTTCACCCGAAAGCGCGGTCAGGTTAGGTTCGGACAGCGTGGTCACCAGACCGGCGGTTTCACCGGCATCGAGCGCGCCGAGCAGGTCGAGGCCCAGGAACCGGCCCGCACCCGCCAGGGTGGTGCCGTTGGTGGTCGGGATCACATTGGTCGCGTCGATGGTGCTGCCGTCGGGCAGGGTTACCTTGGTGGCCGTACCCATGCCGAGCGGGGTGCCCGGCGCAAAGGTCTTCAGGCTGCCGGCGTTCTGGCCGATCCCGAACTGGAAGCCGCTGCCGCCCTGGCTGATCGAGGTCAGGTTGACGCCCAGCGTCTTGACCAGCGAACGACTGACTTCGGCGAACCGCACGTGCAGGTTGACCTGCAGCGGGGTGGCCGTCTTCAGGCGGGTGATGACGTTGGCATCCTTGCCGACGAAGGCCTGGACAAGGCGCTGGGCCTCGGCGGCATCTTCGGGCGCGGCAACGGTGCCGGTCAGCAGGAAGGTGTTGGTGCCCATGGTCGAGACCGCGATCTTCGCGTCGGGCATGGCCATGCGCAGCATCTGGTCGACGCTGTCGATGTTCGAGCCGACCCGGATGTTGGCGGACCAGATCACGTTGCCGGCCGCGTCGCTGGCATAGACGGTGGTTTCACCGCCGGCCTTGCCGAACACGTAGAGCTGGCGCGAAGACTTCACCTGCACGTCGGCAACGGCTTCGTTGGCTACGAACACGTCGGTCATCGTCCCGCCCACGGTGACGAGCTGGCCGCGCCCGATCGACAGGTTGAGGTCCATCGCGGGCTTGACGACGGCCTGGGCCTCGACGGCCTGGGTCGGGACCAGGGCCAGCGGCGCAAGCGCGCAAACGGCAGTCATCAGGGTGGTGGCAAGGCGTTTCATCTGGCGGCCTTTCATGGTGCCGGTGGTGGCGGATTGCGCATCGGCGCTAAGCGTGAGGACGTTGGTCATCTCAGCGACCTCCGACCGGTTCTTCGACCGTGGTCTTGCCGCGGGTCACGCGGACCACGGGGCCCTGGCGAACCACGGTGGTCGTGGTCGATCCGGCCACCGGGGCGGCATAGTTGCCGCGCATCGCGGGCGAGGGCGGCGGCGGCGGCAGGCTGCGGCGCTGGAAGCGCGACACATCGCCGCCGGTCACGAAGGTGGCACCGCCATCGACCGGGCGATTCATCGCGTCGGCCAGGAACTTTTCTTCCTGCTGCTTGTTCGCGCCGGCCGGAACCTTGACGTTGCCGCTGGCAATTGCCTGATCGAGTTCGGCGGCATTGTCGGCAAGGCTGCGCAGCGACAGGCTGAGCGTGCCGATGGTCTGGGCCACCGCGATCTTTTCGGCGATCTTGGGCGTCACTTCGAGCGTGACGGTGCGGAAGGCGCGGACCACGGTCTTGCCGTCTTCAACCGTCGTTTCGGTCGACTGGTCGGTGGCGAGCACGCGGACGTTGCGCAGGATGGTTTCGGTGGCCTTCAGGGTATCGCCGCTGTCGGTCGATCGGACGGTCTGGGTCAGCATCAGGTCGACATGGTCACCCGGGAAGACGAAGCCGCCGACGCCGGTCTTGGCCGACACCGGGATGGTGATGGCGCGCATGCCCGGCCCGAGCGCGGCAGCAAGGAAGCCGCGGTCGCCCGGGGCAACCAGCGCGCCCTGCGTCACCGGCTGGCCAGCCGTGATCGGATAGCGCACGACCGTGCCCAGCAGCTTGTTCATGTCGGCTTCGCCGTCGATGAAGTAGGCGTCCTGAACCATTTCCTTGGGCCAGAGCTGGAACGAGATCGAATCGGCCGTGATGATCGTGCCGACCGGCAACGCACGCTGGGCGACCAGCACCTTGGGCCCGGTTGGCACCTGCTGGGCCGCTTCGGCCTTGGGGGCGCTTCCCCCGGCGAGCAGGTTCCTGGCAGCCATGGCCGTACCGATCGCAATGACCAGTGCGCCAAGCAGCAGCATCAGCTTCTTCTTATCCATGGCTATGAAGCCCCCTAGAAAATCCCGAATTCAAAGTGCTGTTTCGGGCAAACTGGTTAAAATCCGGTTCACCCAAGACCGCTTGCGACGGAGTTGAAGTGAAAAGCTGGTAAATATTGCAATGCGAGTATCCACAGAGCCGCGGCCGAGATCGCCACGCCGTATGGAACGGCCAGGCGTTCGCGCTGGCGGCGGGCAATGTGCCAGGCCGCCAGGACGATGGTCAGCACCCCGCCAAGCAGCGCCATCACGATCAGCAGGCGCATGAACCACAGCGGCTGGATCCACAGCGCGAGGGCGGTGAGCAGCTTGACATCGCCGCCGCCCATCGCGCGCAGCGCAAACAG
>NZ_JAYSBK010000159.1:0-3974 GCF_041915465.1 Novosphingobium sp. | reverse complement strand
GTCAACTTTCGCGCCAACATCGATGCGCTCAAGCGCTGCGGCGTGACCGACGTAATCGCGCTTTCGGCAATCGGATCGCTCAATTCCGCGATGGCGCCGGGACACTTTGTCGCGGTTGATCAGTTCATCGACCGCACGACCTCGCGGCAGGGCAGCTTCTTCGGTCCCGGCTTGGTGGCGCATGTCTCGATGGCCGATCCGGTCTGTCCGCGCCTTCACGCCGGGTTGATCGGCGCCGCGCGCGGCGAGGATGCGTTCATCCACGACAGCGGCACCTATATCGCCATCGAAGGTCCGCAGTTTTCCACCCGCGCGGAGAGCAAGCTCTACCAGTCATGGGGTGCCGACGTGATCGGGATGACCGCATTGCCCGAGGCGCGCCTGGCGCGAGAGGCGGAACTACCCTATGCCCTGCTGGCGATGGTCACCGACTATGACAGCTGGCGCGAAAGCGAGGCCGGGGTCGAGGCTGACGCGGTGATCGACGTGATGCACCGCAATGTCGCCCTGGCCCACCGCGTGGTGCGCCGCTTCGCCGCGATGCTGCCGGCCCGGCGCAGTGCCAGCCCGATCGATTTCGCGCTCGACCACGCGGTGATGACCGCGCCCGCTGCGCGCGATCCGGTACTGATCGCGAAACTGCACGCCGTGGCGGGGCGGGTGATTGGTCCGGGCCGGACGTGAGCGGCGACATCGTCCTGTACGATTATTGGCGCTCGTCGGCGGCCTATCGGGTGCGGATTGCGTTGAACCTCAAGGGGCTGGCCTATCGCAGCGAAAGCGTGGACCTGACCAGCGGGGCCCAGCGCGGCAGCGATTACCTGGCGCGCAATCCGCAAGGGCTGGTTCCCGCGCTGGCGATCGACGGCCACATGCTCACGCAGAGCCTGGCGATTATCGAATACCTTGACCAGACCCGGCCCGAGCCGCGCCTGCTGCCGCTCGATCCGGCATTGTGCGCCCAGGCCAGGGCGCGGGCGCAGGTCGTGGCGGCCGACATTCACCCGATTGCCAACCTGCGCGTGCTTAATGTGCTGCGCGGCGAGTTCAGGGCGGACGAAGCGGCGGTGCAGGACTGGATCCACCGCTGGATTTCCGCCGGCTTTGCCGCGCTTGAGGCGCAGGCTCCGCAAACCGGTCTGCTTGGGGGCGCAGCGCCAGATTTGTCCGACGTCTGCCTGGTGCCGCAGATGTACAATGCCCGGCGTTTTGCCCTGCCGCTTGCCCCTTTCCCGCAGTTGGTGCGGATCGATGCGGCCTTGCGCGAACTGCCCGCCTTTGCCGCTGCCGCGCCCGAGGCGGTACAAAAATGAACAATCGAATCCGGTAAGGCGTTGCGCGCCGCGCGGCTTGGCCCTAGCAAACTGGTTACAAGAGGAACCTGATTGCAATGCCAGGCACGAAGACCCGTCTCGCCGATTTCCTGCCCTACCTGTTGTCGGTCACCTCCAATGCCGTCAGCGACCGGATCGCCGATGAATACCGGGCGCGCTTCGGCCTCAAGATTCCCGAATGGCGCGTGATGGCGGTCCTGGGGGACTCTGGCTCACGCACGCAGCGCGAACTCGTCGGCGCGACGCAGATGGACAAGGTGGCCGTCAATCGCGCCTGCAAGGTGCTGGAAGATCGCGGCCTGATCACCCGCAGCCCCAATTCGCGCGACGGGCGCTCGCACCATCTTGAGCTGACCTCTGCCGGCCACTCGGTTCATGCCGAGATCATGCCGCTGGCGCTCTCGATGGAAGCGCGCCTCTTTGCGGCGCTTTCCCCTGCCGAACTTGCCACCTTCAAAGCCCTGCTTGCCCGCATTGCGGAGCAGGCCGCCAAGCGAAAGTGATTTGCCGATGAAACTTGCCTCTTTGCCGCATGGCCGCGACGGCCGCCTTTGCATCGTTTCGTCGGACCTCGCCTGGTATACGCCCGCCGACCATCTCGTGCCGACCCTTCAGGCGGCGCTCGATGACTGGGACGCGCATGAGCCGCTGCTGCGCGCGCTGGCGACCGAGCTGGAACACGGCGCGATCCCGCGCGAACGCTTTCACGAACGGGCCGCCGCCGCGCCGCTGCCGCGCGCCTATCAGTGGGCCGATGGATCGGCCTACGTCAATCACGTCGAACTGGTCCGCAAGGCGCGCGGGGCGGAGCTGCCCGACAGCTTCTGGCATGATCCGCTGATGTACCAGGGCGGCAGCGACGACTTGCGCGGCGCGCGCGCGCCGATAACCCTCGCGGACGAAAGCTGGGGCTGCGACATGGAGGCTGAAATCTGCGTCGTGACCGGGGACGTTGCGCAAGGCGCGAGCGCCGAAGAAGCACTGGCTGCCGTCCGGCTGATCGGGCTCGTCAACGACGTATCGCTGCGCGGCCTGATCCCGGGCGAACTCGCCAAGGGCTTCGGCTTCGTCCAGTCCAAACCCGCGACCCATTTCTCGCCGGTGTTCGTGACGCCCGACGAGCTGGGCGCGGCGTGGAGCGGGGGGCGGCTATCGGGCGTGCTTCGCGTCGACCTTAACGGGCAGGCTTTTGGCCGCGCCGAGGCGGGTGAGGAGTGTACCTTCGATTTCGGCACCTTGATCGCGCATCTGGCGAAGACCCGGCAGATCGGCGCGGGTTCGATCGTCGGTTCGGGTACCGTTTCCAACCGTGACGCCGATGGTTCGCCGGGGCGGCCGTGCAGCGCGGGCGGGCGCGGTTATTCCTGCATCGCCGAGCAGCGCATGGTCGAGACGATCGAGGGCGGCAAGCCGGTAACGCCATTCCTGCGCTATGGCGACGTGGTGCGGATCGAAATGGTCGACGCCAAGGGGCACACGATCTTTGGCGCGATCGAAAGCGAAGTCGTCCCCGCCTGACCCAAACGCAAGGCGCCCCCGGAACAAGGGTTCCAGGGGCGCCAGGTTGTTACGGTTTGTTCCGCTTAGCCAGTCGGCTGGCCGGGCTTGGCCGCGAAGGCATCGGCGATCGAGCAGGCCGCGGGGCCAAGGATCACGATGAACAGCACCGGGAGGATGAACAGGATCAGCGGCACGGTCATGATCGCGGGCAGACGGGCGGCTTTTTCTTCGGCGCGCATCATGCGTTCGTTGCGGAATTCGGCCGAGAGCACGCGCAGCGCCGAGGCAAGCGGCGTACCATAGCGTTCGGTCTGGACCATGGTCGTGGTCACGCCCTTCACCGCTTCGAGGTTGACGCGGTAGGCCAGGTTTTCAAAGGCCTGCCGGCGTTCGGACAGGAACGACAGCTCGATCGCGGTCAGGGCAAACTCGTCACCCAGTTCCGGATAGGCGCGGCCAAGTTCGCGCGCCACGCGGTTGAACGCGGCGTCGACGGTCAGACCGGCTTCGGCGCAAATCACCAGCAGGTCGAGCGCGTCCGGCAGACCCTTGCGGATCGCGTCGGTGCGCTTGGAAATCAGGTTCGAGATGTAGATTTCCGGGCCCTTGTAGCCCGCGCCAACGGCGGCGGCAAAGGCCATCAGGCGCTTCATCCCGCCCCAGTCGGGGAAGTAGTTGATGCCATAGACCATGAAGCCCACGATCCCGCCAAGCACCACCGGCAGCACCATGCGCGCGAAGATCACCGCAACGCCCAGTTCCTTCTTGCGGATCCCGGCCTGGGCCAGCTTCTGCTGGATGGTTTCGAGCTGGCTCTGCTGCAGCACCTTGAGGCTGGCGAGCGTGTCGCGCATCTTCTCGGTGGTCTCGTTCTTGCGAACGAGTTTTGCGCGCTTCTTGGCGGTGTGGGTAACGATCCCGGCCTTGAGCTGCTCGCGCCGCTCGTTGAGCGCCTTGACGCGCTTTTGCATGGGATCGCGGATCGTCACGGCCGTATAGATCGCGAACATCACGGCCATCGCCGCAAGTCCGGCAAGGATCGAGCCGACCCAGAGGACGTCGATGCCGAGGAGAGTAGGTCCGGGCGGGGTATTCATGATTTAGGTCTCCGTCCCTCGCTCAGATTTCGAAACTGACCAT
>NZ_JAYSBK010000158.1:0-3981 GCF_041915465.1 Novosphingobium sp. | reverse complement strand
CACGCGTGTTGTAATCGTTGCGCAGGATCGGGGCGGCATTGGTGAAGTGCCCGGCCGTGCCGAACTGGTTGCTGCCGATGGTCGTCGCGGTGACGTTGCTGAAGGTGCCGTTGTCGGCCCACTGATCCGAGAACCACTCCGCGCCGCGGTTCACCTGCTTTTGCGTGAAGCGCGAATAGTACAGGTCGAGGGTCGAGTGGACCGCATCGCTCGGCTGCCATTCAAACGTGGCCATCGCGCCGTCGCGCTTGTCGCGGGTGTTCGAAGCGAAGGCTTCCTGGCCCGAGAGCTGGTAAACCGAGCCGCCGTAGTTGTCGTAGAACCAGTTCTTCGAGTGGTCGACGTGGCTTGGCGCGTCGAGATGGGCATAGCCGATCGCCCAGCCAAAGGTGCCATCATCGTTCTGGTCGATATAGCTGATCGAACCGCGGCCGCCCCACTGGTTGTAGTCCTTGTTGCGGTTGCCGCCTTCATCGTACTGGCCGCGGATGTTCACCGCGAAAGCGCGCTTGCCATAGGCGAGCGGACGGATCGTGCGCAGGTCGACGGTGCCGGCCAGGCCCATGCCCGCGATATCGGCATCGGGCGACTTGTAGACCACGACCGAGGACATCAGCTCCGAGGGATACTGGTCGAATTCAACCGCGCGGTTGTAGCCCGAGCTCGCCTGCTGGCGGCCATTGAGCAGCACCGTGCTGAAATCCGGCGAAAAGCCGCGGACCGAAATGATCTGGGCGCGGCCGCCGGTGCGCTGCGCGGCAAGGCCGGGCAGGCGGGCGATCGACTCCGCGATCGAGACGTCGGGCAGCTTGCCGATCTCTTCGGCCGAAACGGCTTCGACGATGCTCGTCTCGCGACGCTTGGTGTCAATCGAGTTGGCGAGCGAATAGCGGAAGCCCGAAACGACGATTTCGGAATCGCTGCTCGCGCTATCGTCTGCGGACTGCGCATGAGCCGCCGCCGGCATCAACGCGGCAAGCGCCAGCACCGAAACCGCGCTCGCACCGAATCGGTACGCCCGCGCGCCGCGCCGCTGTGCCGTGCTTGATTGCACCTTCGAAACCATCAGATCCCCTCCATTTTGCGCGGACATTTCCGCGAATCCCATCTGCAGAACGGGCGTCTGCCCCAGCGACCCCGATTGGAAGCGCTTCCAATCAATGCCCAAGATAGGCCGCCGCGTCAAGCGGGTCGATGAGCACGGGCTAGCGATGCTGCTTCCCGGCAACAGTTTGTATGCAGTAACTACTAAACCGGGATGGTCGCGGTCAGGCCGTGGCGACGCTCGAATCCCGCACCACGATCTGGTGCCCGATCACTTCCCGGCCCGGCGCGACTGCGGCCTGGTGCTTGCCTTCCCCACCTGCCAGTTCGAGCAGGCGCTCGACCGCCCGCGCTCCCATCCGGCGCAGCGGCTGATGGATCGTGGTCAGCGGCGGCCAGACGATCTCGGACACGGGCGTGTCGTCGAAACCGGTGATCGCGACGTCCTGGGGAATGCGCAGCGCCGCCTTGTGCGCCGCCAGCAGCGCCCCCGCCGCCATGTCATCATTGGCGCAGACGATCGCGCTTGGCCGGGGATCGCGCGCGAGCAGCGCCTGGGCGCAGTCGAGGCCGGAGCGAAAAGTGAAGTTGCCGCGCCGCCATTCGACGCAGGCCGGGGAAAGCCCCGCATCGGCCAGTGCCGCCAGAAAGCCGTCATAGCGGCCTTCGGCGGATACGTGCCCGGCCAGCCCCTTGATGAACCCGAACCGGCGGTGTCCCAGGCCGACGAGATGGGCACCGATGTCGTAACCGGCCTGAAATTCGTCGATTCCAAGCGTGATCGCGATCGTTTCGGCCTCTGCCCCGCCGGCAATGCACACCACCGCGACATCGAGTTTCGCCAGCGCCCGCAGCAAAGCGAGGTCATCGGCGAACGGCGGAGTCAGGATCACCCCGTCACACTGGTCGTCCCGGATCCGGGCGAGGATTTCGGCCCCCGCAGCCGGATCGTTCTGGTTCACCACGTGGGTGATCAACTGCGCCCCCATCCGCGCCCCCGCCCGCGTTGCACCAAGCTCAAGCGCGGAGGAGAAGTACGAGTTGGGTTCGCTATCGAAGTCCGAGGCGTGGATCAGTCCGATCCGCAGGGCCCGCCGCCCGGCGAGGTTGCGCGCCTGCAGGTTGACCCGGTAGCCGAGTTTCTCGACAGCGCCGAGCACCTTGGCGCGCACTTCCGCACGCACGTTGGGCTGGTTGTTCAGCACACGCGACACGGTGGTCCGCGCAACTCCGGCCAGCGCCGCGACATCGTCGATCGTCGGTCTGTTCACTTTGCTTCCGCGCGCTTCAAGGGGCCCCAACCTCGCACTGCGGCAATGTTGCAAGGCTTTGACCAATTGGCAAGCGGAAGGGACACCACTCGCCTGGAAGCGCTCCTTTCCATCATCTTCCGGCGCAGGGCAGCGCGATGTCGGCAATCACCGGAACGTGATCGGAGGCAAGCCGCCCATCGAAGGTTTCGGCCAGGACGTGATAGCGCTGAACCACAACCTTGCGGCTGACCAGAACGTGATCGATCGCTTCACCGCTGGTCGGCAGCGGCACGAAGCCGTTGAACGTGATCGCGCCGCCCACGACCGGCTCGCGCGCAAGCGCGCGGGCATCGGCCATGCCTGCCTGATCGTCAGCCAGCAGAGCAGCCAGCGATGCTTCATCGGACGGCGCGTTAAAATCGCCCACCAGCACCACCGTCTCGCCCGGGCGGCGCTGAGCCGCGATCCAGCGCGCGATCTGGCGGCCGCTTTCAAGCCGCGCCGTTGTGCCAAGATGATCCCAGTGGGTATTGAGCGCGAGCACCCGCCGCCCGTCGGAGCGCCGGACCAGCCGCGCCCAGGTCACCACCCGGGGAAATGCCGCGTCCCATCCTTTCGATGGTTTTTGAGGGGTTGGCGAAAGCCAGAATATGCCGCTTGCCGTCACCTTGAACACCGCGCTGTCGATCGCGAGCGGCGACGCCTCGCCCTGCCCCTTCCCGTCGTCGCGACCGCCACCCAGCACTTGATAGCCCGGCAATGCGGCGGCGAGATCGGCGCGCTGACCGGGCAAGACCTCCTGCAGGCCAAGGATCGCGGGACGAAGCAGGCGCAACTGGGCCACGAACAGGTCGCGCCGGGCGGACCACTGGTTTGCCCCGTCGACCGGTGTATCGAGCCGGATGTTATAGGTCATCACCCGCAGTTCGGGGCCAGCACAGGCTCGGGGACTGGCCTGGGCGAACTGGAGCGGGAACAGCGCAAGCAGCGCGGCGAACATGGTTGTGAAACGGGCGATACGCATGCGCGCGATGGCAGGCCTTGTCTTGGCGGCTGTCAAGCGGCAGGACGGCTTTGCAATGCGCCAGCGATTGCGCCAGAACGGCACCAGAACAGTCCAGGGTAGCGTCATGACAGAGCCACAAGGCACACCGGCAATCGGTTCGATCGACTGGGACGCATTACCCAATGGGGGCGACCTGTTCGGTGAAATGCACCTCGTCGATGCAGCCGAAGCGGCCCCGCCGCCAGCGGGCCTGTTCCCCGGCCTGGCGCTGTGCGGCGTTGCCTCCGCTGCGGCGGCCTGGCTGTCGGACCACTACGGCTTTCCGATCATCTTGCTGGGGTTGCTGGTGGGCCTCTCGCTCAACTTCATCTCGCACGATGCGCGCACGCACCGGGGGCTTGATTTCGCCTCGCGCAATTGTTTGCGGATCGGGATCGTGGTGCTGGGCCTGCAAGTGACTTTCGCCCAGATCGAAGCGCTGGGTGCGGCTCCCTTCGGCGCACTCGCCGTGGTGATGGCGGTGACATTCGCCGCCGGCCTGGTCGGCGCCAGGCTGCTGGGCCAGTCAAGCTATGCCGGGATCCTCGCCGGCGGAGCAACCGCGATCTGCGGGGCGAGCGCGGCGCTCGCGCTGTACGGGGTGATCGGCAAGAACCGGGTGAGCCAGGCGCAATTCGC
>NZ_JAYSBK010000157.1:0-4009 GCF_041915465.1 Novosphingobium sp. | reverse complement strand
ACCGCACTTGTTGCTGCCTGCCTGGCACTGCTTGCTGCCCTGCCGGCGCAGGCCCGAACGATCCTGTTCGTCGGCAACAGCTTTACCTTCGGCGCGGGTTCGCCGGTCATGCGGTATCACCCCGAGCGGGTGAACGACCTCAACGCGGAAGGGATCGGCGGGGTTCCCGCGTTGTTCAAGACCTTTGCCGACGAGGCCGGGCTCGACTGGACCGTCAGCCTGGAGACTTCGCCGGGCAAGGACCTCGCATTCCACCTCGAAAGCCGCCGTGCGGTGTTGGCGGCGCCGTGGGATGTGGTGCTGCTGCAGGGCTATTCGACGCTCGACCGCGAACGACCCGGCGATCCGGCGCGGCACATTGCCGCCGCCAAGGACCTGTCCGACCTGTTCTTCGCTGCCAATCCGAATGTCTCGGTACGGCTGGTCTCGACCTGGTCGCGGGCCGATCAGACCTATCTGCCGAGCGGCCACTGGCACGGCCAGCCGATCTTCAAGATGGGCGAAGACCTGTCGGCAGCGAACCGGCTCGCGCTGAAATCGGCACCGCATATTGCCGGCACCGTCGAAGTCGGTGCGGCATGGAACCGCGCCATGCGGGCAGGCCTGGCCGATCCAAATCCCTATGACGGGATTGCTTTTGGGCAGGTCAGCCTGTGGACCTGGGACCAGTATCACGCCAGCACCGAGGGCTATTACCTTGAGGCGCTGATGGAGTTTGGCACGGTTACCGGCACCGATCCGCGCAGCTTGGGGGCTGGCGAACGTGCGGCGCAGGATCTTGGGCTCGACCCCCTTGTCGCCGTGCGTCTGCAGAAGATCGCGGCCGAGGAACTGGGGCTGGACTGAAGCGTTTGCTCAGATCCGCGAATGGCCTTCCACCCAGGCGCGGGCGTGTTCGCGGGTGATATGCGCCTCACCCGGCACCTCTCCCGCGGAATCCAGATTGCGGGTTGCCAGAACCCAGTCCTTCGGGATCGGATCGTAGAATGAAATGCCGCTCAGGCCGGGCTTGCTCCAGACCACCCAGCCGAAGGCTTCGAAGCCGCACCATTCGAGCAGGATTTCACCATTGAGAATGGGCAGGTCGGGATGCCCAATGCGCGCGCCGCTTTGTGAAAGGTCGCACAGGGACGCGCGCCGCTGGCCGTTGAGCAGCACGGCTTTGGCTGGCAGCTTGACCCGCAGCCTGCTCGCCTGACGCTTGCCACAGTCCAGCATTTCCGCCTCTCGCCTCGCGCTTGTGCAGTAGAGAGGGCACTATGGCAGGTCTCGGCAAATGCCGCGCTAGCCTTGGTATGAGGGCATCTACGTAGTCCTTAGCCTTTCTGTGAGGCGATCCACCGGTCGATCTTCGCCTCGAGGATCGGCAGCGGCAGGGCGCCGCTCATCAGCACCTGATCGTGGAAGGCGCGAATATCGAACTTTGGCCCGAGTTCCGTCTCCGCCTTCTTGCGCAGCCGCTGAATGGTCAACGCGCCGATCTTGTAGCCCAGCGCCTGTCCCGGCCAGGCGATATAGCGCTCTACCTCGGCGGTCGCATCGCTGCGGCCCATGCCCGAATTCGACAGCATGTAGTCGATTGCCTGGTCGCGAGTCCAACCCTTGAAATGGATGCCGGTATCCACCACCAGCCGCATCGCGCGCAGCATCTCGTCGTCGAGCGTGCCCCAGTGCTGCATCGGATCCTTGTAGAAGCCCATCTCGTAGCCGAGCGTTTCGGCATAAAGCGCCCAGCCTTCGACATAGGCGTTGTTGCCGCCGAAGCGCTGGAAATCGGGCAGGGCGGTGTTTTCCTGAGCGAGGCTGATCTGGAAGTGATGCCCCGGCGCGCCTTCGTGAAGATAGAGCGTGTCGATTCCGGTCAGGAAGCGGCTCGGCAGGTCATAGGTGTTGTAGAAGAAGATCCCCGGACGCGAACCATCGGGCGCGCCCTGGTTATAGCTGCCGCCCGCCTCGTACTTTTCGCGGTAAGCCGGATAGGGCTGAATCAGCAGCTTGGTGCGCGGAACATGGTTGAAAAAGAGCGGGACCAGTTCATCGACGCGGTGGCCGACGGCGGAAAAGCCGTTGGCCAGTTCCTCCTTGGTCTTGGGATGGAACTTGGGATCGCTGCGCATGGTATCGAAGAAGCTGCGCAGATCGCCCTCGCCATAGCCCATTTCCTTGCGCACCACGTCCATTTCGCGCTGGATGCGGGCGACTTCCGACAGGCCGAGCTGATAGATCGCCTCGGGTTCGAGCGGCAGGGTGGTTTGCTGTTCGATTAGGTGGCGATAGAGGCCCGGCCCGCCCTTCATGCCAAGGATGCCGACCTGTTCGCGCGCAGCGGGCAGGTATTCGTCATTCAGGAAGGCGCGCAGGCGACGATAGGCCGGATAGATTTCGTCCCGGATTGCCGCGAAATAGGCCTTCTGCAGCCGTGTTCTTTCCGACATCGGCACCGTGTCAGGGAAATCGCGAACCGGCGAATAGAACGGGGAATCCTCGATCGGCTGGGCCAGCAAGCCGTCGATCTGCGCGATCATGTTGGCAGTGGTCAGCCGCGATGTCACGACGCCGCTGTCCAGCCCCTGGCGAAACCGTACCACGGCATTGTCGAGGACGAACGGGAAGGCGCGGTCGACCGCCAGGGCATCCTCATAGTCCGCGACGTTGTCATAGCTGACCGCACTGCCCTTCGCCATCAGCGAGGGGAACTGGATATGCAGCCCGCCGAAGTGATCGAGCGGGGTGACCTGGGTCAGCGCCAGCATGTCCGGGCGCAGCCAGAACGCTTCCTCGGTCTTGTCATAGAGGAACACGTCATAGGAAATCTGCCGCTCGGGGCTGAGCTTCGCGCGATCGATCTTCTTGAGTGCGCTGAGGCTCAGCTTCACGCTCTTGTTGAGCGCGCGCACGGGATTGTCGGTGAACACCTGGCGCAGCAGCGCCGGATCGGACTTGCCGGTGCGGTAAAGCATGCCGAGCGGATCGATCGCCTGTTCGCGGCGCTGATCGTCGCGGAACAGGGCAAGCAGGCGCTCGTCCTCGTTGGTGACCGCAGAGGTCCGAGCGGGCGGCGGCGAGACTGCGGCGGCGGGCAGGCACGAAGTCCCCAGCAGCGCGGCAACAACCGAGACACGGACAATATTATAAAAGTTCAAAGTCTTAACCCCATTTGCGGGTGCGGTACCACTTGGTGATGACGTATTTCACGCCCTTGATCACCGGGGTTCCGGCGTGGAGCGTGAAGTTGTTGAGATCGCCGGTCGGCGTCGCGTTGTTCCAGATGATCAGCGCGCCGGCCTGCGGCGGGATGGCAAGACCGACGTTCTTGAAATCGGTTTCCCCGCCTTCCTCGACATTGTTGAGATAGATCATCGCCGTGATCGAGCGTTGCCCGCCGCGCTTGGCCTCGGTCTTCCAGTAGGGCGCCTTGGTCCAGAACCAGTCCTGGTGCTCACGGAATTCCTGACCCGGCAGGTAACGCTGGCCTTGCATCGTTTCGCCCCATTCGTGGGGAATGCCAAGCAAGTCGTCGATCCGCCGCTCGATCATCTGAACGAAGGGATCATAGCGGTCCACATCGCCCGAATAGCTGGTGCGCCATTGGCCTTGGTAACCATGGTCGAGCACGGCGGAAGGCTTTGCCGTGCGGTCGATCATCGCCATCAGCTGGGTGCATTCCTCCGCGTTGACAAAGTCTGCAACGGCCCAGATCTCGGCCTGTTCGGTTGGCAGACGCTCGACAAAGGGATCGGCGCCCAGGCGTTTGCGGACATGGTTTCCAGTGCGCAAAAGCGCGACTTTATCGGGGTTTGGGCAGGGCGGATACGGTGCAATCATGGCCCGTCATGACTATCCAGCCTGTCCAGCAGGGCAAGTCATTTCCTGCTTGCGGGCGGCCAAGTGAATGATAAATCTGTCAGCCATGGATACAAACAGCACTCTCAGCCCGCGCTATGCCCGTGGCTCCGTCGTCCTTCACTGGCTGATCGCGCTGCTGATCATGCTGAACTTTGCCGCCGCC
>NZ_JAYSBK010000156.1:0-4222 GCF_041915465.1 Novosphingobium sp. | reverse complement strand
TGCTCGAAGCGTCAAGCGCCGGGATTACGGCTTCCTTGCGCACGTTGCAGAACAGCGCGATCTTGGCGCGCTCGTTATCGGGCAGCGGCTTTTCGCAGCGGCACAGCAGGATGTCGGGCTGAATGCCGAGACTGGTAAGCTCGCGCACCGAATGCTGGGTCGGCTTGGTCTTCAGTTCGCCGGCGGCAGCGATATAGGGGACCAGCGTCACGTGTACGAAGGCGGTCTGTTCACGACCCAGTTCGTTGCGCAGTTGGCGAATTGCCTCGATGAACGGCAGGCCCTCGATATCGCCGACGGTGCCGCCGATTTCGCACAGTACAAAGTCGAGCCCGTCGGTATCGGCCTTGGCGAATTCCTTGATCGCATCGGTCACGTGCGGGATGACTTGTACGGTCGCCCCAAGATAGTCGCCGCGGCGCTCCTTGGCGATGATGTCGCGGTAGATGCGGCCCGAGGTAATGTTGTCGGCCTGGCGTGCCGAAACGCCGGTAAAGCGCTCGTAATGGCCAAGATCAAGATCGGTCTCGGCGCCGTCGTCGGTCACATAGACTTCGCCATGCTGATAGGGGCTCATCGTGCCGGGATCGACGTTCAGGTAGGGGTCGAACTTGCGGATGCGAACCTTGAACCCGCGCGCCTGAAGCAGCGCGGCGAGGCTTGCCGCCATGAGACCTTTGCCGAGCGAGGAGACCACGCCGCCGGTGATGAAAATGTACCGCGTCATGGGAGTCGCGCCTTAATCCGATTGAGGGGGATCGGGCAAGTGATGCCTGCGCCAATCCACAGTTGCATTGATGAATGGCAAGTGCTGCGCGCAACAACGATCCCGCTCCCCGCGCCGTTATCACGGGCGGGCAGCGGGCCGTAATGATGCCGGGACTTACTGCTTCTTGGCCGGAACCGCGAGCGGATCAGCCGCGCCGGAGCTCGGTGCAGCCGGAGCGGACGAGGCGCCAGCCGGAGCAAGCGCGCCAGCGTCGAGCGGATCGGCCGGAGCGCTTGCGGGAACCGCGCCTGGTGCCGCAGGCGTGGCCGGGCGGTTCAACGTGTCTTCGATGCTGCGGCCGCTGGTGGCGCTAACCGCCATCGCCGCGAGAACGATCGAAAGGATCACGAACAGGCTCGCCAGGATGGCGGTGGCGCGCGTCAACAGGTCCGCAGCGCCGCGTGCCGACATCAGCCCGGTCGGGCTGCCGCCAACGCCGAGGCCGCCGCCTTCGGACTTCTGCATGAGGATCACCGCTACGAGCAGGGCAGCGACGATGGCCTGGACGACCGTCAGGAATACGAAAATGCTGGACATGAATGTTCCGCGAGAAGGATCTTGTTGAGGGCCATCTAGGCGTGCTTGGCCCAGCGCGCAAGGCGAGAGGCTGAATTGGCCCGAATCGGGCCTGCCACCGCCCTAGTTGCTGGCGAGGTCCGAAGCCGCGAGCACGATGGTAAGGAAGCTGTCGGCCGTCAGGCTTGCGCCGCCGACCAAGGCACCGCCTACGTCATCCGCACCGAGCAATTCAGCAGCATTCCCGGCATTGACCGAACCGCCATAAAGGATGCGCACAGTTGCCGCATCGGCACCGTAAATCTCGGTCAGCCTGGCGCGAATCGCCCGGTGCATCGCGCTCACATCTTCGACTGATGGGACGCGGCCGGTGCCGATCGCCCAGACGGGTTCATAAGCGACGGTGACCCGGTTGGGCACGCCCTCACCCTGGGGCAGCGAACCGTCGAGCTGGCCGCAAACCACGGCTTCGGCCTGGCCTGCGTCGCGCTCGGCCTCTGTCTCGCCGCAGCAGACGATCACTTCCAGCCCGGCGGCAAGGGCGGCTTCAGCCTTGGCGCGGACGTCGGCGTCACTTTCGCCGTGCATCGCCCGGCGTTCGGAGTGGCCGACGATCGTGAACAACGCCCCGGTATCCTTGATCATCGGTGCGGCAATGTCGCCGGTGAAGGCACCGGACGACTTGGCATGACAATCCTGCGCGCCGACCAGCATCGCCTGGGAATCATCGGCCATTGCCTGCAGCAGCGTAAATGGCGGAGCGATCCCCACCTTGACCCCCGGATAACGTGCGGCGCCGCGATCGATCGCCCGCGCTTCGGCAAGCATCGCCCGGGTTCCGTTCATCTTCCAGTTGCCGACGATATAGGGCCGGTTGGGCATGGCGTTTCCTTGATAGAGGCTTGGAATGGGTGATTGCGACCCCATGTGGTCTCGCGACTAGGGGAGCAAATGGCCGCTTGTCAAAGGGCAAGAGACCGGGTGGCGGGCGGCTTGGTAACAACTGGCGTCGAAATCAGCCATCCAGACACCGCGCCAAAACCCGGCACTGTTGGCAGGTCCGCCATTGCGGGAAGCGCGAAGGGGCCTTAAAGCCCCGCTCCAAAGCGCCGCGCGGGCGGCGCGTGTTTTAGTTGGCGACCGATTCATGCTCCAGTTTTTGCGCAATTTCTTCAGCTCCAAGCTCGGCGTTGTCGTCACCCTCGCCTTTCTTGGCCTGATTTCACTGGCCTTCCTGGGTGGTGACGTGGCGTCCGGTATCGGCTTCGGCAAGGGCAGCAGTTCGGGCAAGCTGGTCACGGTCGGCAAGTCGAGCATCGATGCGGGTGATCTTGAAACGGCTGCCAAGCGCCAGGTTGAACGCTTGCGCGAACAATACCCCACGCTGGACATGCGCACTTTCATTGCCGAGGGCGGGCTGGACGAACTTCTCAACAGCCTGGTCGATCTGCAAGCGATCCGCGAGTTTGGCCGTATCCACGGAATTGTGATCGGTGATCGGCTGATCGACAGCGAAATCGCGAAGATTCCGCGTGTCCAGGGCCCCGACGGAAAGTTCAGCGACATCGCCTACCAGGCCTTCTTGCGCCAGGAAGGCTTGACCGACAAGCAACTGCGCGAACGGATCGCGGGCATGCTGATGGAGCGCGAGCTGCTGTCTGCCACCCAGTTCGGCATTGCCATCCCCAAGGGTGTGATCGACCAGTACGCCGGGGTTGTCACCGAGCGCCGTACAGGAACGATCATCCTGCTGCCCTCGGCGGCGTTCGCGCCGGCCAATCCGCCGAGCGATGCCGAAATCCAGGCGTGGTACGGTTCGCACAAGTCCGACTATACGCGCCCTGAGCGCCGCGTGATCCGCTATGCCACCTTCGATGGCAACGTGGTCAAGTCCGTCGCGCCGCCGACCGATGCTGAAATCGCCGCGCGCTACAATGCCAACAAGGCCGAATATGCCGCCAGCGAAACGCGCAAGGTCACCCAGTTGGTCCTTGCGAGCGAAGCCGATGCCAAGGCGCTGGTTGCCGAGGTGAACGGCGGCAAATCGCTTGAAGCGGCCGCGACTGCAAAGGGGCTGACCTCTGCCTCGCTTGGAGCGTTGAGCAAGGACGCCCTGTCCGCACAAACCAGCTCGGCAGCCGCCGAGGCGGCATTCTCGGCGTCCAAGGGTAAGGTGGTTGGACCGGTCAAGGCGCCGCTGGGCTGGCTGGTGCTGCGGGTCGACTCGATCGATATCAAGCCCGGCAAGACGCTTGACCAGGCGCGGCCCGAGCTGGCCTCGGCCATTACCCAGGAAAAGCAGCGCGCTGCGGTAATCGATTTCTCGGCGCGGATTGAAGAGGAGTTCTCGAACGGGGCGACCCTGACCGATGTGGCCAAGGAACTGAACCTGACGATTGTCACAACCGAGGCGCTGACCAATGACGGTGCGGTCTATGGCAAGCCGGACGCCAAGGCACCGGCTGAGCTCGAAAAGGTCGTACCGACTGCGTTCCTTATGGAAAACGAAGGGCAGCCGCAGCTTGCCGAAATCGATCCGGGCAAGAAGTTCGTAGTCTTCGACGTCAGCTCGATCACGGCTTCCGCCCCTGCCCCGCTGGCCGAAATCCGCGAACAGGTGGTGTCCGACGTGCAGCTTTCGAAAGGCGAAGTCGGCGCTCACGCTGCCGCAAAGAAGCTCGAGGGCCTGATTGCAAAGGGCATGGACCCCGGCCTTGCGATGCAGCAGCTTGGCGTGTCGCTGCCGCCGGTTGACCGGGTCGACATGTCGCGCCAGCAGGTCCAGGCGATGGGCCAGCAAGTCCCTCCGCCGCTGCTGCTGCTGTTCTCGGTCGCCAAGGGCAAGACCAAGCTGATGGCTGCTCCCCGCAATCGTGGCTGGTATGTCGTCACCGTCAGCAATGTCGTTCCCGGCAAGGTCGATCCCAAGGATCCCCG
>NZ_JAYSBK010000155.1:0-4252 GCF_041915465.1 Novosphingobium sp. | reverse complement strand
CGGCTGCCCTTTTCGGTCTGTGCCCGCACTGCGGCGCCAAGACCATGTTCGCCGGCCCGGCCAGGTTCGCGCCGCGCTGCGAAGCCTGCGGGCTCGACTTTGCCAGCTACAACGTGGGTGACGGTCCTGCCGCATTCCTGACCCTGGTGATCGGCGCCTTGATCGTGGGCCTCGCCTTGTGGCTTGAATTCAGTGTGCATCCGCCGGTCTGGGTCCACGTGGTGCTCTGGCCGCCCCTGGTTGCGGGGCTGACGCTGGGCGGCTTGCGCCTCACCAAGGGTGCACTGCTTGCAGCCGAAGTCCAGCGCAAGGCGCGCGAGGCGACCGGCGAGGATGTGCGCAAACCATGAACCTGCGACGCGTTCCCATTTTCCCGACCCTGATCGTGCTGATCGCTGCGATGGTGATGGTGCGGCTCGGCTTTTGGCAGCTCGATCGCCTGCACCAGAAGGAGGCCCTGCTGGCGCAATATGCCCGTGCCGGTTCGCTTTCGGCCGACGTGCGTCTGCCGCTCGACAAGGCAAACCGCGAGGCGGTGTGGTTCCGCCACACCACGATCGAATGCCTTGGTGGCGGATCGACCCAGCCGATGGCGGGACACAACGAGACCGGTGAAACGGGTTGGGCGCAGTGGGGACAGTGTCGCTCCGCGGATGGCCGTACGGTTGTTGAAGTCAACGCAGGCTGGTCGCAAACGCCCTCGGCAGTCGCCTTTCCGGGGGGCACGATCCGGGGCATGATCGCGCCTGACGGGCCAACTGGCGCGCGGATCGTGGCCGACCAGCCGCTTCCGGGGCTTGCGGCCAGTGCCCGGCCAGATCCCAATGACATCCCGAACAACCACCTGTCTTATGCGGTGCAGTGGTTCCTGTTCGCGGCCACGGCGCTGGTGATTTACGGGCTTGCGCTGCGCAAGCGCCTTGCCGCCACGGGCTAGCGGGGCTAACGGCCCACTCGCGATGGAATATATCTCGACCCGTGGAAGCGCCCCGGCGCTCGATTTCGAAGGCGCTACGCTGGCGGGCCTTGCCAGCGACGGCGGGCTTTATGTGCCGCGTGAATGGCCGCGCTTCTCGAAAGAGGAAATCGCGGCGATGGCGGGCCTGCCCTATGCCGAGCTTGCCGCGCGGATCATGCAGCCGTTCGTGGGTGACAGCCTGACGAGCGAGCGCCTGCTCGAACTCACGCGTGCAGCCTATGGCCGCTTCGCGCACAAGGCGGTGACGCCGCTCAAGCAGCTCGACGAACAGCAGTGGCTGCTGGAACTGTTTCACGGCCCGACCTTGGCCTTCAAGGATGTCGCGCTGCAATTGCTCGGCCTGCTGTTCGAGGAATTCCTCGCTCGCGGGGGCGATCCGCTGACCATCGTCGGGGCGACCTCCGGCGATACCGGCTCTGCTGCAATCGACGCCGTGGCGGGCCGCGCGCGGGTCGATATCTTCATGCTCCACCCCAAGGGGCGGGTCAGCGACGTGCAGCGCCGCCAGATGACCACGGTGCTGGCGCCCAACGTCTATAACATCGCCATCGAAGGCACGTTCGACGACGCGCAGGCGATGGTGAAGCGGATGTTCAACGATCAGGGCATGACCAGCCGGTTCAGCATCGGCGCGGTCAATTCGATCAACTGGGCGCGGCTGATGGCGCAGGTGGTCTATTACTTCGCCGCCGCGCTTCAGCTTGGCGCGCCGGAACGCGAAGTGGCCTTCGCGGTCCCGACCGGCAATTTCGGCGACGTCTTCGCGGGCTATGTCGCGGCGCAGATGGGCCTGCCAGTGGCGAAGCTGATCGTGGCGACCAACGTCAACGACATTCTCCACCGCGCGCTGTCGAGCGGTGACTATTCGGCTGGCACCGTCACGCCCACCGCTGCGCCTTCGATGGACATCCAGGTCTCATCGAACTTCGAGCGCCTGCTGTTCGACCTTGGCGGCCGCGACGGCAAGGCGCTGGCCGAGCAGATGGCAGGGTTCGAGGCGACCAAGGCGATGCAGTTGACCAACGCCCAGCGCGAAGGCGCGGCCAAGCTGTTCACCAGCGCGCGCGCCGATGCCGACCAGATGGCCGATGCGATTCGCTGGGCCTGGGAAGAATGCGGCGAACTGCTCGATCCGCACACCGCGATCGGGCTGCACGCTGCCCGCACCGCCGGTGTCTCTGCGGAGATTCCGGTCGTAACGCTTGCTACGGCCCACCCGGCCAAGTTCCGCGACGCGGTCGAACGCGCCACCGGCCACCGCCCGAGCCTGCCGGCCCGGATCGGCGACCTGTTCGAGCGTGAAGAGCGCATGGCCGAACTGCCGGGCGACTACGGCGCGATTGCCGACTACGTTGCCGCGCACGCGGTCGCGCGGGGGTAAATGGCCAGGCTCCAGACCCAGCCGATCATCCTCGCCGGGCAGGGCTGGGACGATTACGGGCTGATCGACTGCGGCGATGGCCGCAAGCTCGAACGCTATGGCCCGCACCGCTTCATCCGGCCCGATACCCAGGCGCTGTGGGCGCCCAGGCTTGAGCGCTGGAAGTCCGACGGCGAATTCGTGCCCGGTTCCGACGAGGACGGCGGCGGGCGTTGGCAGTTCGCCAATCCGGTGCCGCGTGATGGCTGGCCGCTGACCTGGCCCAATGGCGAGGATACCGTGCGCTTCACCGCGCAATGCACGCCGTTCCGCCACCTCGGCTTCTTCCCCGACATGGCCCCGGTATGGGGCTGGATGGGTGAGCAACTGGCCGGGCGCAGCGACGCCCAGACCATGAACCTGTTCGGCTATACCGGCGTGGGTACTCTGGCGCTGTCGAAATACGGCCCCGTCACCCACGTCGATGCCAGCAAGAAGTCGGTCGCCCAGGCCCGCGCCAATGCCGCGCTGTCGGGCATGGAAGGCCGTCCGGTGCGCTGGATCGTCGACGATGCCGCCAAGTTCACCGCGCGCGAAGTGCGGCGCGGGCGGCGCTATGACGGGATCATCCTCGATCCGCCCAAGTTCGGACGCGGACCTGAAGGCGAGGTCTGGCGGCTGGAGGATCACCTGCCGGGGCTGGTGCACGATTGCGCCAAGCTGCTCGATAGTGACAGCCGCTTCCTGTTCCTGACGGTCTATGCCGTTCGGATGTCCTCGCTGGCGATTGCCGGTCTGCTGGCCGAGGCTTGTGCTGACCTGCCGGGTGTGGTCGAGCATGGCGATCTGGCGGTGCAGGAGGATGGCCTCGAAGGTCGCCTGCTGCCCACCGCGATCTTCGCGCGCTGGCGTCGCGACTAGACGAGCGGCAATTTAGTAAGTAAGGCATACTAATTATGGCCGACAGTCTGATCCTCGAAGTTGCCGAGTTCGAGCACGATGTCCTCACCGGGATCTACTCGGAGGAAACCGGGCGCCCCCAACCGCTGCGCTTCACCATCAGCGTGGCGCTGAAGCCTGCCGAGCGTTACGAGCCGGATACCCCGCTCGAAGCCAGCAAGAACTATATGGACCTGAAGTTTGCGGCATCCGATGCGCTGCCTCCCGGGGTCCACTTCAAGCTGATCGAGGCCGTGGCCGATCACATCTGCGAAACCCTGTTCCTGCAGGACGCGCGCGTGCAGGCGGTGACGGTCAAGATCGTCAAGCTCGCGATCAGCGAAAATGGCGAGAAGATCGGCATGACGCTTACCCGGAACCGCAAGTAATGCGGATCGTCCGGATCGAGGGACTGCCCGATGATCCGCTGGCTGCGTCGGCCCGCTTCCACGCGCAGGATCTGCCCGCGCTGCCGGCGCCCAGCGAAGACCTGCTGCTGGTCTTTCCCGAGGCCGATCACACCCACAAGGCCTGGCGACTGGCGGCGGTGCAGTCGCTTGCCCGCGCGGCGGTTTCGCACCGCGTCAATGCCGTGTCGGGTGGCGGTGAGGCGGCGGTTTCGGCTGCGGCGGCTTACCTCGCCGCCGCGCCGGGGGTGACCGGACACCTGCTCGTACTGGATGACGCGGGCGCGGGTGCTGTGTTACCGTCTTCGGAATGAGCACGCCTGCGCCCCTCGTCGACCAGTTCCAGCGCCGGATAAGTTACCTGCGCCTGTCGGTGACGGATCGCTGCGATCTGCGCTGTGCCTATTGCATGCCCGAGCGGCAGGAGTTCCTGCCCCGCAAGGACGTGCTCAGCCTTGAGGAACTGCACCGCCTGGCGTTGGGCTTCATCGCGCGCGGGGTGACCAAGCTGCGCCTGACGGGCGGGGAGCCGCTGGTGCGGCGCGACATGATCGAGCTGGTTCAGGC
>NZ_JAYSBK010000154.1:0-4499 GCF_041915465.1 Novosphingobium sp. | reverse complement strand
GTTTCCTTGCCCAGGGGCGGCGTTTTTCAGCGCAGCGGACAGATCTGTCCAGCCGCTTTCGTTCAGTTTGAGCGTGGATCGCGATCATGCGCATAGCGGTGGCGCTCGCAATCGGCGGATAGCGGCGAGGATGGCGCGTACCATCGTGCCGGTGACAGCGACCTCGGCCAGCTGGAAGGTGATGGTGCGGGCGTGACGGACCACACGTGCCCCGATCTTGATCAGCTTCAGTTGCAGGCTGGTCAACGACCAGTCGGCCATGGCTTCGGGCAGCTCGATGCAGCGCAAGAAGGTGGCCAGGTTGTACGCCAGGGCGTGCAGTTGCAGCCGCACCTCATTGTCGCGGAACTTCCGGCACGACAGCCGCGTCCAGCGAAAGGCGTATTTGCCCTCTTTGATGTGCTGCTCGGCGGTGCCGCGCTGGTTGTAGAACCGCACCACCCAGTCCGGCTCCATCGGCAGGTTGGTGACGATGAAGCCGACACGCGGGAACAGTTCGCCCGGATGCCATTCGATCTTGGCGATCACCCGGCGTTCCTTGTCCCAGGACGCCGCCTGATACTCGAATTCCTCGAAGAACCGCTTGACCTTGGTCAGTGACGGCCGCCCGACAGGGCGCGTTAGCCGATGCGCGATCTTGTCCTTGAGGACCGCGTTTGCGGGCAGCCGGATGGCGTAGAAGAACCGCGCTTCTTCCAATCGCTCATAGATCGCCGGGATCGCGTAGGCAGCATCGGCCCGGAAGAACCTGCCACCAAGGTCGCGCTCCGCGTAGCGCGCAATGACGGGGTCGAGAACATCACGCCAGCCATCGGCGCTGTGGACGTTGCCATGGCGCAGGGCGCAGCGTTCCAGCATCCCGAACTGGTTGAACAGAAAGTTGGGGTGATAGCAGCTACAGTCGAAATGGCCATTCCAGGCGGACCCTTCCTGGTCGCCATGGGTCGGGCTGACCGAGCTGTCCATGTCCAGAACGATGTACTTCAGCCCGTTACGGTCATGGAACCGGTCGATCCATTGCCCGTTCAGGTCGGCCAGCGCGGCACGGTTCCCGGCCAGAGCCAGCGTCTCGGTCTCGAACCGTCCCATCTGCGATGCCGAGGCCGCTTGTGCATCGACCGCTCTGCCGCCGACAACTTGGCGCATGACCGGATCGCAGGCGAGACGGTTGGCGTCGTTGACATCCTCGTATCCGGCCAGCCGCCCAAAGACTGATTGCCGGAACAGGCCGTCGAGCCGATGGACCGTGTTCTTGCCAGAGCGAGTATCGCGCAGCGCCGCTGACGCCAAATCGGACAACCCGAGCGCGTCATCAAGCTCGCGCATCACCAGAAGGCCGCCGTCGGAACTGAGCTGCGTGCCGCGAAATTCCAGCCGCACGCGAGGGTCGAAATCCACCCGATCTGCCCGTTGCAAGCCCGCACCCTCTGGGTGATCCATGAAACGCGCCCCTCGCAGCCTTCAACACCATGTTTTATATAGGAAATATAATGGTCAGGACAGCGAAATCAGCGCCTTACTTGGGAAATGTGGGTTCATGGTGTCCCATGCCGGCAGCTTCGCGCTGCATCGGCCGATAGTTGTAGGCGAACACCGGATCGGTCAGATCGATCGCGGGTATCGCCTCGCTCTCGTAGAAATAGTCCTGGCTGTGCTGCCATTCAGGCGTGTCGCCGCGCCGGGGCAGCCGGTCGAGGCTCCGCAGCAGATAGCCGGGGTTGAGGTAATCGGTATCGACCCACGGCTTCAGTTCCATGCCCTGATCTTCGGGCCTGAGCATCGGCATCACGCTGCTTGCACCGGCCTTGTGCATGTGATCGAGCAGGCGGCACACGAAGCCGGCGACCAGATCGGCGCGCAAGGTCCAGCTGTAATGGCCATAGCCATAGACCCAGGCCATGTTGGGAATGCCGGTGAACATGATCCCGCGATAGGTGACGGTCTGCGCGAAGTTGACCGGCGCACCATCGATGCTGAACGGGATTTCGCCCATCACTGCCATCTCGAAGCCGGTTGCGGTGATTACCACATCGGCATCAATGCGTTCGCCCGACGAGAGCACAATCCCTGTCTCGTCGAAGGTGCTGATCGTATCTGTTGCGACTGAAGCCTTGCCCGCCGCGATGGCCTTGAACAGATCGCCGTCCGGCACAAACGCCACGCGCTGCTGCATCGGCCGATAGGGCGGCGTGAAATGCCGTTCGACATCGAACCCTTCCGGGAGCAGCGCCTGAACGCCGCCGATCAGCATCGCCTTCAGCTTGTCAGGCGATGATTGCGCGCGGTCGAGCAGATCGGCCCGGTCGCGCACCACCTTGCGCCGCATGATCTCGTGAACCCACGCAGGGTCCACATCCAGCCTGCGCAATTCCTCGGCCAGCGCGTCAGCATTGCGACCGGCGGCAAAATAGGTGGGCGTGCGTTGCAGCATGGTCACGTGAGCACACTGGTCGGCGAGCGCCGGGATCAGGGTTGCGGCGGTGGCGCCCGAACCGATCACGGTCACGTTCTTGCCCGCCAGATCTACATCCTCTGGCCAGTGCTGGGGGTGGATTACCTGACCCTTGAACCTGTCCATGCCCGGCCATTGGGGCGTGTAGCCCTGCGCATGGCGGTAATAGCCCTGGCACATCCACAGGAAGCTCGCCTCCATCTCCACCACATCGTCGGCGTCCTTGCGTTCAACCGTGAGCCGCCAGCTGGCCGTTTCGCTGGACCAGTCGGCAGAAGTTACGCTGTGGCCATATCGGATAGAGGGACCAAGGCCCGCATCGGCGATCGCATCACCCAGATAGTCGAGGATCTGGTCGCGCGAGGCGATCGGCTGCCCGGTCCACGGCTTGAAGCCGTAGCCGAAGGTGAACAGGTCGCTATCTGACCGGGTGCCGGGATATTTGTGGATCAGCCAGGTGCCGCCATGGCCCTCAAGTGCTTCGAGAATGGCAAAGCTTAGATCCGGGCAATGCTTGCGCAGCAGGGTGGCACTGCCGATCCCGGAAATGCCCGCGCCGACGATGATCACATCGAACTTTTCGGGTTGCTGCGTGCCTGCTGCGATATTCTGCCGATCCGACACCATCTGCCTCTCCACTCCTTTGGGGCGCGGCCGGTCCCCGGCCTGGCGGCGTGCTAGACCGAGCTAGCAGGCAAGACTGTCGCCTTTGGGCATTCTATCGGATTGCGAGCTATCCTCCTCTCTAGGTGGGCAAATCAGAAGCGGATGTTATTGCCGCTTTGGGGTCGATTTGCGAACGTCGGCTTTCGGCGGCAAAGTAAGCGAAGCTGCCTGTCCGCTTCAAGTATCGATACTGCGCCTCACGGGGTGCGGGCCTTATCGGTCCTCCCGATCCAGACGGACCGCCTTTTCGATAAAGCCCGGAGGATCTTGCACGAACTGCGCTGCCTCTGATTGCAGAACCGTCCTGATGACAGCTTCCCTGCTTGGCTGAATGATCGCACCCTCCGGCGTTGCAAAGACGCAGTCGAAATGCCGCGCGAGGTCGCAGACCCCGCCGATGAATGGCAGAGAGATATCTGCCACATCGAAGCGGACCTGGATCTCTTCGATGAATTGCTCATCGAAGCTCACCTGGATGTCGTCAGCAGGTTCGTCACCCCACACCCGGAGACCGGTGTAGGATCGCGGTTTCTCGGGCAGCAACATGTCGAGCTTCGCGAATAGCGCATTCGCCTCTGCGATTGGCAGCGCCAGAACAATCTCGTCGAGCTGCGTGCGGCTCATCCGTGCAGCGTCGACCCCTGCGATACGCGCCGCAGAGGCAGGGATCAGGTTGATGACGAACTGCCAGACGGCCATCACTCGAACATAGCGCCAATGCGGGGTCCGACAATGGGCTCATTCGCTGAACGCGGAACCTGCTCTACCGGAACCCGGCGCTGCCGCCCGTCCGGGCAGGGCAGCGCCACTTACCCGCGAACGCGCTTTTCCTTGCCAGGAAGGCGTTCGCGGTCGGAGCTTTCCGACCGTAACGCGCGCCGTGGCACGCAGGGGGATCATTCGGCATCCTCCGTCCGGTCAAGGATCGGCTCAGGCTGTCGCTGCGCTTGCCTTCACCGCCCGCGAGGCGGCGATGCCGGCTTCGCGGCATCGTCCCTGACAGTCCGTCGTCGTCCGAGCAGCCCCGCCAAACGGCCTTTCAAGATTGGTGGTGTTCCCGCTGTAACCCCTTCGCAGGGCCGAAGGGGCGGCCCGGTGGGGCGCTGAAGCGCCTGACCGGACCTGCCTTCGTCTTCCCTGCTCGAGGGCGGGAACGTCTCTTCCACACACACAGGAACACCTGCCGAAACCTATCGGCGGCCGACCCTTAGTCAAGGATCGCGGTCCCCCCAATTTTCAGCGGGGAGGCTGTATCGCTGCGCGCCAGCCACCACGCAGAAAATCGGTTCCCCCACGCCCGCCATGGCGGCGGCGAGACGAGCTCGCCGTCCCTGACACAGTTCGTCCGGCCCGATGGGTTTTTGGCTGTTCCCAATGTGGG
>NZ_JAYSBK010000153.1:0-4551 GCF_041915465.1 Novosphingobium sp. | reverse complement strand
TGCCTTAGCGAGCCCCGCGATGGCCTGGCTCGGTCGTTTCCGGCGACCGAAAACCAGTTTGCAACACCGGGCAGGATGGAGCGCACCCGCGCTGATACATTTGCGTTTCGATCCCGATCCGCGTTCGGCAACCGCAATTCGCCGCGCAGATCCCCACTGGGCCGACGGCCTTGCCCGCCAGTCCCAGCGCGATCCGCTGACCCACCATCCCGTCACCCCAGACACCGCTGGAGAGCCTCGGGCATGACCCTGCCTGTGCCCCGCGCTGCCCGCCAACAAGAGCCGATCCCCGTTCCATGACGCCTGCCCAGACCAGTTCCAATCCCGAAACCAATGCGCCCGCGCCGCTGCCGCCCTCGGAGCCCGGTTCGCTTCACGAGCTCGTCCTGAAGTCGCTCGACGACGATCAGGCGCAGGACATCGTGTCGATCCCGCTTGAAGGGAAAAGCTCGATCGCGGACCACATGGTGATTGCCTCGGGCCGTTCGACCCGCCAGGTCGCCGCGATGGCGCAAAAGCTGGCCGAACGCATCAAGCACGGCGGCTTCGGCCACGCCCGGATCGAAGGCTTGCCCGCCGCAGACTGGGTGCTGATCGACGCGGGCGACGTGGTGGTCCACCTGTTCCGCCCCGAAGTGCGCACGTTCTACAATCTTGAGCGGATGTGGGCCTTCGGAGACTCAGGCAACGCCTGAGCAGCGCCAATGCGCTTGCACATAATTGCGCGTGGCAAGATTGGCCGTTCGCCGGAGGCCGAGCTGGTCGATCGCTATGCGAAGCGGATCGGCTGGCCGTTCAAGCTGACCGAACTGCCCGATGTGGGCGGCACCATGCCCGCCCCGCTCACACCGGCGCGTGACGTCTTGCTGGATGAGCGCGGCAAGCAGCTTTCATCGGAAGAATTCGCCGCCCTGCTGGGCCGCTGGCGCGATGACGGCGTGCGCGAGGCGCGCTTCCTGATCGGGGCGGCCGACGGTCATGGGGCTCCGGCGCGCGAACAGGCCGACCTGCTGATCGCCTTTGGTGCGATGACCTGGCCGCACATGCTGGCGCGGGCCATGCTGGCCGAGCAATTGTGGCGCGCGACCAGCATTTTGGCTGGCCATCCCTATCATCGTTCGGGATAAGGCCCAGCGAGATGACGCCGCGCCCATTCCTGTTGCCAGCCCTGCTGCTTGCACCTGCCGCATTGATCTTCGGCTTTGGCAGCGTCATGGCGCAGAACCAGCCGCAAGCGCCAATCTACGAATCGGTCGAGGAAACCCAGCGCGCGCTGGCCGATGCCCAGGCCCAGGGCGAGGCCGCGCGCAAGCGCGCCGAAGCGCTTGAGGCCGAGGCCAGGAACGCCGCGCAAACGGCCGATCGCACGGCGGAGGCGGGTGCCGCGCTTGCCGCCCGAATCCAGGAATCCGAGGCCGAGATTGCCGCCAACCAGGCCCGTATTCGCCTGATCGAGCGCCAGCGCGTGGTCCTGCGCGCGCGCCTTGCCCAGCGCCAGCGGCCATTGGTGCAACTGACCGCCGCGCTCCAGCGCCTGTCGCGCCGCCCGCCGATCCTTGCGCTGCTGCGGCCCGGCTCGCTCCGCGAAGCGGTCTATCTGCGCGCCGTGCTCGACACCATGCTGCCCGAAGTCGAGCGCCGGACCGCCGATGTCCGCGCGGAACTTCAGCGCGGGCGCGAGTTGCAGCGCCAGGCCGAACTCGCGACTGCCCAGCTGCGCGCAAGCGAGGCCCAGCTGGCGCAGCGACGCAATGAACTCGCCAGTCTCGAGGCGCAGCAGCGCGTTGCTTCGGTTGAAGCCAGCGGGGTGGCAGACCGCGAGGCCGAACGCGCCCGCGCGCTCGCCGAACAGGCCCGCGATCTGACCGGACTGGTCGACGAACTCGGCAAGGCGGGCGAACTGCGCGCGCAGCTCGCGGCGCTACCCGGCCCGATCCTGCGCCCGGCCCAGCCGCAATCCGCGCAAATTGCCGCAAGCCCCGCACCCTCCGGACCGCCGCCCACGCAGTCCGCCGCACCGAACCGCTATCTGCTTCCCGTTACCGGACGGGTCGTTGCGGGCTTCGGCGAGAGCGCCCCGGGCCAGCCCAAGTCGCGCGGGATTTCGATCATGGCCGGTGCCGGTGCCCAGGCGGTCGCGCCGGGCGCCGGACGGGTGGTTTTTGCCGGAAGCTACCAGGGCTATGGCAATATCGTGATCATCGAGCATGGCGGCGGGTGGACTTCACTGGTCACCGGGCTGAGCCAGCTCGATGCGCGGGTCGGCCAGCAAGTGGTGGCGGGATCGCCGCTGGGCCGGGCCGGGCCTGGCCGCCCGGTGCTCTCGCTCGAGCTGCGCCATGCGGGTGAACCGGTCAATCCGCTCGAATTTCTGAGGAGCTGACGCATCGCGCCGATGCGACAACAAGTTCAACGCGCCATCTGGCGTTAAGCCGCAGCGCGCTATAGATAAGCCGCATCTTTGCGAAAGGCCGATTGCCGATGAAGTTCGCCCCCGTGTTCCGATCTGCCCTGCTGGTCAGCGCCGTTGCGCTGCTGCCGGCCACCACCGCGGGGCTTGCCGCGGTCGATGGCCGCGCCGGGCCGCAGTTCGGCCGCCTGCTCACCGTCTACCAGCTGGTCAAGGCGCAGTACGTTGAACCAGTCGAAGACGACAAGCTGGTCGATGGCGCGATCACCGGCATGCTGGCCGCGCTCGATCCGCACAGCGATTACCTGACCGGCGCCTCGCTCGACCGGCTCAACAACATGATCGATGGCAACTATTCGGGCCTTGGCCTGTCGGTCGGCATGGAAGACGGCGCGGTCAAGGTGATCGCCCCGATGAAGGGCAGTCCTGCCGCCGAGGCCGGGGTCAAGGCGGGCGACTATATCACCCACCTCGACGGCAAGCTGATCTATGGTGGCGACCTTGACGATGCGGTGTCGCAGATGCGCGGCGAAGCGGGGACCAAGATCCGCCTGACGATCGTCCGTCCCGGCCGCGACGAGCCGCTTGACATCACGGTCACGCGCGGCGTGATCACGCTTGAGCCGGTGACTTACGAGCTTAAGGACAATGTCGGCGTCATCAGCGTCAACGAATTCGGCGCCAATGTCGGCAACGACGTAAACAAGGCGATCGCTGATCTCAAGAAGCAGTCGGGCGGCAAGCTTTCGGGGATCATCCTCGACCTGCGCCAGAACCCCGGCGGCTCGCTCGACGAAGCGGTGGCGCTGTCCGACCTGTTCTTGACCAAGGGCGATATCGTCTCGCAGCGCGGCCGCAACGCCGAGGATAACGAGTTCTACAAGGCCGAGAGCGTATTCCCGGGCGATGCCGCCAAGGGCCTGCCGGTGATCGTGCTGATCGATTCGGGCTCGGCCTCGGCCTCGGAAATCGTCGCCGGCGCATTGCAGGACCAGCACCGCGCCCTGATCATGGGCGAGCGCAGCTTCGGCAAGGGCAGCGTCCAGTCGCTGTTCCAGCTCGATCGCAAGCACGCGGTGAAGATCACCACGGCCCGCTATTACACGCCTTCGGGCCGCTCGGTGCAGGAAGGCGGGATCGAACCCGATATCAGGGTGCCGCAGCTGTCCGATCCGGACGCGGCCAAGCGGGCCAAGTTCTCGATCCGTGAAAGCGATCTGCGCCGCCACCTCGTCAACGAGGTCGGGATCGACGACAAGAAGCTGGAAACTGACAATCAGCCCGATCCGCGCTTCAAGGCGACTCCTGAAGAGCTCAAGGCCAAGGGGATCGAGGATTACCAGCTGTGGTACGCGATCCAGACGCTCAATCGCGGCGTTCCGGCAGGCAAGAAGAAGTGATGCTGCCCAGGGGTGAAACTGCCGGTCTGCTGGCGCGCCTGCTGGCCTTTGCGGTCCCGGCGGGACTGCTCGGCGGGGCCTATATCGGGCAGTATGGCTTCGATCTCTATCCTTGCGAGATGTGCTGGTGGCAGCGCTATCCGCACTTCCTCGCCCTCGCCCTGGCGGCGATTGCACTGCTGCGTCCGCCGTCCCGTCCGCTGGTCACGCTGGCTGCGCTGGCGGTGATCGTCTCGGGCCTGATCGGCGCGTTCCACGCCGGGGTCGAGTATCACTGGTGGGAAGGCTTTACCTCCTGTTCCACCCCGACGTCGTTGTCCGGAAATCCGGATCCGCTGCAGGCGATTCTTGATGCCCCGCTGATCCGCTGCGATCAGGTGCAGTGGCAGTTCAAGGGGATCAGCCTCGCAGGCTTCAATTTCCTGATCTCGGTCTCTTCAGGACTGGTGATGCTGTGGCTGCTGGCCCGTTCGCGGAAGGCGGCGTGATGGGCGAGCGCGCGACAGACCGGATGCTGCGGGTCGATCAGGCGGGCGAATACGGCGCAACGCGAATTTACGCCGGGCAATTGGCCGTCATGGGTGGCCGCGCGCCGCTCGCGGACGAAATCGAACACATGGCCCAGCAGGAGGCCGAACACCGCCGCAAGTTCGACGCATTGCTGGCGGCGCGCGGTGTGCGCCCGACGGCGCTGCAGCCGTTCTGGCATGTGGCCGGCTTTGCGCTTGGCGCGGCGACCGC
>NZ_JAYSBK010000152.1:0-4661 GCF_041915465.1 Novosphingobium sp. | reverse complement strand
TCGATCACACTTTCACAGGCAGAGTTCGGTTGGTGGCCCCGCCCCCGCGCAAACGGAAGGAGGCCCGGACATCTTGCGAAGCAGATCAAGAGCTTGCCGCCTGAACCTCAGGTTCCAGCTAAGCCGGCTCAAGCCTTGCCTCACACCTAAGTGTAAATACGCGGGAGTGGTTAATTATCGGTTAGCCATGCCTGCTAACCAGCCCATCAGTTCACCACTCCGCGGTAGCGAAGAGCAAAGGTTGCTCCTGCGCCGAGCGTGGCGGTCGCAGCCGTCATGACGTTGCCCGTTACGCTGGCGCCGATCGGGTCGCTTTCATCGGTTCCGCTCGCATCATCATCTTCAGCGGTTGTCGCTGACGCGCAGTTGGGACCCGAGAACATGCTCCCTGCCGCATAGGTGAACGCTGCAGGGAAGGTGTCGCTCGCGGTGACATTGCTGGCAGCAGCGCTGCCCGCATTGGTCACGAGGATACAGTATTCGACGACCGCGCCAGGGATCGCCTTGGGCAATGTCGCGCCATTGACCGGATCACTGATAACCGAGCTCGCCTTGGTCACGCTGAGCGTGGTGGAAGGCCTGCACATGGTGATATCGTGGATGGCAATGGCTTGCTGCCCTGGATTGGCGGGGGCGAGCGAGTGATCGCCGTAGCTGATGATGATCGTGTCGACCGCGCTCGCGAACGTCACGGTGACATTGCCATTGGCCTGGGTATCGGAGGAGGTCGCATCGCCGTATGCCGAATTGCCAATGACATAGTTCGCGATGCCATTGGTCAGGGTCGGGATGACAGTGACCCCGCCAAGACTGCCGGTGACTGTGACCTTGTCGGCGAATTGGCCGGACGCGTAGTCGACATCGAAGATGGTGAACTGCGCCCCGGCGGCAGGGCTCGACATGGTAATGGTGGTGGTGACCTGGCTCGACTGACTTGGCAGGTCGACCAGTTCCATCAATGAATATTGCGGGCTTGCCAGGCCGCCCGTCACGACCTTTTGCCGGGTCGGAGATTGCCCGCCGTAGGTCGCATTGTTGAGGAAGCTGCCCGGGTTGCTGATGGCAAGTGCAACTGTGCCGATTCCGCTCACCGAGTAGGAGGCGGCAGTGCTGCCATTGGTCCAGCTCACGGCATCCCAGTCGAGCAGGCTTGTGCCGGCTGGGCAAGTGAGCATCGGGGCGATGCCGGCTGATCTTGCACCGGCAACGGTAAAGCTGGCCGAGGCATAGTCGTCTTCCCCAACCGCGCCGTTACCTGGTGTTGAATCGATATCGGCGACAGACGATGCGGTGATTTCCGCTGGAAACTCGACCGCCGCGCCGGCGGTTGCATCGACGCTTGCCGAGAGCACGAGCGTCGCGTTCTCGCCTGGCGCAAGTGTGCCGACACTCCATAGACCTGTCGCGGGATTATAGGAGCCGCTCCCACTGCTCGCGACGAACACTGTGCCGCTCGGGAGCGGAGCGCTCACCGTGATACCGCTGGCGGAACTGGTCGAGCCGGCGCTCGAGGAGACAGTCAGCGAATACGAGATTGCCCCGCCGCTGGTCGGCGCGCTTGTGCTGGAAGTCATCGACAGCGACAGATCCGCATAGGGCCCGGAAGCGCCGGTGAGATAAAGATCCGCCTGGTAGAAGGTTCCGGAATCGGCCTGAAACTGATCGCAAACCTCGAGCGTCCAGGTCCCTGCGGCATTCTTGCCATTGAATGCCGAAAGCAGCGCGGCGGGCCTGTAATTGCCGTTGTAGGGCGGCACGATGGTCGAGGCGCTGGCGGTATCGTTTGCAGTGTAGCTCGAAATCGCGCCGGGAGCCGCATCATCGAAGGTTGCATTGAAATTGTCGGCGCCAACCGAGCCCGAGCCCGAGGTCAGATTTACCCGCGTACCGTCCGGCGAGACCAGGTTCATCACAAGGTCGCCGCGGTAGGTATGAGCGATCAGGACGCCGATGCTGACGCTGCTGACGACATAGCTTGTGGAAACATTGAAGGTTCGCTTGAACGGGTTGGCACAAGGCGCCGCACTATCGCTGATCGCGTTGGCCGCGCTGTCGGCGGTGTTGGTATAGCGGTTGACGCTCTGTGCTGAAGCAGGTGCGGCCACGCCGCCCAGCGCGGCACAGATCGCCGCGATCGCGGCAAGCAATCTGCCCCATCGCCGCGCCGGGGAAACGCCGAGGTTTCTGTTAAACCGCATAGGCAAATGTACTGATCCATCAAGGTAAACAAGCCGTTAAGGCAATCGCAGCGAGGCGCAGCGGCGTCCGGCGCAGCCCAGCCCTCGACCCGAGCGATCAAATTTTAAGTCATATATTAGATATATGTCATAACCCAATGTTTATAATCTATTTAATTGAATCAAAAGATCGCGCTTGTCCGCTTATGACCCCTGGATGCCAAATTCGAGTCAGGCGCGGCAAAGATATCATGTGATTTCTCAATTATAATCTTTATATCATTGTTTTTTTGTTATTTAACGCCAGCAATATCGCATAGCCCGCCTGACTGCCGGCGCTGGACTGCGCCGGACAGATCGGAGGCGCGATTTGGTGGTAGCTGCACGCAGATAGCCGTGTGATGGTGGCCGATTGACCTCTCGAACTGGCCCGGCTTACCCATAGCCGGGATACTGGAGTGGGCACGCGGCGAGGCCACGATCGCAAAGGCGGCGCGCGGGGCCCTTGCCGTTGGCCGCGACGCTGTTTGGCCGGCGATCTCCACGTCCTCCCGGCGCAAATTTTATAGGCAGCGTCCGACGGGCCGGGACAGGGATGAATGGCTGGGCGCCGCCTTTGCCATCATGGATGGCATCCTTCCAGGCGTGTAGGCGCGTGCATTCCGGCAGAGCGTCGGTCTCACAATCAACGTCCCTTTCGATGGCGGTTCGGGGTGCTGCGTGGGCATACTTATCGAGTCCCGTGACGCTCGCCTTTCGAAGCAGGTCGGCGTGATTGCCAGGCAGAATGGGAACCGCTCGTGTCCGGTCCATCCGGTACGCACAGGTGCGTCACGGCTTGCAACCGCGAGGGGACGAGCTTGGTGCGGGCAGCGCCTTGCGCGCAGGAGCCGGTGAGCCGGGCCAGGACGAGAAAGGCAGTGGGTAATTGGTATCGAGACCCTGGAACTGCTCTGAAGAGCCTGCAAAACCCCATTGCACGCTCTCAAAAGCAGAAAGGTTGACAGACAAGCCATCGCTGAGATATGCTTTCAAGAGCATATAAACGCCCATAAGCCGCTTTGGAGGGCACATGGCCGCCAGAAACCTGCTACTTGATGCACCGCCCTATGTGGTCGAACAGACCGTCATTGGGCTGGGCCGCAACCTGCGCACCGCGCGGCTGCGCCGCAATCTGACGATCGAACAGGTCGCGCAGAAAATCGGTACCGGCCCCCGCGCCGTGATGGATGCGGAGAAAGGCAAGCTCAGCACCAGCGTTGCGGTCTATGCGGCGCTGCTTTGGACATACGATTTGCTCCAGCCGCTGAGCGAAGTGGCCGATCCGGCACAGGACAGCGAGGGGCTGACGCTGGACAGGCTGCAAGGACGCGAACGCGCCCGCGCGCCCAAGGGGCTCGACAATGACTTCTAAGCCCGGTGCGCAGGAATGCTTTGTCTACATCGTGCTGCCCGACACGAGCGAATTCGTGACAGCGGGACGACTGGTTATCGAACAGGGACGCAATGGCGTGCCGGTCGGCCAGTTCGTCTACGGCAAGAGCTATCTGGCACGCCACAACGCGGTGCCGATCGATCCGCTCGAACTCAAACTTGGCACCGCCACCTATCAGACCACCGCGCTCAAGGGCGTGTTCGGCGCGCTGCGCGATGCGGGGCCGGACTATTGGGGGCGGCGCGTCATCGAAAAGCACGCGGGCCTGCCGGAGCTGAGCGAGATCGATTACCTGCTCTATGCGCCGGACGACCGCGCAGGCGCACTGGGTTTTGGGCTGGGCGCGGAGCCCCCTGCCCCCAAGCGGCAATTCAGCAGGACGCTCGATCTCGAAAAGCTGCTCGCGATTGCGGACGCCATCATCAAGGATGAAAAGCCGCTAGAGGGACCGGAAGCAGAACAGGTCGAAGACCTGATGCTGATCGGCACATCGATGGGCGGCGCGCGCCCGAAGGCTGTGGTCGAAGACGATGAAAGCTTGTGGATCGCCAAATTCAACAGGCCCGATGACAAGTGGAACCATGCGCGCACGGAACACGCAATGTTGGAACTCTCGCGCGCGTGCGGCGTCCACAGCGCGCAGAGCCGTATCGAGAAGGCAGGCGACCGCGATGTACTGCTGGTGCGGCGCTTCGACCGCGAACGCGCGGAAGCAGGCTATCTGCGCGCGCGCATGATCAGCGGACTGACAATCCTGCGCACCGAAGATGTGCATGAACAGCGGGACCGCTGGTCCTATGTACTGCTGGCCGAAGAGTTGCGGCGTATCAGCGCGAACCCGAAGGACGATGCCGCCGAACTGTTCCGGCGCATGGTGTTCAACGCGCTGATTTCCAACACCGACGATCACCCGCGCAACCATGCGGCGATAGCTCGGGAGAAGAACTGGCAGTTATCGCCCGCCTATGACCTGACGCCTTCGATGCCGATCAGCATCGAGCGGCGCGATCTGGCGATGGTATGCGGCGATCTGGGGCGCTACGCCCACG
>NZ_JAYSBK010000151.1:0-4681 GCF_041915465.1 Novosphingobium sp. | reverse complement strand
ATTCGACGAGGTCGGTGCCCGGCTTCACTTCGGTCCACTTGTAGTTGTCGAGCGCGGCGATCTGGATCTCGCTGTCGAAGTGGCCGATGTTGCAGACGATGCTCATCGGCTTCATCGCCTTCATGTGTTCGGCGGTGATGACGTCTTCGTTGCCGGTGGCGGTAACGAAGATGTCGCAGCGCTTCACCGCTTCTTCCATGGTGACGACTTCATAGCCTTCCATGGCGGCCTGCAGCGCGCAGATTGGGTCGATTTCGGTGACCATCACGCGGGCGCCGCCCTGGCGCAGCGATGCGGCGCTGCCCTTGCCCACGTCGCCGAAGCCGGCAACACAAGCGACCTTGCCGGCCAGCATCACGTCGGTGGCGCGGCGGATCGCGTCAACCAGCGATTCCTTGCAGCCATAGAGGTTGTCGAACTTCGACTTGGTGACCGAATCGTTCACGTTGATCGCGGGGAACGGCAGCTTGCCGTCCTTGGCGATCTGATACAGGCGGTGAACGCCGGTGGTGGTTTCCTCGGACACGCCCTTGATGTGCGCGACGGTCATGGTGAGGTAGCCGGGCTTGCGCTTGAGGAACGCCTTCAGCGCACGGCAAAATTCGATTTCTTCGGCGTTGCTGGGTTCGAAAAGGGCCTCGCCCGCTTCAACCCGCGCGCCCCACAGCGCGAACATGGTGGCGTCGCCGCCATCGTCGAGGATCATGTTGGCAGTGCGGCCGGTGCCATCATCCCAATCGAAGATCGAGCCGACATAGTCCCAGTATTCGGCCAGGCTTTCGCCCTTCACCGCGAAGACCGGAATGCCAGCAGCCGCAATCGCGGCAGCGGCGTGATCCTGGGTGGAGAAGATGTTGCAGGTGGCCCAGCGCACATCGGCGCCCAGCGCCACGAGCGTCTCGATCAGCACCGCGGTCTGGATCGTCATGTGCAGCGAACCGGTGATGCGCGCGCCCTTGAGCGGCTGGCTCGCGCCGAATTCTTCGCGCAGCGCCATCAGGCCGGGCATTTCGGTTTCGGCGATCTTGATTTCCGCGCGGCCGAATTCGGCAAGGCCGATATCGGCGATCACATAGTCCTTGGCAGCGTCAATCACTGTAGCCACGGCGGCAACTCCTGTATGTCTGGCATGGAGCGCAGCCAGTCCGGAATTGGCAATGGCGGCGCTATATTGGCGCCCCTCTTACCCGCTCACATCGCTTTAGGCAAATATAACGATGTCTTTATATGGCACTCCCCGCAGGTTCTGCGATGGCCGGCGGGGAGTGCCACGCGCTCAGGCATCGGCGAGCGCAAACTGTGCGGGCTTTTGTCCGAGCAGCTGATCGGCGGCGGCAACCAGCGGCTCCGCCCCTCGCGCATTGGCAAGGTTCTTGGTCACGTTCTTGAGCTGCCGGCAATTGAGCCAGGGATGGCCCTGGCCATACTGGTTGGCCATCGACGTGCTCATCCGGTCAAGCGCCCGATTCGCCCCGGCCACGCCGTACTGGCGGGCGAGGTTGGCCTTCAGCTCGCTGCTCGCCTGGTTCAGCTCGACGATATGGTTGGTAGTGAACCGGCCGTACTCGGGCCGAAAATTGTCCGAGGTCGACCGGCAGCGCAGCCCGGTGACCATCAGCATGATGTCGAGTCGGCGAAGTTTTTCGGCCTTCGCCAGGCCCATTGCGGTGCCAGCGGCGCTGGCCGGTCCTGAAATCGTCAGTGTCAAGGCGGCCAAGCTTGCCGCAACCCCATATGCGATCCTCATAGTCAGTCTCCATGCGGGGCCTGATCCCCCGCAACTGTGAGCATCGCGCAGCGAGTTTACCGGATCTTAAAGCGGGCCAGTAAAGCGAAATTTACCATCTTGCGGCTGTTGCAGCCCGGCGCGGCGCGCCTATATCTTGCGAGAGATTCGCAAGTTCACCTGGAAATGGAGAGACGACAATGACGATCGCGGTTGGAGACAAGCTGCCTGACGTAAAGCTGGTCAAGGCGACCGAGAACGGCCCCGAAGCGGTGCAGTCCTCGGAATACTTCAAGGGCAAGCGCGTTGCCCTGTTCTCGGTTCCGGGCGCCTTCACGCCGACCTGCTCGGCCAAGCACCTGCCGGGCTATGTCGACCATGCGGCCGATCTCAAGGCCAAGGGCATCGACGAAATCGCCTGCACCGCCGTCAACGATCCGTTCGTGATGGGCGCCTGGGGCAAAGCGGCCGGTTCGCCGGACGTCGCCATGCTGGCCGACGGCAACGCCGATTTCGCCAAGGCGTTGGGCCTGACGATGGACGGTTCGGGCTTTGGCCTTGGCACCCGCGGCCAGCGCTTCTCGATGGTGGTCAACGACGGCGTGGTCGAACAGCTTCACGTCGAAGCCCCCGGCGAATTCAAGGTCAGCGCCGCTGACTACATGATCGAACAGCTCTGATGTTCGCGCGGCTACCGGCGGCAATGCTTTTCGCGGCGACTATCTTCGCCGCGGGGCCTGCCGCCGGGGCCGATCCTGCGCCGGGGCCCGCGCTTGCGGCCGTCGCGCCCGTTTGCCCGCTGCCCGGCCACTGGCACGTCTGGACGCCCGAAACCCGCCTGCCGGACCCCGATGCCGTCAACGTCCTGCGCCTGGGGCCGAATGGCGCACTGTTCTGGAACAACCAGCCGGTTGACGAAAACGCGCTCAACGCCATCACCGTCTACCTGATGAAGCATCCCGTTGACGGGATGACCATCGTGCTCGATCCCGCCGGTGCGGATTGCGCGGCGATTACCAAATACCGAAAGAAGCTGGAAAAAACGGGCTGCCGCAGCGGCAACTGCCTGATCGGCAAGGGGCCGCCCCAACCTGCCTGGCTTGGCGCACCGCCGCCTCCGCCGCGCTGATCCTTACCCCGGAATCGCATAGGTGACTGTCGCCTGTGCCAGCACCCGCGCGGGATCATCCTGCCAGAGCCGCACGTCAACCGTCGCCAGACGCTTGCCCAGCTTGATCAGCTCGGCATCGGCCATCACCGTCTTGTATTCCACGGCGCGCAGGAAGCTGATGTTGAGGTTGCTGGTCACCGCCATCGCCACCGGGCCGATATGCGCCAGGATAACCGCATAGGCGGCCCGGTCCGCCAGTCCCATCTGGGTCGGACCCGATACGATGCCACCGGGCCGCAAACTGCTTTCGTCAGGCTCCAGCGCCATGAGCACGCGGCCCGGCACGATTTCCCGGATGCCGCCATCCGGCGCATGGTCCAGTCCCGGAAAGGCACCGATGAAGAATTCGGCGAGTTCGGGAATCGCCATCACCGGAACATGTTCAGCAGCCACTCTCGCCCTCCCCGGAATCTCTCGCGTCATTCGCCGAATACCGTCGCCTGCGCCTTGTTGCTTTCCTCGATATAGCGGCGCGAGACATAGCGTTCGGTCAGCATGCCGATGATCCGCCCTTGGTCATCGACCACGGCCAGATCGTCAAGTTCAAGCTCTTCGAAGCGGTCGAGAATGTCCGCGATCGCCAGGTCCGGCCGAACCCAGCCATCGTGCTTTTCCGCCAGGCTGTCGATCGGGATCAGCGGGTCGAGCCTGGGATCATAGGCCTTTGCCGTCTCGACAATCCCGCAGAACCGCCCATCGGCAGAACTCAGCAGCACCCGCCCGGTCGAACCCAGGGGAACGGCCGCCCGAAACTCGCGGATCGGTCGGCTCGCCTCGAAAATCGCGGGATGAAGCTGCATCAGGCGCTGCGCCGTCAGGTGCTCCGACCACCCGATGTCCCGCGGGCTGCGGATCCGCGCGCCGCGTAAATGCAGCCGCCAGGTCGAGAACGAATAGCCGAAGCGGTCGCGGGTCACGACATTGGCGAACAGCGCTGCGGTCAGCACCACGCCGGTCAGATCGAAGTCGTGGGTCGTCTCGAGAATCAGCAGCGATAGGGTCATCGGCCCGCCGACGATCGTCACGCTGAGCCCCGCCATCCCGACCAGCGCCGCGTCGAGCGTCGAGAGCAGCGGCGTCCCGGTGATCAGGTTGACGATCTGGGCATAGGCCGGCCCCAGCAGCGAGCCAAGGAACAGCGATGCAAAGAACAGCCCGCCCCTGAACCCGAAACTGAGCGAAATGACCGAGGCCAGCACCTTTAGCGCGAAGACCAGCAACAGGAATTGCAGCGCCGGCGCGACGGCCATTTCAAGCCGCAAGGCCCCGTGCCCCGAAGACAGCGCCTGGGGCGTGATCCAGGCGATCGGCATCAGCAGCATGCCGCCCAGCACCGGCCTGAGCCAGGGCGCAATCCGCAGCGCGGCGACCCCGCGCTCGGTCATGGCCTGAAAGCGCATGATCGCGATCCCGCAGACCGAACAGACGATGCCGAGCAGGGCATAGAGCAGATAGGACAGCGTCGACTGCGGGTGGGCAACCTCGATCACGCTCAGAAACGGTGCCGTCCCCGCTGCGCGCGCGACAACCGCCCCGGCCAGCGCGGCGGCCGCAACCGGCGCCATGGCGGCCGGCGTATAGGCACCCAGCACGATCTCGAAGGCGTAAAATGCTCCGGTCAGCGGCGAGGAGAACGCTGCTCCGATCGCCGCGCCAGCACCCGCGCCAACCAGCGTGCGCAATTCGGACCGCTTGAGCCGCAACCACGACCCGGCCAGCGAGGCCATGCCGCCGCCCATCTGCGCATAGGTCGCCTCAAGCCCGACCGATGCGCCAAACCCGTT
>NZ_JAYSBK010000150.1:0-4693 GCF_041915465.1 Novosphingobium sp. | reverse complement strand
CGGCGCTGCACCTCGGCCTTCATTTCGGCCACTTCGCTGGGGCCGAACGAAGGCGCCACGGTGCGGCGCTGGGCGGTATGATCGGGCGGGTCCATCGCGATGAACATCGGCTGGCGCACTTCGTTTTCGAGCAGCTTGTCCGAATCGAAGGCGATCGAAATCCCGCCATAGGTCCAGCTTGAGGAGAAGATCCTGGGCAGCGCCTCGACATGGACGATCGGCTTGTAGGTACTGATCGACCAATAGGGGCCGAACTTCGAATCCGGCACGTACTGGATCGGCGCCTCGGCCCTGAGCTTGCGGAACGGTTCCTGCCAGCGATCCTCGGCATAAAGTTCGGCGCGGCTGACATCGATCGGTGCCAGCGGCGCGGCAGTGCGGTCCAGGGTTGCGGTGGTGGCCATTGCTCTCTCCCGTGCGGCGATGGAATCGCTCTTTTAGGGTGATTACCCTAGAACACTGGTGCGGCGAGTCAAACGAATTGGCAGTCCGTCGCCAGAGCGCGGTAGAACCCCAAAAAACAGCACCGCCCGGATCGCTCCGGGCGGTGCCTCGCTGTTACTCGGGTTGCGTGGCCGGGCTGGCCCTCAGGTCGGACTTTGACCCCTCAGTTGGGCTTGTCGACCTTGCGATAGGGCACGAAGTCACCCAGCGTAATGAAGCCGGTGGTGAAATGGCCGCTGCGATCGACAGTGTTGACGATGTCGAGCTTGCAGAACTGGCTGCCGGTGGGATGCGTTACCATGATATCGTCGGAATCGAGGTGCTCGGCATTGGTCGGGCGGTTGACCCAGATCACCGAGCCGGTGCGATAGACGATCGCGGTCTTGTCGAGCACGGTCATGTCGCGCGTATCCTGCAGGCTGATGCAGCTAACGGGCTCTCCGGCTTCGCGGCCTTCAAGCATCTTGGCGAGTTGCTGCTCGGGCGTGAGCTTGGGCTTGGCTTCAACTGCGGCGCCGCTGAGCAGAGTGGTGGTGGCAGCGAGTGCGATAACGATCTTGCGCATAATCCGATTCCTCTGACCCCTGAGCCATACCGTTAGCAAGTTGACCTGAACTGTGCCTGAAGATCGGAGCCAAGATCAGGCAGTTCCGCCCACGGTCAGCCCTTCGACCAGCAAGGTAGGCTGGCCAACCCCGGCCGGCACGCTCTGCCCGCCCTTGCCGCAGATCCCGACCCCTTCGTCGAGCGCCATGTCGTTGCCGATCCCGGTCACGCGGGTGAGCACGGTCGGGCCGTCGCCGATCAGGGTCGCGCCCTTGATCGGCGCGCCAAGTTTGCCGTTTTCGATCCGGTAGGCTTCGGTGCAGGAAAACACGAACTTGCCCGAGACGATATCGACCTGCCCACCGCCAAAGCTCTTGGCGAAGATGCCGTTCTTGACGCGGCTCAGCAGCTCGGCGGGATCGTCGTTGCCGCCCTTCATGAAAGTGTTGGTCATGCGCGGCATCGGCGCGTGGGCATAGGATTCGCGCCGTCCGTTGCCGGTGGCGGCCACGCCCATCAGCCGGGCGTTGAGCCGGTCCTGCATATAGCCTTTGAGGATACCGTCCTCGATCAGCACGGTCTCGCCCGTCGGCGTGCCTTCATCATCGATCGAGAGCGACCCGCGCCGTCCGCCGCCGAGCGGCGAGGCGAGCGAGCCATCGTCGATCACGGTCACGCCGGGGGCGCCGACGCGCTCGCCGATCCGGCCCGAAAAGGCCGAAGTGCCCTTGCGGTTGAAATCGCCTTCGAGGCCGTGGCCGACCGCCTCGTGCAGCAGCACGCCGGGCCAGCCGGGGCCGAGCAGCACGGTCATCTCGCCCGCGGGGGCAGCCACGCTTTCGAGGTTGGTCAGCGCCTGGGCCAGCGCATGGTCGATCGCGCGGTTCCAGGTTTCGGGCGCGAACAGATCGTCATAAAGCCGCCGTCCACCGATCCCGAAGCTACCGGTTTCGCGCCGCCCGTTCTGTTCGGCAACGATGGAGACGTTGAGCCGCACCAGCGGGCGCACGTCGTGGCCGACAAAGCCATCGGCGCGCACGATTTCCACCACCGACCAGCTGGCGGCAAGGCTCGCCGAAACCTGCGCCACGCGTGGGTCGCGCGCGCGGGCTGCGGCATCGATCGTCTCAAGCAGCTTAACCTTCTCGGCAAAGGGCGCCAGATCGAGCGGCGAGGCTTCGGTATAGAGGTGGCGGTTGTTCTGACGCGGCGGGGGCGCGGGCTGGCCCTTGGCTGGATCGAGCAGCTGCAGCGTTTCGCCCGCGCGGCGGATCGCGGCCTCGCTGATTTCGTTGGCATGGGCAAAGCCGGTCATCTCGCCCGACAGCCCGCGCAGGCCAAAGCCCGCATCACGCGAATAGTCGGCGGTTTTCAGGCGGCCATCGTCGAACGCGAAAGTCTCGCTGGCGATGAATTGCAGGTAGAGTTCGCCGTCATCGCATTTCTCCAGCGTTTCGCGCGCAAGCGCCTGGGCGGTCGCGGGATCGAGTTGGAGGTAGAGGAGCGAGCGGGGATCGGTTGCGGTCATGCCACTGATATAGGGGCTCTGCCGCGAAGTGCCAGCGTCAGGCGGCCTGGGCCTGGTCCGCCGGTCCGCCCTTCAGCACGAAGCGGCGATCGCAATAGCCGCAGTCGGCATAGCCGCGCTCGTCGATTTCAAGCCAGACGCGCGGATGGCCGAGCGCAGCGCCGCCGGGAATATCGGACGCGCCATCGCAGGAAACGCGGGTGGAGGTGACGAGAACGGTTTCGGGCTGGTTGCTCATGGCCGCCCCATTAGCAGCGGCGCGCCGCCGTTTCCAGACTATTGATACTGCACCGTGACGGTAATCGATCCGGTATAGACGCCCGGCGCCTGGTTGGCATTGACGTTGAGCCGCCCGCCAATGTTCAGCACGAAGATCCCGCTGTTGGTGGTGATCGAATAGCGCTGGTTGCCGTTGCCCTGGGTCAGACCGACCCCGCGCCCGTTGGCGTTGGGGTTGCCGGCAAAGCTGATCGAGGCGTTGGTGCCGAGCGTGATGTTATCCAGCACCATGGTCTGGCCCGGCCCGGTCAGGTTGGAGACGGCGGTGAGCGAGATGCGGGCGCTCATGTTCTTGGTGCCCATCCCGGCGAACGAGGCGTACTGACAACTGCCAACTTCCAGGATCGCGCCGGTGACCGAGCACTTGCCGGTGATCTGGTCGACGGTCACCGTGCCCGCCGTCGTCCGTGCGACGATCTTGCCAAAGACCAGGTCCTGCTGCTTCACCAGGGTGAGCGGGGCGACGATGGTGGCGCGGGCGGAGTTGGTGGCGACCGGCTTTTCACCGGCCTGCGCGGGGGCCGACAGGCCCGCGGCGCCGGCCAATGCCAGCAGCGCGCAGATCGCGCGCTTTCCACGTCGCGGCGCCATGCCGCGGCAAGATACCCCCCTGGTCATCCTGAACTGTCTAGTCCGGTACCCATGAAGGGCTTGTCGCAGCTTATGGTTAACAGGTGGGTAAGGACGCCCGTTCGCCATCACGCCTTGCCAGGCCACGCCGGGGCTTTACGAAGCGTGCGCTCTGCCGCAAAGCAGGCGCATGGACACTCCCGCTGCAATCAAGATCCGCGACCTCGTCAAGCGCTATGCCCCGGCCGGCAACGGTGAGGGCAAACTGGCCCTTGGCGGGGTCAGCTTCGATGTACCGCAAGGCCAGATCTTCGGCCTGCTGGGTCCCAATGGCGCCGGCAAGTCCACCCTGATCAACATCCTGGCCGGGCTGGTGATGAAAACCAGCGGCTCTGCGGAAATCTGGGGCTTCGACATCGATGCCGACAGCCGCAACGCCAAGCGTTCGATCGGCATTGTCCCCCAGGAAATCGTGTTCGACCCGTTTTTCACCCCGTTCGAGGTGCTGGAGAACCAGGCCGGACTTTATGGCGTCCCCAAGGCCGCGCGGCGCAGCCTCGAGCTGCTGGCCGAGGTACACCTGTCGGACAAGGCCAACGCCTATGCCCGCACGCTGTCAGGCGGCATGAAGCGCCGCCTGCTGATCGCCAAGGCGCTGGTCCACACCCCGCCGGTGATCGTGCTGGATGAGCCGACCGCGGGGGTCGACGTCGAACTGCGCCGCCAGCTGTGGGAACTGGTGAGCGAGCTTAACGCGGGCGGAGTCACCGTGGTGCTGACCACGCACTACCTCGAAGAGGCCGAGCAGCTGTGCGACCGGATCGCGATCATCAACCACGGTCAGCTGATCGCCAACAAGCCGACTCGCGAACTGGTGGAAATGGCGCGCGAGAAGATCGTGGTGCTGACCCTCGATCAGGACGTGAGCGAGCTGCCCGCCCATCCCGCCTTCCTGAAATGCGAGAAAACCGGCGAGCGCACGATCGAGATCACCTATGACAAGGATCGCACCAACGCGGGCGAAGTTTTGGCGCAAACCCAGGCGCAGGGCCTCGCAATCGTCGACGTGACCACCCGCGAGGCCGATCTGGAGGATGTCTTCGTCAGCCTGACCAGCAGCGCCGCGGCCTGATCCGCCCAACCTTTCGCTATTGCAGCGAAGCGTCAGGTGCGATGGGTATCCAGCCAGTCCTTGCGCCAGCCACCTTCCTGGCGGCGACGGATCGGCTTGCCACAGTCACGACAATGACCGACAAAATTTGCGCCATCCCATTCAACCGCTTCCCGGTCGGGCCGATGCGAATTGAACCAGCATAAAGGTATCGG
>NZ_JAYSBK010000149.1:0-4911 GCF_041915465.1 Novosphingobium sp. | reverse complement strand
GTGTTGAGGCGGCTGGCGATCAGCGCGCGCGGCGCGGCGGCCGCCTTTTCCTCAGCCGAAGCATCGACGATCCCGAGGATCTTCTTCTGGGCCGGCCAGATGATGAACCACACGTTGAATGCCATGACCAGCGCCATCCACATACCGAGGCCGATCATGTTTTCGGCGCGGGTCGCGCCCGAGAAGGTCATCGCACGGTGGGCATAGCCGGCGTTGATCGCGATGGTCAGGCCGGTGATCACGGTCAGCAGCGCGGCGTAGCGGAAGTAGAACAGCACCTTCGGGGCGATGTGCCCGGTGACGGCGCCCTTCTGCTCGGCGGGAATAGCCGGCATGGTGGGCACCTGCACGAAGTTCAGGTAGTAGAGCAGGCCGATCCACATGATGCCGACGACGACGTGCATCCAGTGGAACAGGTTGTTGACGTCGATCGGGACGATTTCGGCGTAGCACAGCATAACGCCAATCGCGACGGCGAGGCCGACGGCCAGCACCAGGTTCAGGTTTCCAAAAAACTTGGCCATTTGCTTCCCCCTAATTCGAAGCGTTGTCTTTGATATCCAGTCCGCGACCCATCGCGCCGTTGCGCGTCCAGGGCACGATTCGGTTATTGCGCGCTCAGCCGCTCTTGTCACACCTTTTTGCGAGTGATTGTCACCAAAGGGGCTCACTCATGCGGTGGATCGGTGATCACCTCGGCCTCGGCGCTTTCCGACATGCCATGCTTCAGCAGCATCGGAATATGTGCAAAAGTGAACAGGAAGGTCAGCGGCATGAACAGCCACAGCTTGGCCGCGATCCAGTCTCCGAACTCAAGCTGACGGCGCAGCACTTCGTTGAGCGCGGCGAGGAAGAAGAAGAAAAAGCCCCAGTTGCGCGACAGCTTCATCCAGCCCGCATCGTTGAGCCCTTCGAAGGCGGCGGCGAGCAGGTACTTGAGCAGCGGTTTGCCGCGCGCCGCCCCAAGCAGCAAAGCGGCGCCGAAACCGAGATAAATCACCGTCGGCTTGATTTGGATCCAGCGTTCGTCCTGGAAGAACACCGTCAGCCCGCCGAACACGACGATCAGGCCAGTCGACAGCCACAGCATCGGCGAAATCTTACCGAGCTTCCAGCGCGAGACGGCGAGCGCGGCGACGGCCGTGACCATGAAGGCTACCGTCCCGCGGATCACGGCCAGAACTTCAGCAACCGCGTCGTTGTGATCCGACGGGGCGTAATACCGGTAGATCGCGAAGAACACCGCAATGGGCCCGTAATCGACCAACAGGTTGAGCAGGCCGGAGCCTGGCTTCTTCGCTTCGGTTTCCTGGGTCATCACGCTACTCCCGCAATAACGCGCGCGACCAGATCGGGGTCGAAGGGGCGCAGGTCATCGATTTTCTCGCCAACGCCGATTGCGTGGATCGGCAGGCCATATTGTTCGGCCGCCGCGACCAGCACCCCGCCGCGCGCGGTGCCGTCCAGTTTGGTCATGATCAGGCCGGTCACGCCCGCTACCTCCTTGAAGGTTTCGATCTGCTGGAGCGCGTTCTGCCCGTTGGTGGCATCCAGCACCAGCACCACGTCGTGCGGCGCCTCGGGGTTGAGGCGGCCAAGCACGCGGCGGATCTTGGCGAGTTCGTCCATCAGCTCGCGCTTGTTCTGGAGCCGACCGGCGGTGTCAACGATCAGCGCGTCGATCCCCTGATCGGTCGCGGCCTTGACGGCATCGAACACGACGCTCGCCGGATCGCCGCCTTCCGGTCCCTTGATAATCGGTACGCCGAGCCGCTCGGCCCAGACGCCAAGCTGGCCGATGGCGGCAGCGCGGAACGTATCGCCCGCCGCCAGCATCACGCCATAGTCCTGCTCCTGGAACAGGTGCGCCAACTTGGCGATGGTGGTGGTCTTGCCAGAACCGTTGACCCCGATCACCAGGATCACTTGCGGACGGGGGAAAGCAACGACTTCCAGCGGCTTGGCCACCGGGCGCAGGATCGCGGCGATTTCGTCGGCCACGGCCTGCTTGATCGCGGCTTCATCGACCCCGCGTTCAAAGCGTTCACCGGCCAGCCGCTCGCGGATCCGGCGCGCGGCGCGCGGCCCAAGGTCGGAGAGGATCAGCGCGTCTTCCAGATCGTCGAGCTGCGCATCGTCGAGCTTCGCCTTGGTGACGATCCCGGCGAGGTTTTCGCTCAGGCGTTCGGAAGTCTTGCGGAAACCGCCGAACAGGCGGTCGCTCCAGCTTTCGCCGCTCATGCCAGCAGGCCTTCGATGATTTGAGTGGGGGTCACGGTCACGATTGTTCCGGCGATGGTTCCGGGTGCCAGCCGCACCCGTGCGAAGGACGGCGCATGGCCGGTTCCGTCGCGTTCGGCAAGTACTTGCTGGGGCAGACCCAGCTGGTCGGCAAGCCAGCGGGCTCGCTCACCGGCCACGGCGGCGCGCAGCTCGGCTGCGCGCGCCCTGATCGTGGGCGCTGTCACCTGCGGCATCCGCGCGGCCGGGGTGCCGGGACGGGCGGAATAGGGAAACACGTGGCCATGCACGATGGCAAGTTCGCGGATGATCGAAAGGTTCCCGGCGTGGGCTGCTTCGTCCTCGGTGGGGAAACCGGCAATCAGGTCTGCCCCCACCGCGATATCCGGGCGGCGCGCCTTGAGCCGCGCAACGAGGTTTACCGCATCGGCGCGCAGGTGACGGCGCTTCATCCGCTTGAGGATCAGGTCATTGCCGTGTTGCAGCGACAAGTGCAGGTGCGGCATGATCCGTGCCTCGTCCGCGATCAGGTCGAATAGCAGCGGGTCGATCTCCACCCCGTCGAGCGAGGACAGGCGCAGACGGGTCAGGGCAGGGAACGTGGACAGGATGGCCTGTACAAGACTGCCCAGCGCAGGCGCATCGGGCAGGTCATGGCCCCAGCTGGTCAGGTCCACGCCGGTCAACACGACTTCCTTGGCGCCGCGCGCAAGATGTGCTTCGACTTCGCGCAAGACTTCGCTGACGCGCAGCGAGCGGCTTGGCCCGCGCCCCTGCGGAATGACGCAGAAGGTGCAGGCATGATCGCAGCCGTTCTGAACGGCAATGAAGGCGCGGGTATGGGTGCGCTGCTCGGCAAGCGGGCGCGGCGCGGCGTTCCACGCGCGCGGATCGAGCTTGGCGGTGTTGGCGATCAGTCCGTCGACTTCGGGCATGGCGGCCAGCGCCGCGCGCTCTACCTCCGCCGCGCAGCCGGTGACGAGCAGGCGCGCATCGGGCCGGGCTTTCCTTGCGCGGCGGATCGCCTGACGGGTCTGGCGTACGGCCTCGCTGGTCACGGCGCAGGAATTGATCACCACCAGATCGTCCGACGCGGCGAGCAGTTCGCGCAAGGTTTCGCTTTCAGAGAGGTTCAGCCGGCAGCCCAGCGAAATGACCTCGGCGCTCACCTGGCTACTCCATAGGCGGCAGGATCGAAGCTGCCGCGGAAGGATTCGGTGGCAGGACCGGTCATCAGGATGCGGCCCTCGGCGGTCCATTCGATCTGCAAGGTGCCACCCGGCAGCGTGACGGCAACGCTGCGCTCCACCAGGCCGCGGCGCATCGCGCCAATCGCCGTGGCGCAGGCGCCAGTGCCACAGGCGAGCGTCAGGCCAGCGCCGCGCTCCCACACGCGCAGACGGATATGCGTGCGGTCGGTAACGCTCGCGACGTTGACGTTGATCCGTTCGGGGAACAGCGGGTCGTGCTCGATCTCCGGACCGAGCCGGTCCAGTTCCACGGCCTCGCAATCGGGGTGGAAAAAGATCACGTGCGGATTGCCGATGTTGACGGCGGTCGGCGCGTCAAGGTCTTCCCACGCGACCGGCATAGTGTGCGTGTCCATCGCATAGGCAAGCGGGATCTGGTCCCATTCGAAGCGCGGTTCGCCCATGTCGACGGTGATGCCATTTGCGGCCGGGTCAGCGGTCAGGATGCCGCCCAGCGTCTCAATCCGGGCGGGCTTGCCATATAGCAGCCCAACCGCGCGGGTAGCATTGCCGCAGGCTTCTACTTCGCCGCCGTCAGGATTGAAGATCCGCATCCGGAAATCGGCAATGCTGCTGGCTTCGAGCAGGATCAACTGATCGCAACCGATCCCGGTGTGGCGATCGGCAAGGGCCTGTGCGAGGCGCCGGTCGACAGGCACGCCGAGCCCGTCGCGTGCATCGAGCACGACGAAATCGTTGCCCAGGCCGTGCATCTTGACGAAAGGAATGCGCATTGAGCGCGCTCTAGGCTTTGGGCGCGGCGGCGTCCAGTGGAGCCTGATCGGAGCGCGCGTTCAGGAACCGGTTCCGGCCAACGGCAGGTCCGATCCGTCGTCGTGCTTCCCCTCTGGGTCAGGCACGGCCTTGCCGATCAGCAAATCGAGGCTGGCCAGTTCGTTTTCGGTTGCGCTTGCGGTTGCCGGGCGGCCGAAATAATAGCCCTGGGCCTTGAAGGTGCCATATTCGCCCAGCGCCTTTAGCACTTCCTCGTTTTCCACTCCTTCGGCAGTGATCGGCAGGCCAAGCCCTTCGCCCAGCGAGGCGATCGACTTGACGATGGTCGCACAGTCGGGATTGCCGGGCAGGTTAGTGATGAAGCTGCGGTCGATCTTGATCCGGTCGAATGGCAGGGCGTGCAACTGGGCCAGGGAGCTGTATCCGGTCCCGAAATCATCGAGGCTGACCTTGATGCCCTGGTTCTTGAGGCTTGAGATCAGCGAGCGGACCAGCGAGATGTTCTCGTGCAGGCAGTTTTCGGTGATTTCGATATCGAGCCGGTTTGGCGGGAAGTTGGCCTCTACCAGCAGCTTCAGGATTTTCTGGGCGAACCAGGGGTCGCGCATCTGGATCGGCGAAATGTTGACCGACAGGGTCAGCTTCGGATCCCAGGCCCGCGCATCGGCCAGTGCCTGGCTGATGA
>NZ_JAYSBK010000148.1:0-5187 GCF_041915465.1 Novosphingobium sp. | reverse complement strand
AAAGCCAACCCCGACCGCGCCGCCGAGGCGACCGTGATCGAGGCCAAGCTCGACAAGGGCAAGGGCCCGCTGGCAACCGTGCTGATCACGCGCGGCACGCTCAAGGTGGGTGACATCTTCGTGGTCGGCACCCATTCGGGCCGCGTCCGCGCGATGCTTGACGACAAGGGCCGCCAGATCAAGGCCGCCGTCCCGGCGCTGCCGGTCGAAGTGCTCGGCCTTGGCGGTGTGCCGATGGCCGGTGACACGCTGACCGTGGTCGAAAGCGAAGCCCGCGCCCGCGAAGTGGCCGCTTTCCGTCAGGAACAGGCCACCGCCAAGCGCACCACCGCCGCGCCCGCCAGCCTCGAGAACATGTTCTCGGCGCTGAAGGACAAGGAAACGGTGCTGACCTACCCGATCGTGGTCAAGGCCGACGTCCAGGGGTCGACCGAAGCCATCGTCAATGCCCTCAACAAGATCTCGAACGACGAGATCAAGGTGAAGGTGCTGCAATCGGGCGTCGGTGCGATCACCGAAAGCGACGTGACGCTGGCGGCTGCGGCCGGTGCGCCGATCGTCGGCTTCAACGTGCGTCCCAACGCCAAGGCGCGCGAGCTGATCGAGCGCCAGAAGGTGCGGATGAAGTACTTCGACGTGATCTATCACCTGACCGAGGACGTCGCCAAGGAAATGGCCGGCATCTGGGGTCCGGAACGGATCGAAACGGTCGTCGGTCGCGCCGAGATCAAGGAAATCTTCCCCGCCGGCAAGAAGGACAAGGCTGCTGGCCTGCTCGTCACCGACGGCTACATCCGCAAGGGCATCTACGCGCGCATCACCCGTCAGGACGTCATCATCTCGAAGACCACAGTGGCCTCGCTGCGGCGCTTCAAGGACGACGTCGCGGAGGTTCGCGCCGGTCTCGAATGCGGTGTGGTGCTGCAGGATACCAACGATATCCGGCCGGGCGACGTGCTTGAAACCTTCGAAGTCGAGATGCGCGAACGCACCCTGTGAGCGACCTGACGACGCCGCGCGGCGCGCATGCCGAATTGATGGGGGCGCAGTACGTCTCGTTCGACAGGGCGAGCGAGACGATCACCATGCGCTTCACCGCGCCCGCCAGCTTTGTCAGCCCGCGCGGCAGCGTGCAGGGCGGGCTGGTGGCCGGGTTCCTCGACGAGGCGATGGGTTGGGCGCACGTCATGGCGACCGAAGGTGCCGAAGCGCCGCTCAACCTCGATATCACGATGAGCCTGCTCAAGCCCGTGTTCCCGGGGCCGGTTCTGGCCAAGGGCCGGGTCGTGCGGCGCGGGCGCAAGGTGATCTTCCTCGAGGCCGAACTGTTTGACGAAGGCGGGGCGCTTCTGGCACGTTCAACCTCAACCGCAATCCCGACCCCGCGTCCCGGAGATCAAGGTTGAGCCGTCAGCACGCCACGCCCGAAACCCGCTCGGTCCGCCTGCTCAAGGTCGGCGAACAGGTGCGCCATGTGATCTCGGAGCTGCTCAGCCGCCAGATGGTCCACGACGAAGTGCTGACCGCGCATTCCGTCTCGGTCACGGAAGTGCGGATGTCGCCCGATCTGCGCCATGCCACGGTGTTCGTGAAGCCGCTGCTCGGCGCCGACGAGGACATCGTGCTCAAGGCGCTGCGCACCAATACGGCCTTCTTCCAGAAGGAAGTGGCCGGCAAGCTGCGCCTGAAGTACGCCGCCAGGATCAAGTTCCTGCCCGACGAGAGCTTCGATGAAGCCAGCCGGATCGAAGCGCTGCTGAGCGATCCGAAGGTCGTGCGCGACCTCGGGGAATAGTCCTCAACCCGGCACCATCCGTGCGTTTATCGTGATGGTCACCTTCTTGCCCACGACCAACGAATAGGCCTTCATCCCGAAGTCCTGCCGGTTGATCGTCGTGCGCGCGCTCAGCAGGATCGGGTCGCGGCCGGTGGCCTTGGCCGGGTCTTGCCGGAAAGTGATGGTCAAGGTTGCCGGGCGGGTTACCCCCCTTGCAGTGATCTGGCCGTCGAGCCGCGCGGTAACCGGGCCGGTCATGGTCATGCGCTGGCCTTCGAAGCGCACGACCGGGTGGTTGACGACATCGAAGAAGTCCTTGCCCTTGAGCGTTTCGGTGGTCGACTTGTCGCCGGCGGTGAGCGCACGGGCATCGAGTTCGACGTCCATGTCGATCGTATCGAGCCGGCCGGGCGTCAGGCGGATCGCGCCGCTCATGCGGGGGAAGTGCGCGGTCTTGCTGGCCAGACCCATGAAGGCGACGCGGGCGTTGACCTCGCTCTGGGTGCCGTCGAGCTGATAGCGAAACGTCGGGCTGGCAGCGGCAGTGGCCAGCACCAGTGCCAGCACGGGAACCAAAATGCGCACGCTTCGCAAGCGGGGCTCTCCATTGTTTGCGCGCATGGGCGGAATCTGGCCGTCCACAGCTGCGCTGTCAATCGCTCTGGCCTTTCTGTGCGCAGCGCATAATCAGGCGCTCATGGCAAAGCTCTATTTCTATTACGCCAGCATGAATGCGGGCAAATCGACCACCCTGCTGCAGGCCGATTTCAATTACCGCGAACGCGGCATGACGACGATGCTGTGGACCGCCGCGCTCGATCACCGCTCTGACGAAAAGGCGATCGAAAGCCGGATCGGCCTTGGTGCGGACGCACATCGCTACGACGGCGAAACCGACTTGTGGGGCCGCGTGACGGCGGCCCACCGCGTGGAGCCACTCGCCTGCGTGCTGGTGGACGAGGCGCAGTTCCTCTCCGAAGCGCAGGTCTGGCAGCTCGCCCGGCTGGCGGACGAGGCGAACATTCCGGTGCTGTGCTATGGCCTGCGCACCGATTTTCAGGGCGAACTGTTCCCCGGAGCCAAAGTACTGCTGGGCATCGCGGATTCGCTGGTGGAGCTTAAGGCCGTATGCCACTGCGGCCGCAAATCGACCATGAACCTGCGCGTCGATGCCAGCGGGGCGGCGGTAAAGCACGGCGCGCAGACCGAGATCGGCGGCAACGACCGTTACGTCGCGCTGTGCCGCAAGCATTTCGTCGAGGCGCTCGGGCATTGATCGCCGCGCCGGTTGCGGTAGGTCGCTCGCGTCCCTAAGTCTCGGCCATGAACGATACGCTCTATCAGGCCGCGGCGCTGATCATTCCGATGATTTTCGCGATCGTGTTTCACGAAATCGCGCACGGCTGGACCGCGCGGGCGCTGGGCGATCCGACTGCCGCCGAACTCAAGCGGCTGAGCCTCAACCCGCTGCGCCATGTCGATCCGGTCGGGACCATCCTGATCCCCGGTGCACTCAAGCTGATGGGAATGCCGGTGTTCGGCTGGGCCAAGCCGGTGCCGGTCAATGCCCGCCGCCTGCGTAATCCGCGCCGCGACATGATGTTCGTGGGTGCGGCGGGACCGGCGATGAACCTGGTCATGGCGCTGATCGGGGCGGTGTTGCTCGGCCTGCTGCTCCGCCCCTATGGCGATCTGCAGGAGCCGACCGGGATGGTCGGATTTGTCGCCGCAAACCTGCTCAACTTCCTGCTGATCAACGTGTTCTTGGCGCTGTTCAACCTGATCCCGCTGCCCCCGTTCGATGGCTCGCACATTGTCGAAGGGCTGCTGCCGGACGGTGCGGCGCGGACCTACAGCCAGCTGCGTCCGCTCGGCTTTCCGATGATCATGATCCTGCTTGTCGTTCTGCCATCGCTGAGCCCCAACTTCGATCTCGTCGGCCGCTATGTCTTCCCGCTCGTCCAGTGGCTGACCGAACATTACTTGGCGATTGCCTCGGCCGTGGCTGGCGGAAAGTAACCCTGCAAGGTGCCGCACGGCTGGATCATTCTCGACAAACCCATCGGCTTGGGTTCGACTCAGGCGGTCGGCGCGGTGAAGCGTAACCTGCGCGAGGCCGGCTTTGGCAAGGTCAAGGTCGGCCACGGCGGTACGCTCGATCCGCTCGCCAGCGGCATCCTGCCCATCGCGCTGGGTGAGGCGACCAAGCTGTGCGGGCGGATGCTCGATGCGAGCAAGGAATATGCCTTTACCGTCGCCTTCGGCAGCCAGACCGACACGCTCGACCTTGAAGGGCAGGTGATCGCGGAGAGCCCGGTGCGCCCGACCCGCGCCGAGGTGGAGGCCGTGCTGCCGCGCTTCACCGGCCCGATCGAACAGGTGCCACCCGCCTATTCGGCGATCCTGATCGACGGGCAGCGGGCCTATGATCTGGCCCGCAAGGGCGAAGCGGTGGAGCTGAAATCGCGGCAGGTGACGATCCACTCGCTGCGGCTGGAAGCGGCGGACGAAGGCAGCGCAACGCTGGTCGCCCACGTTTCCAAGGGCACCTATATCCGCAGCCTGGCGCGCGACATTGCGCTGGCGCTCGGAACCGTGGGCCATGTCACCATGTTGCGGCGGCTGCGGGCCGGTCCGTTCGGGCTTGAAAACGCGATTTCGCTGGACAATTTGAACGAAGTCGGTAAGGGCGCGCCACTTGAGAACGTAATCTTGCCGCTGGAGGCAGGGCTGGTCGACATCCCGGCTCTTGACCTCGGTCCGCAACAGGCAAGCATGGTCCGACAGGGCCGGGTTCTAGGCGGACTGCCCCAGACGGACGGGCTTTACTGGGCGCGGACGGGAACTGTTCCCCTCGCGCTCGTGGAGCTTTCGGGCGGAGACGCCCGGGTCGTCAGGGGTTTCAACCTTTCCGATGTCGCGGAGTAAATGACATGTCGGTTAGCCCCGAACTGAAGCAGGAAATCATCAAGGCCAACGCGCGCCAGGCCAATGACACCGGTTCGCCGGAAGTCCAGGTCGCGATCCTGACGAGCCGCATCAACACCCTGCAGGGCCACTTCAAGGCCCACCACAAGGACAACCATTCGCGTCGTGGTCTGCTGACCATGGTCAACAAGCGCCGCAGCCTGCTTGACTATCTCAAGCGCAAGGATGTGGACCGCTACAACGCGCTCATCGCAAAGCTCGGTCTGCGCAAGTAACCAGCGGAGCGGCCCTACGGGGCCGCTTTTGCTTTGGGGCTCCCTCGCAATTCGGCGGGAGGAGCCTTTCCGGGGCCAACAGTGCCCCACACCGGACCGGGACGGATTCACCCGGCAGCAAAACCCGCACGCAATAGGGCCTGCGGGCTGAAGGAAACGAAATGTTCGACGTCAAAACCGTATCCATGGAGTGGGGCGGAAAGACCC
>NZ_JAYSBK010000147.1:0-5343 GCF_041915465.1 Novosphingobium sp. | reverse complement strand
TCTGGAAGCCCCTGCCCGGCGCGGTGGCGACATCGACCGACTGGGAAGTGGGTTATCCGCGCACCGAGGTGCACTGCACCCGCTGCGGCGGCCACCTCGGCCATGTGTTTGACGATGGGCCGAAGCCCACCGGCAAGCGTTACTGCATGAACGGCGTGGCGCTGGCCTTCGTGCCGGCCTGATCCGGGGGCAGCACTTCCCACACCTGCAGACCGCTTTGCCCTGCCAGGGGTACGGGCCGCAGCCAGACCGGGACCTGACCATCCTCGAGCGAGGCCATGAACCCCCTTGGCGCGGCGAGGCGATAGTTGTCGGCTTCGATCAGCCCGGCACAGATCACCACATAGCGCGCACCGTGCCGCGCGACATAGCCGCGCGCGGCGGCCGGATCGGCGATGAATGCGGCAATCACGTCATGCAGCGCCTGGGGCGCGCGATGGTGCGCGGTCGCAACGACGCTGTGATGGGTATTGGCCAGCAGGACCGGGCCGATGTCAATCGGCGCGAACAGGGTTGCGGGGGCAAGGCGGTTGAGCGCCGGGGCTGCCGCGGGGATATCGCAGACCTGCTGCGCCGCGCGCAGGGGCGCGGCAGATGCGGCCTTGGCCGGCGCCAGCGCATTGGCGGCTAGCAAGGGCAAGGCAGGCATCACCGCGAAGGACATCGCCGCGATTGCCGCGACGCGGGGCAGCGGTCGGCGCAGCGCCTGTGCGCGGCGATGCCATTCGCGTAGCTGCCAGCCCAGCGGCACGGCGGCAAAGGCGCAGGCAAAAGCCGAGGCGCGCGCGACGAAGACCGCCAGCAGCAGCGATCCGGCGAGCAGCAGGGCATATTCGAACCAGAACCGACGCAGCCAGTCGCGCGAGCGCGACCACAGCTTGAGCGCCGCATAGAGGCCGATCAGCGGCGGCAGAATCATCTGGGCGAGCACGGGCGGCTTCTGCAGCCACACCGGCTTGCCCTCGTGGACGTTGTCATACCAGAATTCGCGCACCAGCGGATCGAGCGTCGCGAAAGGACCGGTGCGGCAGGTGGGCGCCATGGCAAGGAAGGTGCCGGCCGCCAGCACGGCGACAAGGCCCAGGCCCACCGCCATGGCGATCCGCGGCTGCCGCGGCAGGCTGGAAAGCAGCGTTGCGGCCCCCGCCGTCACTACCAGTGCGCCGAGGTAGGCCGGGGAAAGCGTGTCGCAATGGTTGGCGAGATCGGCCAGCCCGCGAACCGCGAAGAAGGCGGCGACGCCGGTCAGCGCGAGGGCTTGCAGGAAGCTGATGAAGAAGGTGCGCGCACGCTGGTCGCGCAGCCAGCGCAGCGCAAGCACGCAACCGAACAGCACCGCAATCGGTAGTAGTTCGAGGCTGATTGTCATGCCCAGCGCCAGCGCGGCGCCGGCGATGAACCCGCCGGTGCGTTCGCTGCGCGCGGTCAGGCCGTTCAGCGCGACCAGCGCCGCGACAATCTGCCAGCCGTGATGGTCGATCCTGAGCGGCTGCATCTGGCCGGTAACCGGGCTTGCCAGCGCGATGACCAGGCAGACATAGCCGATCAGTTCGGCATCGAGGGTCCGCCAGGCAAGGCGCGCGGCCATCAGCAAGGTCGTGCCGAGCGTGAGGAGCGGGACAATTACCAGCGCGGCGCGCTCGGCCATGGCCGGCCCGATGATCGGACGCAGCGCCAGTTCGATCAGGTACAGCGGCAGGTCGACCAGCCGCGACCAGTGCATCAGGATGCCTTGCGGCGGGTCGATCCGGTACTGATGCAGGTCCCAGAAGGGCTGACCGGCCAGGAGATCGCGCACCTGCACCATGCGCAGGGTATCGTCGGCATCGGGCAGGGCGAGCGCGCGGATCGCGGCCCACTTGGTGGCCACGAAAATCGCGGAGACAACCAGCCAGATCAGCCCGACGCGAACCAGCAGTTCGCCGGTAAAGGCTGGACGGCGGCGCTCGGCGAAGATCACCGCGCCGATTCCAGCCGGAACACGACGCGGGCGCGCAGCTGCCAGTTAACCGTAAAGCTGATGACGATCGCGACCAGCTTGGACACTTGCGGATCACTGCCCAGCGCTGCACCGGTGCCGACAATCGCGGTGGTCAGTGCGAGGCCAAGCAGCGCCGAACCAACGAACATCGCCTTCTGCCACGTCCGCTGCGCCCCGCGCGCGGCAACGCCTTGCGCAAAGACCGCGCGGCTCGATATCAGCCAATGAGCGACGATACCGGTCGAATAGCCCAGCGCGGCGGCTGCGACTGCGGGAACGCCTGCCCGCAGCGCCACAAGGAACGTGCCCATGTCGAAACCCAGCGCCAGGGCACTGGCAACGACATAGCGCATCAGGGTCGCGTCGGTCAGGCGGCGCAGCAATTGGTTGGGCAGGTGCATGGCGGCTGTGCTCCTCAGGCCGCGTCGCGCTTGTCGGCGACGATGCGTTCGGGGACTTCGCGGACCGAAGCCAGCGCGGCAGCCTGATCGTCGCTGACCTCGCGGCGCGCCGCGGGGATGTGGGCCTGTTCGCCTTCGTCGCCAGCCTCGTGGTACTCGGCGTCCTCGTTGACGCACCACACATCGTAGACGCGGCTACCGGCGAGGATGTTCTCGGCCGTGAGCATCGCGGTCATCATCGCGTGGTCCTGGTTGTTGTAACGGTGCATCCCGTTGCGCCCGACCATGTGGAGCGTGGGATAGGCCGTTTCCAGCTCGCTGCGCATCGCGGCGACATGGGCGGCATAGTCCTCGTCATAGACCGGATAGGCCTTTTCCTGGCGCACCACGGCCCCGCCGATCACCTGTTCGGCCGAAACCAGGCCAAGGATCGCGAGCTCGCGGGTGGCGAGATCGACCAGGTCATCGTCCGACATCGACCACAGCCCGTCGCCTTCGAAGCAGAAGTATTCGAGGCCGACGCAGGCGACGCTTTCATCGGGCACCATTTCGGGCGACCACGAGCGGAAATTCTGGATGCGGCCGACCTTCACCTTGCTGTCGTGGATATAGATCCAGTTGTCGGGGAAGAGATCGTCGCTGCGGATCTTGAGCGCCACGGTCAGGAAGTCGCGGTAACGCAGTTCCTTGGCGTTGAGGCTGGTCGCGGGCAGCGGATGGAGCCGCGCGGCGAGTTCGCGCATCGGCGCTGAACTGATCGCGTGCCGGGCCCGGATCACGGTTTCGCCGTTATCGTGCGTCGCGGTCAGGCGCCAACCGTCGCTACCGTCGCTGGCCAGCTGCTTGAGCGCGTGGCCCATCAGCACTTCGCCCTTGCCGCTCGCCACGATCTTGTCGCGCGCGGCATCCCACATCATGCCGGGGCCAAGGCGCGGATAGCGGAAGGTTTCGAGCAGGGTCTTGGTCTGCATCCCGTCGTTGGGCGCCTTGTTAAGCCCCAGGCTGCGCTTCAGCCCGTCCACGACCGCGCCCCACAGCGACAGGCCCTTGATCCGCTGGGCGGCCCAGTCGGTGCTCATTTCGTCGCAGGGCATGCCCCAGACCTTCTCGGTATAGGTCTTGAAGAAGATCGAGTAGAGCTTGTGGCCGAACTGGTTGACGGTCCAGTCCTCGAAGCTCTTCACCCGCTTGTTCGGGAACGCCTTGGCCTTGGCGAAACTCACCATGCAGAGGGTGGATCGCACCACGCCCAGGTTCCACAGCGCTTCGAAAGCGCGCAGCGGGTAGGAGTAGAACTTGCCCTCGTAATAGATCCGGCTCATGCGCGGGCGCTGGATGAAATCGTCGGGCAGGATTTCGTTCCACAGATCGACCACGGCCTGCGACTTCGAGAAGAAGCGGTGCCCGCCGATGTCGAAGCGATAACCTTCGTGTTCGACCGTGCGGCTGATCCCGCCGACGTAGTGCGCGTCCTTCTCGATCACGGCGACCGAGAGGCCCGCCTTGGTCAGCAGGTAACCGGCGGTCAGCCCGGCCGGGCCCGCCCCGATAATCGCGACATCGACGGTTTTTTCACGCTGCGGCGCCGCGTTATGCGCGCCGGGAAAGCCGGTAACAGCCATTATGCCCCCACTTGGTTGGTAGGGGCAGAAGTGAAGGAAAATGCCTAATCAGTGGTTAACGCGGATGTGGGTTTCCGGCCCGGCGGGCGACGGCGCTGTCATTTCCCTCCGCGCCCAGATTCAGCCGAGCGACCAGCACCGCAAGCTGATCCATTGCGAAGCCTTGCTGGAAGACGATGCCGTGCACGGATCCCCGTCGCCAGCGCACCCGTCCGGCAACCCGCCCGATCCCCGATGCTTCGATCTCGACCGCCTGGCGCAGTGCGAGCATCGTCTCAAGCCTCACGGCTCCACCATTCTGGGCAATGTCCTGGACCTGTCCGACCTGCGCGGTGCCGCCGGCCGTCACGATCACGCTTAACGGTCGAACCATCTTCAGGCGGAGCTGGCGGCGCGGCAAGTCGCCGTGCTCCTCAACCAGTTCGCGCACGTCAACCGGGCCGGCCGTAAAGCGGAAACCGGCATGGCCATTGTCCTGCCAGACTAGATCGACCTCGTGGCGCGCACCGTTGCCAAGCTCAAGCTGATAGCGCTCGGACTTGGGCAGGGCGTGGAACAGCTTCGCCTTGACCCCCGTTTCCGAAGCGTCGCGCATGATGCAGAGGAATTCGCCGCTGGGGGTAATCAGTTTGACTGCCCGCATCATCAATGCAAACCGCGGGGCCGCGCGCAGTTCGGCCTGTCCTGCGCCGGGTTCAGGGTCGGTCACCGGTGGTTGGTCCATTGACGTTCTCCCCTGCAACTTGACAAGGCTACAGTCACTTACGCCCTAACAAAATGTCGCTAAGAAATTCCAAACCGCAAACTAGGTGATTGTGCGTGAATTATGAACTTTGTTCAAACCGCTTATGAGTAGAAATACTGCGCAAGGACAATGGGATCCGGGCCCGTACAAACAAGCTTGAAGAAAACCGCGGGTGGCGGGACCGCCGGATCTACTCCCCGCTTTCACCCTGGCACGCGCTGACCGCGTCCCGGCATGGCAGAGCGGCAGCCGGGCAGAGCGGCAGCCGGGCGCTTGGCGCGCACGGTTGCTTGCAGATGGTGCGGACGGTGGGACTCGAACCCACACGATCAAGGATCAAGGGATTTTAAGTCCCCTGCGTCTACCATTCCGCCACGTCCGCGCGAGCAGGCCAGCGCGATGTGGCAGATCGGACAGGGTGGTTCAAGGCGAACCCCTCCGGAAAGCGCATCCGGAAAGCGCAAGGGCCGCGGCGCGCAGCCTTGCCGCGCGCCGACAAAGGCGATCAATCGGCGTTCAGCTTGGCGCGCATTTCCTTGCCCGGCTTGAAATAGGGCACGCGCTTGCCCGGCACTGAAACCGCTTCGCCGGTGC
>NZ_JAYSBK010000146.1:0-5594 GCF_041915465.1 Novosphingobium sp. | reverse complement strand
CGGGCAACCAAGGTTTTCCAATGATTCTCGGGGGATTCGCCGAGCCGGTTGCAGACTGCGGCGAAATGCATTGAACCGAACCGGACGTGGCGGATTTCGTCGTCAAGGATTCGTTGCAGGATTCGCGCCCCGTTCTCGTCCCCGGCGGCGCGCACTCGCTCCAGCGTAAAGGGCGTCACATCGAGCCCGCGAGCTTCCAGCACCATCGGCACGACAGCCAGCCTTGCCGCTACGTCATGCGCGGTCTCGCGGGCTGCATCCCAGAGGCCGGAATGTGCGGGAAGGGCACCGTAGCGGCTGCCGAGCGAGTGCAATTTTCGCTCGATCAGGGCGAAGTGCATCGCCTCGTCCGTGGCCACCGCCAGGAAGTCCGAAACGAAGCCGCGCCCCATCGATTCGCCGAACCGGCCGGCCATATCGAGCGCCAGGTCGATGGCGACGAATTCGATGTGGGCAAGCGAATGCCACAGGGCGATTCGACCCCGCTCGGACAGGCCTCGGCCGCGCTTGGGCATCCGATTGGGCGGCAGCAATTCCGGCGCGGCGGGGCGGCCGGGTTCGTCCGGCATGGCAACGTCGAAAACGAAGTCCAACCGCCCGGCGCGCCAGTCACGCACGAGCGAACGCGTGCGCATCACCTTGGCGCGCGGGTCGGTTTCGAGCAGGACGGCACGGATCGCCGCGGCAAGCGTGGTCATTGGCGGCCGGTCAGAGCGCCTGTGCTGCGGCAAGCACTTCCTCGGAGTGGCCCTTGACCTTCACCTTGTTCCAGACCCGCGCGATTCTGCCGTCGGTGCCGACCAGATAGGTGGTGCGGACCATGCCCATGTAGGTCCGACCGTAGTTCTGCTTTTCGGTCCAGATACCGAGCGCGTCGGACAGGCCGCCGGTTTCCGCATCACTGGCGAGCGGCGTGGTCAGTTCGTGCTTGGCGATGAACTTGAGGTGCTTGGCGGCAGTGTCCTTCGACACGCCGAGCAGCGCGGTGCCGGCCCGTTCGAATTCGGCCGAAAGCGCGGAAAAGTCCTTGTTTTCCGTGGTGCAGCCGGGGGTGTCATCCTTGGGATAGAAGAACAGTACCAGCTTGCGCCCGGCATAGTCGGACGGCTTGACGGCGCTGCCGTCGCTCAGGATCATTGCGATATCGGGCAGCGGATCGCCCACACCGGGAAACGAGCTCATCATTGGATCTCCAGTACTTCGCCGAAGGTCGCAGCCCAGGCGGCTGCGACATTCCAGCGGGCCTCGGCGAGGGCGCCGAGCAACGTTTCCCAATCGCCGCATCCGCAGGCGTGCGCAAGCACCTCGCGCGCGGCGCGGGGTGGTTCCTCGCCATCCGGAGCAAGCAGGCGCGCGGCGATCAGGAACCGGCCGAGGATCGCATGGGCCTGTGCCAGCGCCGCGGGGACCAGCCCCGCTCCGGCCAGTTCGCCGATCGCGGCCGAAAGCGAGGGCGCGAGTCCCGCATGGTCGCGCAGTTGCAGGTAGTGGGTGATGAACTCGATATCGACCAGTCCGCCGCGCGCCAGCTTGACGTCGAGCGGGCCCTTGGCGGGTTTATGCCGTGCCATCTCGCGGCGCATATGCAGCACGTCTTCACCCAGCTTCACCGGATCTCGCGGCATGGTCAGCACGCCGCGAACGATGTCTTGCAGTTCGGCCTGACCGGCAGCCGGGCCATAGAGCGGCCGCGCGCGAGCAAGGGCCATGTGCTCCCAGGTCCAGGCGCTTTCGTGCTGGTAGCGTGCAAAGCTGTCGAGGCTGACCGCCAGTGGCCCCTGCGCGCCCGAGGGGCGCAACCGGGTGTCGACCTCGTAAAGCGCGCCTTCCGCTGTGGGCACTGACAACGCGCCACTGATCCGCTGGGCGAGGCGGTTGAAATAGAGCGTCGCGCCCAGCGGCCGCGCTCCGTCGCTTTCGGCCCCGTGCTCCCCGGTGAACAGGTAGACGAGGTCAAGATCGCTGGCGTGGGTCAGCGATCCGCCGCCGAATCGGCCAAGGCCCAGCACCACCAGCTCGCCGCCCGGAACCTTGCCGTGGGCGCTCTCGAATTCGGCAATGGTCGCATCGGCCAGCACCTTCAGCGCCGCCTGGGCGACGCGGGCCAGGCCCTGGCCGATCTCCATCGGATCGCGCACGCCTTCGATCAGCTGGACGCCAAGGGCAAAGCGGCGTTCGCTGACCCGGCGGCGCACCCGGTCGAGCACCTGCTGGTAATCGTCGCCGTCCTCGCCGCGTTCGAAATCGGCCGCGAGCGCGGCAACATCGGGCGGCAAGTCGAAGGCCGAGGCGTCGATCAGCGGATCGAGCAGGTTGGCCCTGCGCGCCAGCGCATCGGCCAGCGGCGGAGCAAGGCTGAGAATCCGCGCGAGCAGTTGCGCCAGTGCCGGACGCGCTTCAAGCAGGCGGAACAGGTTGACCGCGCTGGGCAGGTTGGTGAGCAACTGTTCCCAGCGCAGCAGCGCTCGCTCGGGCTCGGGGGCGGCGGCGAAGGCGGAGAGCAGGGGGCCGAGAACCGCGTCAAAGGCATCGCGCGCGGCATCGCTGCGCAGCGCGCGCAGCCTGCCCGAGCGCCAGCCCTCGATCCGCTCGGCCAAGGCTTCGGGATCGGCAAAGCCCTGCACAGCCAGCAGTTCGGCCAGCGCCGTGCCGGCCGGGGCGGGCAGCGCAACGCTGGCGTCTTCTTCGGCATGCTGCGCAATCAGCCGGTCATATCGCGCGCCGACCGCTTCGGTGATCGCTTCCAGTTCGGCGATCAGCGCCGCACCGTCAGCCAGCCCTGCAAGCTGGGCGACATTATCGAGCGCGGCGGGATCGGTGGGGAGCGAATGGGTCTGGTGGTCCGCGACCATCTGCAAGCGGTGTTCAAGCGTGCGCAGCCGGTCATAGCTTTCGCCCAGCACCGCGGCGTCTTCGGCCGCGATCAGTCCGGCCTCGGCGAGGGCGTCAAGGCTGGCGCGGGTGCCGCGCAGGCGGATCGAGGGGGTGCGCCCGCCGTGGATCAGCTGGTGGGTCTGGGCGAAGAATTCGACCTCGCGAATCCCGCCGCGCCCCTGTTTCAGGTTGAAGCCGGGGCCGGGGCGCTTTGGCCCGCTATGATTGGCGCGGATCCGCCGGGTGAGCCGCCCGATTTCCATGATCGCGCCGAAATCGAGGCTTTTGCGCCAGACGAACGGCCGGATCGCGGCGAGGAACGCCTCGCCCGCCGGAATATCGCCAGCGCAGGCCCGCGCGCGGATGAAGGCGGCGCGTTCCCAAGCCAGCGCGGAGCTTTCGTAATGGGTCAGCGCGGCTTCGACCGGGATCGCCAGGGGGCTGACTTCCGAGGCCGGGCGCAGTCGCAGGTCGACCCGGAAGACGTAGCCTTCGTGGGTAACGTGGCTCATCGTCTCCATCACCTTGCGGGCCACGCGCTGCGCCGCCTCGCCCGGCTCGTCGCGTTCCCGCCGGGGCAGGGTGAGCGGATCGTAGAGCAGAATCGGATCGATGTCGGACGAATAGTTGAGCTCGCCCGCGCCGTGCTTGCCCAGCGCGAGGGCGATGAACCCGGCCGGCTCGGCATCGGGCGCGCGGGCCAGGATCGCGTCGCGAATCGCGGCATCGAGCGAACGGTCGGCAAAGGCGGTCAGTTCACCCACCACCCGCATTAGCGGAAAGGCCCCGGCGAGGTCGCCAATCCCCAGGGCAACCGCAAGCGCCAGCTTTTCGCGGCGCAGGGCGCTGCCAACCTCTTCCGCGCCAGCGCCAGCCTGGCGCGCCATGGCGAGCGCGCCTTCGCCGTCACCGCCGGCAAGCAGTTCCGCAAGTGCGGGCAAGCGATCGAGACCCCGCGAGAGGAAGGGGGAATGTGCCCGCGCGCGCGCCAGCGCTCCGCTCCAGTCTGGGGTGTCTTTATCGGTCATCGAGACAGCGATGGCCGAGCAGGCCGAAGGGATCAAGGGACTGGATCAAAGTTGGTGGTCGATCCCACGCTTGCGCAGACGGCGCGGCTTTGCCAGTTAACGCCCTTCCAATTCACAGCAAAGGTCGCCCTCCTCCATGGTACTTCGCTCATCCAAATTCCTGCCACTGATCGCCGGGACTTTCGCCGCCGCCATGACCGTGAGCGCCGACGCCAAGGCGCCGGCAGCGCCGCCGATCCCGGCAGTCAAGGTGCCGGTTATCCAGACCGACACGCTCAATACCGTTACTTATGTGCTCTCTTCCGATGCCTTCGAAGGGCGCGGCGCGGGTACGCCGGGTGAAGAAAAGACCGTCAATTACATCATCCAGCGGTTCAAGGATGCGGGCCTCCAGCCGGGCAACAACGGCAGCTGGGTGCAGGAAGTGCCGATCGTGGAAATCACCGCCAAGAATTCGAGCGGGCTGACGGTGAACGCCGGCGGGCAGGCGCTGCAGTTCAAGGACGGCAGCGATTTCGTTGCCGCCAGCTACCGTGTGGTCCCGCATACCGAGCTCAAGGACGCGCCGCTGGTCTTCGTTGGCTATGGCATCAACGCCCCGGAACTGGGCTGGAACGACTATGCCGGGATCGACATGCACGGCAAGATCGCGGTGATCCTGGTCAACGACCCCGATTACGAGAACGAGACCGAGGACGGCCTCTTCAAGGGCCGCCGGATGACCTATTATGGCCGCTGGATCTACAAGTTCGAGGAAGCCGCCCGGCAGGGCGCGGCGGGCGCGCTGATCATCCACGATACCTTCCCCGCCGCCTATGGCTGGAACGTGGTCAATTCAAGCTGGACCGGCGCGCAGACCTATACCCAGAAGCCCAATGACGCGATGGATCAGACCCAGTTCAACGGCTGGATCCAGAAGCCGGTCGCCGAAGCGGTGTTCAAGGCCTCGGGCCAGGACCTTGGCGCACTGACTCAGGCTGCCAAGCAGAAGGGTTTCAAGGCCGTGCCGCTCGGTTCGACCGCCAGCCTGTCGTTCGACAACGATCTGCGCAAATCGGTTTCGCGCAACGTCATCGGCATCCAGCCGGGCAAGAAGCGCCCGAACGAATATGTGCTTTATACCGCGCACTGGGATCATCTCGGCCGCTGCGCGCCGGATGCCACCGGTGACGACATCTGCAACGGGGCGATCGACAATGCCACCGGCGTCGGCGCGCTGGTCGCCCTGGCCGAAGCCAACGTCAAGGCCGGCCCGGCCGATCGCAGCCAGGTGTTCCTGGCCGTAACGCTGGAGGAATCGGGCCTGCTGGGCAGCGAATACTATGCCCAGAACCCGGTCTACCCGCTCGCCCAGACGGTCGGCGGGGTCAACATGGACGGCGTCAGTCCGGGCAGCCCGAGCCGCAACGTGCAGGTGACCGGCGGGGACAAGTCCGATCTTACCCGCTATCTGCGCGCGGCGGAAAAGCAGATGGGACTGTACGAATCCGGCGAAACCCATCCCGAGCGCGGATCCTACTACCGCTCGGACCATTTCAGCTTCGCCAAGCGCGGCGTGCCGATGTTCGCGGTTGGCCGCGGCAGCGACTGGGTGAACGGCGGCAAGGAAGCCGGCGAGGCGGCGAGCGATGATTACACCAAGAACCGCTATCACCAGCCGAGCGACCAATACGATCCCAAGTGGGACTGGTC
>NZ_JAYSBK010000145.1:0-5703 GCF_041915465.1 Novosphingobium sp. | reverse complement strand
CTTCGTGTTTGAAGCAAGCATTGGCTCGCTTCCCTCGAACAGACGGAAAGTTCGTTCCATGACCCTTGTATTGCTGAATGATGATAATGATACCGGAGCGGGCGGCGCCGCAGTGGTGACGCGGGTGGCTCCTGGCGGCCAAGTTGCTGCAATCGGGGCAGCAACATTTGCTCACCTTCAGGCCCGAGGATCTCCAGGACAAAATCCCGCTCCTCGCCTGGCATGGCAAGAAGCTCTCCCAACATGGCCGTGAGATCTTGGACCTCCGCCATGATCAAGCTTCGCCTTCGGCTTCGAGGCGTTGGCGCAGCAGATTGGCAAATTCGGAAAGCTGGTCCTTCCGCCTGGCCAGCCTGCGCCGCCGGTCACTCCACAGCGCCGCCAGGAGCAAAGGAATGGCCAGTAGTGGCGCAGCCATCCACCAATCGCGCCACGTAAGACCGCCGCTTGCTGCCTGCGCTGGTGCAGCTTGCGCAACGATCTGGCTGCCCAAGGAGGCTTGCTGGCGCGGCGCCTCAGGCTGGATCGGGCCGACCAGGAAAACCAAACTATCTCCGCGGTCCGCATCGAGACCCAGTTCCTGCTGCGCGGCGCGCTCGATGTCGGCGCGCACGCCGTCCATTATCGGTTCTTCCGTCGTGATACGCACCGCATAGACATAGTCTGGAACGCCGCGCGGGAGTATTTCGCTCACCGGATGCGCAGACGATTGGCCATCATCAGCCCGGCGTTTGGCCGCTTCACCAGGCTCGACATATCGAAGGCTCGCAACAAGCCCGAAGCGAAGGTCGGGATGCAAACGGGTGACGGCCGATTTCAGCCGCTCGCGGGCCGAATTCAAAATGGCGTCACTGGCGGCGTCCGGCGCTGGATCCCGCGCAATCTCGGGGCTAACAACCCGGCCGCTGCCATCAAGTACCGCGACTTCGCTCTGGGGCAGGTCTGGTACAGCGCCAGCGACAAGCCGCTGGATGCCCTCGACCGTCGCGGACGAGAGCGATCTTCCTGGCTTCAGGATTAAGGTCACGGAAGCTTTGGGTTTATCTTGCTCGCCGCGGAACATGTTGTGTTCGGGCAGGCCAAGATGGACACGGACGGTCTGGATACCGTCCAGCAGCAAGATCGTGCGGGCAAGTTCACCCTGGAGTGCCCGCTGATAGTTGATCTTTTGGGCGAACTCAGTGAGGCCCATGTCCGACTGGTTGAACAGTTCAAAGCCGATCTGCCCCTTCATCGGAAGTTCGGAGCCGGCTAATTCAATCCTCGCCTTGTCCGCTTCGCTGTTTACAACCGCAATCGTTCGGCCATCATCTTCGAAGCGATAGCCGATCTTCTTGCCGTCCAGTACCTTCGCGATTTCGGCGGCGTCCTGTGCGTCAAGGTTGACCAGGACCGGCACATAAGTGGTGCGAACAAAAAACCAGTAAAGGCCGAATACGGCAACGGTAACCAGCAAAGCGAGCAGCCAAAAATTTGGCCGCCGTGCTGAGCCCGGCGCCAAAGACGCGGCGTTTTCGGCTGTGGAAGTGGTCACGCTCAGAGCTGCATGTTCATAAAGCTGCGGTAGCTCTCGGTCAGGCGCTCGCGCACCTGGACAGCAAGCTCAACTGCGATCCGTGCTTCTTCCATCGCGATCGTCACCTGATGGACCGGAACGGCCTCCCCCAATGCATAGGCGTTCATCAGTGCGTCGGCCCGGTTCACTTTCACGTCGACTGCGGCGAGGCCATTGGTCAGCAGATCAGTAAAACTGCCGCCTGTCGTTTGAGGGGTGATCCGCGATGGCACCATCGCAGAGCCCGACAAGGCCGGTGTTCCACCTGCGATTGCCCCGATAGGAATGATCGCCATGTTTCAACGCCTTCCAATGTCGAGCGCGCGCATGGCCATCTGCTGGGATAGCGACAGCGCAGTCAGATTGCTTTCATAAGCCCGCGCGGTGCGCATCAAGGTGACCATCTCTTCTGCGTGATCGATGTTCGGGTAAGCGACAAAACCGTTCGCATCGGCTGCCGGATGCCTCGGATCGTAGACCAGGCGGGTGGGATTGGCGCGGGCCTCAACGGCGATGACCCGGACGCCTTGTGGTGTCGGCGCATGACTTCCCTGCTTCATAGCCGACGCAAAGTCGCCTTGCGGTCCGGAGATCAGGGTAAGCGGCCGATAGCCGGCCTTGCCCGCGACCGTTGCCGTGTTCTCGTTGGCGAGATTCATGGCGACGATATTCAGACGCTGCCATTCGACATCCAACGCGGAACGGCTAATCGAAATCGGGTCGACGCCCATTACCGTGCTCCAATTGCAGCTGACAGCATGGCAAAGCGCCGGCCGGTCATATCCGCCAACGCCGCATAACGCATCGCATTCTGCGAGGCGTCGACCAGCATCAGATCTTCACGCCGTTCCTCGCCTGGGCCGAATATGCGTCCTGCCGTGAACGTGATCTCCAGGTTGCCCACTGCCTTGGGACCTTCCTGCGCAGCCTGGCGCAGCGCATCCTCGAAATTGACTTCGAGGGCCTGGAAACGCGGCGATCCGGCATTGGCCAGGTTGTATGCGATCGCTGCGCTGCGTATATGCAGACCGTCGAGCGCCTTGGCAGCAAGCGTGATGGCATCAACGCTCATTCTTGAGTTTCCCTGGTGTTTCAACCTTGCGGATGGGCGGCGCCACAAAGACCTGTCCGTCTCCAGAGCGCGCGAAGAAATTCTGACCGTCTTGTGCAGTCTCCAATGCGACCGCCGCGCGCGCAATCGTCACATGACCGATCGAAACGGTAAGCTGCACGCTCTCGCCGGCTGCCACGGCAGGGCGCGGGGCGAGGTAGGCACGCCCAAGTTCACAGCCGGCAGCAAGGTCAGATCGGGCAAGTGTAAGTTTGCGGCGTGCGTCGTAGCGCAGTACGGCCTTGGGTTGGCGGTCAGGGCACGGCGCCATAGCCGTGTCCTCAACAAAGACTGGATCGCCGGCGCTCTTTGCCGCGACCAAAACGCGGCATTGCAGCGGCCCGGCCGCGCTTGCTGTCAGTCCAGCACCTAGGAGTGCGAGCGCGAACACGACTATCTGCGAAGGCCGTTTGCGACGCCAAAGAATTCATCAGCTGCCCGCGCAACCTGAGCATTTGCGGCATAGGCGCGCTGCGCAATCAGAAGTGCGACCATCTCCGAGTTGAGGTCGACATTAGAACGCTCGATCGATCCTTGGGACAGGGTCCCAAGCCCGTCTTCGCCTGGGGCAGCCGCCAGCACCGCCGCCTCGTCGCGCACGGCGTAGAGCCCGCCGTCGAGGCGTTCAATTGCATCGGGGTTGATGACTTTGATCAACCCGATCTCACCGATCTGAGTTTCGCCAACTACGCCGGCCTGGGTCACGAAGACCTTGCCCTCGCTATCGATACGCAGCGCACTGGCATCTTGCGGGACATTTATCCCGGCCTTGAACAATTGCCCTGAGGAGGTCGCCAACGCACCGTCCTCCATGATCCGCATTGTTCCGCCGCGCCAAAGCAAGGACCTTCCATTCGGTCCCAGAAGCTCGATGAACCCGCTACCATTGATGGCAATGTCTTGCGGATTGCCGGTCGCTTCGACTTGCCCTTGTGCATCAAACGTGGGGGCTGTCCACGAAGCGACGCCAGCAACGACATCTGTTCCAGTGTTCGCTGCGCCATTGGCCCCGCTGTTCGGCGAAACCCCGACTAGCTCGACAAACCTCAAATCGACCCGCTTGTAAGCGGGCGTATTTATGTTTGAGATGTTTCCCGCCACGGCCAACAGCGCCTGCTGCTGGGTGCGCATCCCGACCATTGCGATTTCAAGTGCCCCACTCACTTCGAGATGCTCCCAAGTTGGCTTGCGGTCTTGGCTAAGAGGTCGTCATGTAGCTGAAAGAGCTTGGCGCCGGTTTCGGCCATCCGACTTGCCTTGTTGAGCTCAAGCATTTCATCCCCGAGATCGACATCGGAGCCAGCGACCATGCCCTGCTGCACCGAACCCGATTCGGATAGTTCCGCGCGGCCTGTATTTGCCGAGGCCAGCGAGAAGAGGCCGATGCGCCCTTGCGGCTGACCATCCACGATGACGGTACCATCGCCCGACACGGTCACGCTTCCGGCAGTTATGGCCAGATCGTCACTATCGCTGCTCTGCAGCGCGCGCCCTTGTCCATCGACCAATCGGCCATCCTGATCGCGGTGCAGCTGGGCCGATCGTGAATAGAGGACGCCTCCGGGGCCGCGCACGGCCAGCACCGTATCCGCGTCAGTTGCAAGATCGAACTGACCGCCAGTCGGCAGCAAGGCGAGGCTTCTGTTCGGACGGGCGAACACTTCACTATCGACCTGCTGGCCGGAGCGCTGATCGATGATCTGCGAAAAAACTCTGTGCGTCCGATAACCCGGCGTATTCAGATTGCTTATGTTGGCGGCGGTGACATCAATGCGCCGCTCGGCCCCAATCATCATGGTTGCGGCAATTTCGGCAATACTTGGCACCAGAATCCCCCGCTGACGATCGATCGCCGTTGCCGTCATACTCCAGGCCGATCTGGCATCAATCGGAAATATGTGATTCCAATCGACAATCCACAAGTTTGCGGGTTCCCGAACTTGGAATTGCCGCGCGTTCGCGCCAGCTAGCTCTGCGTTCTGCCGGAGTTACGCTGTGTTACTTACAAATGTTGAGTCGCGTCGGCGGCTTTATTTTGCGGTAGTTCTTGGCCTGATTCCAGCGCCGCTTGTCGCAGAAGATCTGTATTCTGCCGCGCAATCACAGTCTCTGGCTACCGATCATCGCGCATCGCGTGTGGGTGACACTGTGACCGTGATAATCGTGCAAACGGCGGAGGCCAGCACCACGGTGAGAAATGGATCTCGCCGTTCTACCTCGATCAATGGGCAATTTAGTGCGGGATCGATCGATGAAAGTGCCGCCGCTGATCTCGGTAGCACTTTCGATGGTCAGGGGCAGGCGAGCCGAAGCGAGCGCTTTGTAACGCAGATGACTGCCAAGGTGACGCAAGTCTTTCCTAACGGGGACATGGAGATCACTGGGGTTCAACGGCTCGAAATGAATGGCGAGACGACGGCAGTCGAAGTGCGCGGCGTAGTCCGCGCCGTTGACATCGATGCAGACAACCGGGTGCCTTCCAATCGCATTGCGGATGCGCAGATCAACTATAAGGGCAAGGGCTTCATCTCGCGCGGCACGAAGCCCGGCCTGTTGCAGCGCCTGTTCAACCTGTTCGGATTGCTGTGATGCGTAGCCTGCTCAAGTTCATGGCGCTATTGCTCTGCGTGGCGTTGCCTGTCCAACAAGCCATGGCGCAGCAAGTACCGATACGAGCACTCGGCCGGTTCGATGGTTGGCGCGAAAACGCATTGGTCGGCTACGGTATTGTTACTGGACTGGCCGGCTCAGGTGATTCCCGCAGTAATGCGGTGACACGCCAGGCCTTGCGCAACGTCCTTGCGCGCTTGGGGAGCATCGTTTCCGAGCAGGACATTTCAAGCCGGAATGTCGCTGTTGTGATCGTGACGGCCAACCTCCCCGCCTCGGCAAATGTTGGCGACAAGATTGACGTCACTGTATCTTCGATCGGCGACGCCCGCTCGATTGCGGGCGGCACTCTGCTGATGACCACGCTCGAGGGGCCCGATCGCCAAGTTTACGCGCTCGCACAAGGGCCGCTAGTCGTTGGCGGGTA
>NZ_JAYSBK010000144.1:0-5843 GCF_041915465.1 Novosphingobium sp. | reverse complement strand
AAGGGCAGCGGCGGGGGCGGACGACGATGGCCGCGCGGCAACTGCGCCTGGTAGGCGCGGCCGCAATGCTCCACGCAATAGGGGAAACCGGGGTTCACCTTTTCACCGCAGAAGTGGAAATCGGGCTCACCCGGATGGCCCATCGGCCAACGGCAGATGCGATCATTCAGATCGAGCAGGCTGGTCTTGTCCGCCATCTCCGGGCTGGGCTTGGCGGGCACCAGGCGGCGCGGCGGCGCCGGCGGAATCGGGGCCTGCTGGTCGCCCGGGCCCTGGCGCAGGAAGCCGCCGGGGCCGACCGAGACGATGCGCGGGGCCGGGGGGGCGGCAGGCGCGGGCGCATCGCTGTCTTCGGCTGCTGCGCTGGCGGCAGGAGCGGTGGACGCAGCCACGGGGGCCGGCGCACGCGGCGCGGCAGGAGCAGCGGCGCGCGGTGCGGCGGGGGTCGCGCTGCGGGCTGGTGATTCGGCCTTTGGCGCCTTGGCGGGTGCAGGGGCAGCCTCACCCTTTTCGTTGGGCTTGACCGGCGAAGGGCGCGCTTTGAGGCCAAGGCGGTGGGCCTTGCCAATCACGGCATTGCGGCTGACCCCGCCAAGTTCCTCGGCGATCTGGCTGGCGGTTGCGCCGCCTTCCCACATCTTGGTCAGCTTTTCGATCCGTTCGTCGGTCCAGCTCATTACCTGTCCACTTTCATCCGGGCCGTTTGATTGCGCACCCGCTTGCCACACGCGCGACAAGCCGATAGTCGCCACATAATGGCCGATCAACCTGTTCCTGTCCAAAACGCCGCCTCCGCCCAGTCATCCAGAGCGGGATCATCCGCATTGGATGCCGGGCGTCGCAGTTTTCCGGCCCAGGGAGTGCCCCTGATCCACCGGGTCAACCGGCTGGGGCTTTGGACCCTCTATATGAAGGAGGTGCGGCGGTTCTTCAAGGTCCAGACCCAGACGATCTGGGCCCCGGCGATGACAACGCTGCTTTATTTAATGATCTTTACCGTCGCGATGGGCCGCGGCGGGCGCGAAGTGCTGGGTGTGCCCTTTGCCAGCTTCGTTGCGCCCGGCCTGATCGTGATGGGCATGATCAGCAATGCCTTTGCCAATACCAGCTTCAATTTCCTCTCGGGTAAGATCCAGGGGACGATCGTCGATTACCTGATGCCGCCGATTTCCAATGGCGAATTGATGCTGGCGCTGATTGGCGCGGCCGTGACGCGCGCGGTGCTGGTGGGCCTGGCGATCAGCGCGGCGATGCTGCTGTGGCCGGGCGTGCACCTGGGGATCGAACATCCCTGGGCAGTCGTTTGGTTCGGCCTGATGGGTTCGATCATGCTCGCCGTGATCGGCCTGGCGACCTCGCTCTGGGCGGAAAAGTTCGATCATGCGGCCATGGTCACCAACTTCGTGATTACCCCGCTGACCATGCTTTCGGGCACGTTCTACGTGATCCACAACCTGTCGCCCGCATTCCAGGCGGTCAGCCGGATGAACCCGTTCTTCTATGTCATTTCCGGCTTCCGCTTTGGCTTCCTCGGGCAAAGCGACATCGGTTCGACCAATGCCGACGTCTTCAATGGCGCGCTTTATATCGGCCTGCTCAACGTGGTGCTCTGCGCTGCGCTCTATGCCCTGCTGCGCAGCGGCTGGAAGCTCAAGAGCTAAGCCCGATACCGGCATGACCGCACCGTTCATCCCGCTTGAGGGAACGTCCGATCCCATGCGCTTTCGCCTGACGGTGGAGCGCGAGCTGTGCGTCGGGCCCGAAAACCATACCTTCATGTTCGGCGGGGTCGGCCTTGCCTGCGCGGTGGAAGCCGCCAAGCGGGTAACCGGCCGCGAGCTGATCTGGGCGACCGCGCAATACCTGTCCTATGCCCGGCCTGGCTCGCTGCTGGATGTCGACGTCAGGTTGCCGGTGATGGGCCACAACGTGACCCAGGCGGTCATCAACCTGCACTGTGGAGACGACGTGATCATTTCCGCCACGGCGGCGCTGGGTGAGCGGCCGGGCAACCCGGTGCACCAGTGGTTTGATCTGCCAGAACTGCCCGCGCCCGAAGACTGCATCGAATGGGCCGCCTGGAACCACCAGGCCGGTACACTGATGCGCCGCCTGGAACTCCGTGTGGCGCCGGACAGTGCCGCCTTGCGCCCGCGTGACGGCAAGCCCGATCCGTCTGGTCGGATGCAGATGTGGATGCGCAACCGCGAAGGCGCGCCGATCGATTCCACGCTGCTTGCAATGTTCGGCGATTTCGTGCCGACCGGAGCGGGTGTGGCGCTGGGCCTTAACGGCGGCGGCAACAGCCTCGACAACACGCTGCGCCTGCGCGCCGTGGTGCCGACCGAATGGGTGCTGTGCGACATCCAGATGAGCGCGGCCGATCGCGGCTTTGCCCATGGACACCTGCGGCTGTTCGCCGAAGACGGTACGCTGATGGCCACCGCGTCACAATCGCTGGTGCTACGCTTTTTGAAGTAGGCGCTGCGCTACCCTGGGTCGGCAGGCAACCGACGCTCAGTGCGTCATCGAGCGGCACAGGCGGTAGCGGCCCTTATCGAATTCCTCGAACAGTTCAGCCACGTTGGGATGATCAACCGGGCCAGCTTCGCCATCCTCGGTCAGGTTCTGCTGGCTGACATAGGCGATGTAGCTCGATTCCCCGTTCTCGGCGAACAGGTGGTAGAACGGCTGTTCGCGCACGGGGCGCAATTCCTTGGGAATCGATTCGTACCATTCGTCGCTGTTGGCGAAAACCGGGTCGATATCGAAGATCACGCCGCGGAAATCGTAGATGCGGTGACGCACGACATCACCGATCCCAAAGCGCGCGCGGGTGCGGGCAGGGGTGTCGATGCGGCGACCGGCCTGCGGAGAAAAGAACGTCGAGCGATCCATGAAGGGCAATATAGGCATTGTGCGAATGCGAAACAACGCTCCGGCTCGGTGGTTCCACGGTTTTTGCGCAAGAGGGGCTTGGCAAGCGCCCATCCATCGGCTAACCGCCCGCTTCTTCGACCGAACGGGCTTCGGCCCGCTCAGACGGCGACTTCGCGGAGAGGTGGCAGAGAGGTCGAATGCGCCGCACTCGAAATGCGGTGTACGGGCAACCGTACCGTGGGTTCGAATCCCACCCTCTCCGCCATTTGACCTTCCGCCGACATCCGTAAAGCACCGAAAAACCTTGATTTTCTGCCGTTTTTGAGCAATATGAGTTCCTCATTTGTTCACTTGCGTCCGCATGCATCCAGCTGATTTTGGGGGCACTGCTGGGGGCATCGAACGGAAATTTTGGGGGCATCGATGCTCAGCGAAGCGACAGTCCGGCAAGCCAAGCCAAAAGACCGCGATTACAAGCTTTCTGACGCGGAGGGCTTGTATCTCTTCGTTACGAAGGCAGGCCACCGTAGCTGGCGCTTGAAATATCGGTTTGCAGGGAAAGAGCGGAGATTGATCCTGGGAGGGTAGACGGCTCTGCGAAAACTCGGCACGGGTTGGCGGACGCTTCTCGCTTTTGCCTTGCGAGGTTGCGCAACTGGCAGCGGCGGAACCGGCTCAAGCGTGATCTGGCTCATCGGTGCAGCTTGCCAAATCCCGTGGGTAACCAGCCGAAACCCGTCCTGACTCCGCTCAACTCCTGTTCCCCCCGATCCCTCGCCTGCTGGCGTCAAGGCTTCATTTCCCGCCTGCGCGCAAGCCGGCAAGGACGCGGGAAAACTGGCCATAACGGCGAGGGCGAGTGCGATCTTTCTGGTCATGTCCAATTCCCAACTGGTCGAATCGCATAAGAACATATAAAGAACATAAGTTGTAGGAAAATGCATTGTGACGGGCGCAGAGCAAAGGCTGCGCGGGTGAGGGCATGCCCAAGTTGGAGATGCCCCATGCTGAAGTCGTTGAAGTCCGGATCGCTCGAGGACCGGGCCCGCAAGATTGTCGATGCCCTTGGTGGCACCTGGTCGCGCAAGGGCGGAATGTGCTGCTGCCCGGCGCACGCGGACCGAACGCCATCGCTCAGCGTGACGATCGGGCGGCGCGCAATCCTGTTCCATTGCTTCGCCGGATGCTCGAACGAAGCCGTCCTGCGCGGCATTGCCAAGGCCGGAATCAAGGCGGCAGACCTGTTCGATGGATCGGGCGGCGCAATCGTTGCGCAGCCCCGCGAAGACACTCCGAGCCGCAATGCGCTGCGCCTGTGGCGCGAGGCCTCGGTCCTCGCCGGCAGCCATGCCGCTGACTATCTTGCGAGCCGGGCGATTGCCGCCAGCTCGCCCGACCTGCGGTTTCATCCGTGCATGCCGCTCGGCCCCAGGGACCGTGTTCGGTTCAACGCTGCAATCGAGCGCGGCTTCGTCAAGCAGGGCACTTCGATAAGTACGCGGCTCCTGGTGCTCGACAAGGTTGAGGCCCGCGGCGAGCCGGTGCTTGCGATCAGCAGCAGCTTTCCGGAACTTGCCGCGATGATCGATGCCTTGGCGGCGCGCATTGGCGATGAGCCAGTACCGTTGCCCGCGAACCTGCCTGTCCGGTCGCCGCTCAAGCTGGTTCCGGCGGCTCATCGACCGCTACCGACCCCCGCCAAGCCTGCCAACACGCCGCTCGTGGTGGAGCCGCTCACCTATGCCTCGCTCGAAACAGCGGCGCCGCTGGCCGAGCAGGTCGGGCACTATCTTCCCTATCGTCCAAGCCGCGTGGTTATCGAACAGGCAGCTGAGCACCCGACGCCGCTGGTTGAATCGGTCGCAATGGGTTCGATCGCCGCGCCGATCCCGACGGCCATTCCGCAGCTACCGGGCGGCCTCGTCGCCAAGGGCGTGCTCTCGGCCGCGCAGGCCGAGACGCTGATCTATGCCGCCAGCGCGCACGCTCGCGATTTGCCCGGTTGCTTCAAGCCCGACGATCGCGGTTGTGCCCTTAAGGCTTCGGCCGAGGGACGTAGCTATCGCCAAGGCTATTTCCTCGGTGACGGCACGGGTGCCGGCAAGGGCCGCCAGGTTGCCGGCGTGATCCTTGACCGCTGGGTTCGCGGCGAACGGCGGCACATCTGGATCTCGAAGAACGAGGCATTGCTCGAAGACGCGCGGCGTGACTGGTCGGCGCTCGGCGGGCTGCCAATCGACATCCAGCCGCTCGGCTCGTGGAAACTCGGTACGGCGATTGCGATGCGCGAAGGCATCCTGTTCGTGACCTATCCGACCTTGCGATCTGGCCGCAGCGACGCGACCCAGCTCGACCAGATCCTGGCCTGGGCGGGTGATGACTTCGATGGCGTGATCGTGTTCGACGAGGCCCACGCGATGGCCAACGCCGCGGGCGGGGAGGGTTCGCGCGGCAAAGTCAAAGGCTCCGAGCAGGGGATCGCCGGGGTGCGGCTCCAGAACCTGCTGCCGCGCGCCCGCGTGCTCTATGCCTCGGCGACAGGGGCCTCTGATGTCAACAATCTCGCCTATGCGACCCGGCTCGGGCTGTGGGGGCCGGAGACCGCCTTCGCGAACCGCGAAGCCTTCGTCGCCGAAATCCGCGACGGCGGGATCGCGGCGATGGAGCTGGTCGCCCGCGATCTGAAGTCACTCGGACTCTACACCGCCCGCGCGCTGTCGTTCGCCGGGGTCGAATACGAGATCCTCGAGCATTGCCTCACCCCCGACCAGATCGCGGTCTATGATGCCTACGCGCAAGGCTGGCAGGTCTTATGCGCAGCTGCGCATAAGATCGTTTATCGCGAGGAAGCGGTAATGCGAAGGAACGCGGCTTAGGCGCGGGATTCCTAGGGCGCGGCACGAAGTTGCTGCGCATTATTTTGATTGCGAACCTCGGCGGTCTCTGGACCAGCTGAGGAGTCA
>NZ_JAYSBK010000143.1:0-5867 GCF_041915465.1 Novosphingobium sp. | reverse complement strand
GCCGGGCAGGATCGGCCTGCCCGGCGGCGCCCTTCAGCCCGCGTCCTCGGCCAGCATCAGCGCGCCGGTGATCCCGCTGTCCTCGCCAAGACCCGGCGCGACGATCCTGTGCCGCGCCGTTCCCGGCAGATAGCCCGCGCCAAGTTCTGCGCTGCACTCACGAATGCGCTCGATCAGGCCCGGTGTCTTCATGACCCCGCCCCCCAGCACCGCGACTTCGGCCGCAGTCATCGCAAACAGGCTGTGACAGAGCTGTCCGAGGTAGTAGGCGACCATGCCATGGGCTTCGTGGTCCGCCGGCAACTCAGACAGCGACGCACCCCACCGCGCCTTGATTGCCGGACCACTGGCCAGTCCTTCCAGGCAATCGCCGTGGTGCGGACAGATCCCGGCAAAGCCGCTATCGCCCGTCGGGCGGCGGACGTAGATATGGCCCAGCTCGGGATGGGCCGCGCCGTGCACCGGCGTATTATCCAGCACCAGCCCCCCGCCGATGCCCGTGCCGACCGTCACGTAGGCGAGCGAGGATGCCCCCTTTCCCGCGCCGTGCCGGGATTCAGCCAGGGCAGCGCCGTTGACGTCGGTGTCAAAACCAACCGCAACGCCGAACCGGTCAGCGAAGTAGCCTGCAAGATCGCAGTTCGCCCAGCCGGGCTTCGGCGTGTTGGTGATATGCCCCCATTGCGGCGATGCACGATCCAGCTCGACCGGCCCGAAGCTGGCAATGCCCAGCGCGCGCAGCTTGCCCTGTGCCGCAAACCATTCGGCTGCTGCCGCAAGGGTAGCGTCGGGGGTCAGGGTCGGAATGACATGACGGGCCAGGATTTCCGAGGATGAAGAACCCACCGCAAGGACGAACTTGGTTCCGCCCGCCTCGATCGCCCCAAGCAGGGCCATGTCGGCGGTGTTCATGCCGGTGCCTGTCCAGTCAACACGCAACGATCTCCTGACGCTTCGAGGCGCAGCAGCGGCGCCGGAACGCCGCCAAAATAGCGGTTCGCATCGGTCGGATCGCTTGGAACCGGCTGGCCGTCAAGGCCCCAGAAGTCGACGAAGCTGGCAACTTCAAGGTCGGCGGTGACAAACCAGCTATAGGTCTGGGTCGGTTCCGATGCCGGATTGCGCAGCACGAGGCCGGTTCCGTTGAGCGGACGCCAGGGGCCCGCCAGGCTATCCGCAACCATGCCATAGAGGCCATTTGGAGCGTGGCGCAGGCCGGGGGCGAAGGTGCTCGATTGCGTCGCCCAGAATACGAAGTAGCGGCCTGCGTGGAATACGACGTGGGCGCGCTCCAGTTCATTGTTCACCCCGTCTGCCTTGACGAGTGGCGGCAACAGGTGCCAGCCGTCGCCGTGCTTGCGGGCGATGCCGACAGCGCCATTGAAGTCGCTCCCGGCTTCGGCCAACGAGGCCGTGAAGATGAGATATTCCGCTCCGTCCGCCGGATCGCGGAAATAGGCAGGGTCACGGAAGGCCTTGATCTTGCCCGCTTCGCCCTCGTGGGCTGCGGCCAGCATGTAGTCTGGCAGAAAGCGCGTGATCGACGGGCGCGGCGCGGTCCAGCCGGCGGGCAGCCCGTCACCACCGATCGCGGCACTCGCCTCGAACAATTGCTGCTGATACCCGCCCGGCCGCTGCGAGGTGCCGGCCGCGGTGAAATAGAGCGTTACTTGCGATCCATCGAATACGGCCGATCCGGCCCATTCGCGCTCATAGGGAACCGGCTGGTCGGGCATTGCCGGGCCAAGATCGCGCCAGCCATCCGCCTCGCGCGCGAGCAGCCTGATCTTTGCCTCGAAGTGGCGCAGGTGCGGATTGCCGCGCTCCGGCGCGGTCAGCGCCATCCAGATTTCCCGGCCGCCGATCTTGGCCGCGCGGCCCTGCGGATCCTGGATCGGCCACATATCCCAATAGATCAGTTCGGGATCGAGACCGGCACGGTCGATTTTTTCAATCACCGGGACCAGACAACCCGAAGCGGGAGCGATTTTGCCGACGTGGTCGGCGGTCCAGGCCGTGCTCATGTACTTACCTTGGTCAGTCTTGCGCGGTGAACAGGGCCGGCCGGCGGGAAGGTGCGCCCGGCCGGCCCTGTTCCGCTGCATCAGAAGTCGAAGCGCAGCGAAGCGGAGACGGTGCGACCGTTGATCGAGCGCGCGCGGACGTAGTTGTTGACGCCCGGCGTAATCGAGCCTTCTTCGGCTTCGGTGATGCCGACGACGTTGAACAGGTTGTTCGCGTTGATCGATAGTTCGACATTTTCCATCGGGCGGAAGTTCACGAAGGCGTTGACCTGGGTGTAGCCCGGGAAAACCAGCAGGTTGTCGTCCTGGGCATAGGACTTGGTCGTGCCGACCACATTCAGGCCGAAACGGACCTGATCGAGGTCGATTGCGGGCGTGAACTGATAGACCAGCTTGGCCTGGCGGCGCGGGGTATGCCCTTCATTCGCGGGCGTGATCGCGTCCTTGGCGATCGTCGCATCGGTCCAGGTGGCACCGGCGCGCAGGTCGAAGATGCCCGAACGATAGGCCGCTTCAAGCTCGATGCCCTTGGCCTTGTAGGTGCGGTTGAAGAACTTCTGGGTCGTCGCCTCGAAGTTCTGTTCCTCGGTCCGGGCGAAGAAGCCCGTCGCGAACAGCCCGAACCCGCCCGAGCGATACTTCACGCCCAGTTCGTACTGATTGACGTAGTCGATTGCGTCTTCCTTGCGGACCGAACCGTCGGGCTGGACCACGCCGAACAGCAGGCGGTCGGCATTGGCGCGGCCGCCGCGGCTGGCGCGGGCAAAGACCGCCGCGTTGTCGTTCAGCTTGTAGTTCGCGCCGATCGACCACGAGACGTAGTTGACGTTGTAGTTGACCGGGCTGGGATTTCCATTGTCGATCAGCGAGACGCTGCGCTCGGTCGGATCGATGGTCCCGTTCCCGTTCACCTCATAATTGCTGACCTGCAGCGTCCCGGCATAGTTGCCGCGCGCCGAAACATTGTCCCAGCGCACCGAACCGTCGAGCGACAGGGCGCCGAGTTCGGCATTGAGCGCGGCGTAAGGCGCATTGATGTCATAGCTGACGTTATACGAACGCTGGCAGCAGTTGCCCCAGGCCGGAACACCATAGGCATAGAGCCCGCCCTGGGTCAGAACCTTGCCCGACACGGGATCGACCACGTTGACCAGCGCGGCATTGTTGCCCTTCACTTCCATCAGGAAGCTGTCCCAGGTCCAGTCCATGTCGATGTTCTGGCGGGCCTTGTAGAAGCCGGCGGTCAGCGTGGCGGAACCGAAGTCCTTGCTCAGCTTGATGTCGTTGGTAAAGCTGCCGAAATCGTTGATTTCGACGTTGAACAGGTGGGTGCGCATCAGCAGGCCATTGGCGTTGTTGAACGCCTGACCAGCCTGCGGGCCATTGGCATAGACCAGGTTGTAGCTGCCGGCGTTGCCAGTCAGCAGTTCACCCACCGAATTGCCGATCGCGCTGGCATTGCCGACTTCGGCCGGGAACGGCGAAACGAAGCGGCCCTTCACGCTGTTCCAGCGGAAGCGTTCCTCGAGCTTGACCCCATCGGCCACTTCGAACTGCGCTTCGAGACCGAGCGAGGTGACAACCGGATGCATCCCGTCGCGGATGTCGGTAACGCGGCGGTTGTTGTTACCGTCAAGCCCGGTCGCCGAGGTGAACAGCGCGCTGTGCGGCGTATCCTGCAGGATGTCGAAATTGGTGAACGAGCTGTACTTGGGATCCGAATTCGAGCCGGTCACCAGCATTGGCATCGGCAGATAGCCGATCGCCTTGTCGTCGAGGTGCTTGGCATAGAGCCGCACATAGCCGCCATCGAATTCCTGGGTGATGTTGGCCTTGATCTGATAGCCGCTGTTGCCGTTGTAACCGGCGCGGCGCGGGCCTTCGCCTTCGCGCCAGAAGCCGCCGATGTTGAAGCGGGTGTTCTCGCCGATCTTGGCGCCATAGTCGAAGTCGAGCCGGTAATCCTTATAGTCGAGGCCGACGGTCGCCATGATGGTGCCGCCTTCCTTGCTGCCGTCCTTCGAGATGAAGTTGATCACCCCGCCCGGCGCGTTCGACGCGAGCGTCGAGGCCGAACCGCCGCGCACGGCCTGGATCGACTTCACGGTCTGATCGGCGCGCAGGAAGATGTCGGCGTTACCGAAGGCAATGTCGCCGAACTGCATGACCGGCATGCCGTCTTCCTGCAGCTGCAGGAACTTGGCCCCGCCCGAGGCGACCGGCAGACCGCGCACGGCGATGTTGGCGTTGCCGTCACCACCGGTCGATTCCGAACGGATGCCCGGGATCTGGCGGAAGATTTCGGCCGTGGTGCGCGGCGCGGCTTCGGCCACGGCTTCGTTGTCGAGCGCACTGACCGAGACCGAGGTTTCGAGGCGGTTGGCCGGACGTGCGCTGGCGGTCACCACGATCTCGTCAAGTCCGAGCGCGTCCTTCTTCGAGCCGCCGTCAGCAGCCGCGGGAGCATCGCTGTCCTGCGCGAAAACGGGTGAGGAGAATGCCGTGAGTGCGACCCCAAGGGCAAAAGCGTGGCGAAGTTTCATGATGTCGTTTCCCTCTCCTGGGTTCTGATTCGGCCCTATGCATAGGTCTACAACAAACGTTTGCAATCGAAAAATGCAAACGTTTGTATTTTTGTCGGTTGTGTGGCACTCCATCCCTCGCGCAAGCCCGGAAACGGTGCGGCGAAGAGGATGACTGCAATGCAAAATGCTGAAAAACCGAAGCTTTCTCTCGCTCGAATCATCGAGATGAATATCGGATTCTTCGGACTCCAGTTCAGTTTCGGGCTGCAGCAGGCCAATATGGGGCCGATCTATGGCTTCCTGGGGGCGCACGAAGCCAGCATGCCGCTGCTGTGGCTGGCCGGACCGATGACGGGACTGATCGTCCAGCCGATCATCGGCGCGATGAGCGACCGCACCCAGTCCCGCCTTGGCCGCCGTACGCCCTATTTCCTGATCGGCGCGGTCATCTGCACGCTGGGCCTGCTCTTCATGCCGTTTTCATCCAGCCTGTGGATGGCGGCTTCGTTGCTGTGGATCCTCGATGCGGGCAATAACATCACGATGGAGCCCTACCGCGCCTATGTCGCGGATCGTCTCGCTCGCGATCAACGCTCGATCGGCTTTCTCACGCAAAGTGCCTTCACCGGCCTCGCCCAGACCCTTTCCTACCTCGCCCCCACCCTGCTCACCGCCTTCATCGCCAAGGACGTGCTCGATGCCAACGGCATCCCTGCGATCGTCCGGGTCGCCTTCCTGATCGGCGCGATCCTGTCGATCAGCACGATCGTGTGGTCGGTCTGGCGCGTACCGGAACTGCCGATGAGCGAGGAGGAACAGCGAGAACTCGCAACGCGGCCGATGACGGCTGGCGCCACCCTGGCCGAAATCGGTAGCGCCATCCGCGAAATGCCGCGGCCGATGCGCCAGCTCGCCGTCGCGATGCTGTGCCAGTGGTATGCGATGTTCGCCTATTGGCAGTACATCACTTTCGCCGTTGGCCGCTCGATTTATGGTACGTCCGATCCTTCCAGCGCCGCCTTTCGCGATGCCACGCTGACCACGCAGCAGGCCGGTGCGCTTTACAACTTCATCGCCTTTGCCGGAGCCCTCGCGCTGATCCCGGTTGTGCGCCGATTGGGCGCGCGCTTGGCCCACGCGATCTGCCTGACGGCGTCAGGCGCGGCGATGCTGCTGATCCCGGGCGCGTCTACTCCAGTTGCCCTCTTTGCGCTGATGGCGGGAATCGGTATCGGTTGGGCCGGAATGATGGGCAACACTTACGTCATGCTGGCAGATTCGATCCCGCCCGAGCGGACCGGCATCTACATGGGGATCT
>NZ_JAYSBK010000142.1:0-6291 GCF_041915465.1 Novosphingobium sp. | reverse complement strand
CGATTGCGCTGGTGGCTACGCTTGGTGCGGGCCTGATCCTGCCGATGCCGGCCTTTGGCCAGACTGTCAGCGACCGCGCGCTGTCGGACGTGCGGGTGGAAAGCGCCGGCGGCTGCGCGGTCGTGACGATTGCGTTCAATCCGCGCATTCAGGTGCTGAGTTCGTTTCCGGCCCAGGGCCGCGAACTGCATATCCGGGTCACCCCGCTCGATCAGATGCCGGGCCTTCAGGGCCGCGAATCCTTGCGCACACCGACCGCGCTGCCCGAACTGCGCTCGATCGAATACGAAGGCGACAATGCGGCCGGTCCGACCCTTTCGATGTTCTTTACCAGGGACATGAAGTTCGAGGTCAGCGCCGGCCAGCAGCCGCAGACCGTGGTGATCCGGGTTAGCGATCCGACCGTCGCCGATTGCAGCGCTCCGGCGACCGGCCAGGCCGAGCGGCTCATTGCCGACGCCGAACAGGCGATCACCGAGGGTAACCTTGACCGTGCGGTGGCGCTGCTGACCGACGCGGCCGCGCTTCCTGAAAACCCCAATACGCCGCGCGCAATCGAGCTGCTTGGCGTGACCCGCGAGCGAAAGGGCCAGAACGCCCATGCCCGCGCGCAATACGAGGAATACCTGCGCCGCTATCCAGAGGGCGAGGGCGCCGACCGCGTCCGCCAGCGCCTCGCCGCGCTCGACGCCAAGGAAGCCGTGCCCGGCACGCCGCAGCAGCTGCGCGCGGCATCGGGCGGGACCGAAGGCGCGACCGCCTGGAAATGGGGCGCGCGGGGCAGCTTCTCGCAGTTCTATTTCCGCGACCAGGGCCGCACCAGCACGCTCAACACCTCGTCCACGCTGGGCACCGAGGTCGACAACTCGGTCAACGTCAACCAGCTGCTCACCACCGGTGACATCACGATCACCGGCGGCAACGACAAGCGCCAGATCCAGATGCGCGCGGCGGGTTCCTTCACCAAGAACTTCGGCACCAGCCGGTCGATCGTCACGGTCAACAACGGCACCGAGACCAGGACCTATGCCTCGCGTCCCGGCGGCACGATCTCGGCGCTGACTGCGCTCTATTTCGATTATTCGGACACCGATCTCGATACCACGGTGCGGGTCGGACGACAGACCCGCAACTCGGCCGGCGTGCTCGGCCGGTTCGATGGCGCGCTGGTTGGCTGGCAGGCCAATCCCAAGCTGCGCTTCAACGCGGTGGCAGGTTATCCGGTGCTGTCATCGCGCCAGACCTGGGTACTGAAAGAGCGCCCGTTCTATGGCTTCAGCGTCGATCTGGGCAACAAGCGCAGCCCGTTCCAGACCACGCTCTACTGGTTCGATGAACACGCCAAGGGCGGCTTCATCGACCGGCGCTCGGTCGGGATCGAGGCACGCTTCCTCAAGAAGAATTTCAACGCGTTTGGCCTGCTCGACTACGATGTGAAGTTCGGGACGGTGAACCTGGCGCTGGTCACGCTGAACTACAACTTCCCCGACGGGGCGAACCTTGCCGTCACCGGCGACTATCGCAAGTCGCCGCTGCTGACGACCACCAACGCGCTGATCGGCCAGTTCGATACGGTGAACAACGTGCCGTTCAACGATCTTGCCGGGCTGAAGCCATTCTTCACCGATGCGCAGATCTATCAGATGGCGAAGGACCGCACGCTCACCAGCAAGTCGGTCACGGTTACCTATTCGCGGCCCATCACCAGGAAGCTGCAGCTTTCGACCGACTTTTCGATGACCGATACCGGCGGGACCCCGGGCACGCCCGCCACGGCCGGGACGCCGGAGATCGGCGCATTGCCGGCGATGGGCAAGGAATACTTCTACGGGGTGCAGTTCATCGGCTCCGACCTGCTGATGGGCAACGACATCTACATCCTGTCGGGGCGCTATGCCGATACGGCGACGGCGCGGATCTACACGATCGATTTCAACGCGCGCGTGCCCGTCACCTCGAAGTTCCGCCTCAGCCCGCGCCTGCGCTATGGCTACCGCGACGGCAAGGTGACCACGGCCACAGCCAATCCCGGCACTTTCAGCCAGTTCCAGCCGACACTGCGGCTCAATTACTACCCGCTCAAGCATTCCGAAATAGAGATCGAGTTCGGCGGCAATTTCTCCCGTCAGACGGTGTGGAATGGCACCGCCTTCGACAAGGTCAACGAAAACGGCTGGGTGCTGAGCGCCGGCTACCGTCTCGACTTCTGATGCGGCATAAGACCGGCGTGATGGGAGATTTCGCTTGATTGCCGAAGCAGGGCTTGCCGCACTGTGGCTGGCTGCCGCCATGGCGCTGGTCCAGCTGGTACTGGGCGCATTGGCCGTGGGGCGCGGGCAGACCTCGCTTGCGCCTGCGATCGTGCCGGTGGCGCTGCTTCAGGCCGGCCTCGTCAGTCTTGCCTTCGCCTGCCTGATCGCGGTGTTCATGCGCTCGGACATGAGCGTGCTGCTGGTTGCGGCCAACAGCCATTCGATGAAACCAATGATCTACAAGATCGCCGGAACCTGGGGGAACCACGAAGGCTCGATGCTGCTGTGGGTGACGATCCTGGGCCTGTCGGGCGCGACCATCGCCCAGTTCGAGCGCAAGCTGCGGGCCGATACCAAGGCTGCAACGCTGGCCGCGCAGGCCGCGATCGCGCTGGGCTTCTATGCCTTCCTGCTGTTCGCCTCGAACCCCTTTGCGCGGATTTCCGGGGTGACCGAAGGACAGGGGCTGAACCCCTTGCTGCAGGATCCGGGCCTCGCCTTCCACCCGCCGACGCTTTACGCGGGCTATGTCGGGATGTCGGCGGCGTTCTCCTTCGCGGTTGGCGCGCTCGTCACCCGCAATGTCGGTGCGGACTTTGCGCGGGCGATGCGGCCGTGGATCCTGGGAGCGTGGATATTCCTCACCATCGGGATCACGGCGGGCTCGTACTGGGCCTATTACACGCTCGGCTGGGGCGGCTGGTGGTTCTGGGATCCGGTCGAGAACGCCAGCCTGATGCCGTGGCTGGCGGCCACAGCGCTGCTCCATTCGGTGACGGTACTCGCCACGCGCGACGGGCTGCGCGCCTGGACGATCATGCTTTCGGTGCTGGCCTTCTCGATGTCGATGGTCGGCACGTTCCTGGTGCGCTCGGGCATCCTTACCAGCGTCCATTCCTTCGCCGTCGATCCGGAGCGCGGGCTGTTCATCCTGGCGCTGCTGGCGATCTATATCGGCGGCGCGCTGGCGCTGTTCGCCGCAAGGGTCGGCACCGTGGCGGAGGGCAACCGCTTCGACATGGTCAGCCGCGAGGCCGCGCTGGTGATCAACAACCTGCTGCTGACCGTGATCCTGGTCGTGGTGCTGGCGGGCACGCTTTATCCGCTGATCCTCGAATCCCTGAACGGCGCGAAGATTTCGGTCGGCGCGCCCTATTTCAACGGCACGGCGGGGCCGCTCGCGCTGATCCTGATGGTGCTGATGGCCGCGGGGCCGCTGCTGCGCTGGCGCAGCGACAGGCCCAAGCTGGTTGTCGACCGCATGGCCCTGGCGCTGTTCGCCGGGGCTGCGGCGTTGTTTGCGCTGGTTGTCGCGGGCGGACGGATCGGCGCGCTGCCGCTGCTGGGCCTGATTGTGGCGGCGATCGTTGCGGTGGCCAGCATTGCGCCGCTGTGGAAGCGCGATTTGCGCCGCACGCCGCTGTTCACCTGGGGCATGGTGATCGCGCATCTGGGCTGCGCGGTGAGCATGGCCGGGATGGCCTGCGACGCGGCCTTCACCAAGGAAAACATGGTGGCGATGGCGCCGAACGACACGCGCGAGGTTGGTCCGTTCGCCGTGACCCTGCAGGGCGTGCGCGAGCGGCCGGGACCGAACTACCAGATCCTTGAAGCCGTGCTTTCGGCCAGCAAGGCGGGCGGTGCGCCGTTCGAGATGACGCCGCAGCTTCACGCCTTTACCGATCCGCCGATGACCACCAACCAGGCTGCGATCAAGACGTTCTGGAACGGCCAGCTCTACCTGACGCTGGGCGAGAACTCGCAGGAAGGCCAGTTCCTGATCCGGATGTGGTGGAAGCCGTTCGTGACGCTGATCTGGATCGGCGGCGCGCTGATCGCACTGGGCGGCGCGCTATCGCTGCTGGGCCGGGCGCGGCGCGATCTGTGGGACAATCGCTGGCCGTGGCAGAAGAGGGCAAGCGCATGACCCGCAAGCTCATCCTGTGGCTGCCCTTTGTTTTGGTTGCGGCGCTGTTCGTCGCTTTCTGGGTCAGCCTGAAGAACCCGGATGACCGGGTGATAGCCTCGCAGATGGTGGGCAAGCCTCTGCCGCAGTTCGCTGCTGGGCCAGCGATGCCGGGGCAGGCAGGGGTCGCCAATACCGACTATGCGGATGGCAAGCCGCGGCTGCTCAATATCTTTGCCAGTTGGTGCGTGCCTTGCGTGCAGGAAATCCCGATGCTGCTGCGCCTGCAGCGGATGGGCGTGCAGATCGACGGGATCGCGGTGCACGACAATTCCGCCGACCTTGCCCGCTTCCTGTCCGACAACGGTAACCCCTACACCCGCATCGGACTCGATTCCGGCGGGCGGGCGCAGATCGCGTTCGGTTCGGCCGGGGTGCCGGAAACCTTCGTGGTCGATGGTCAGGGCAAGATCCTGTATCAGCATATCGGCGTGGTGACCGAAAACGACATACCCAAGCTGACGGCGATGCTGGGAGGCAAGCCATGACCCTTCGCGCTGCGCTCTGCGCTGCCGTGCTGTTCGCTGCGGTTCCACTTGCAGCGCAGGATTACGCCGAGGTGTCGCTGCCCGATCCCGCGCAGGAAGCGCAGGCGCTGGCGCTGATGGATTCGATCCGCTGCGTGGTCTGCCAGGGCCAGCCGATTTCCGGCTCCAACGCGGACCTTGCGGGCGATATGCGCCGCCTGGTGCGCGAACATATCGCTGCCGGAGAAAGTCCCGAACAGGTCCGCGCCTTTCTGGTCAGCAAATATGGCGACTGGGTCAGCTTCAAGCCGGTGGTCAAGGGCGAAACCCTGCCGCTGTGGATCGCGCCGCTGCTGGCGCTGCTGGGCGGCGGCTGGCTGGTTTCGCGGCGGCTGCGGGTAAGGAAGGCGTGATGGGCTGGATCATCGCCTTCGTGCTTGGCGCACTGACGTTCCTGGCGCTCTATGCTAGCGGTAAATGCTCGCGCATGGCGCTGGAAATCGGCGGCGCGGCGGTGCTGGTGGCGCTTGCGGGTTACGGCTGGCAGGGCAGTCCGGACATGGCGGGGACGCCGGTGTCCCCGCCAGTCCAGAGTGCTGCGCCAATCAACCCTTGAGCATATCCAGCGCGACGTCGACGATCATGTCTTCCTGACCGCCGACCATCTTGCGGCGGCCGAGTTCGACCAGGATCGAACGCGTGTCGATGCCGTATTCCGCACTGGCCTTTTCGGCGTGGCGCAGGAAGCTGGAATAGACCCCGGCATAGCCCAGCGTGAGCGTTTCGCGGTCAACCTGCACCGGGCGGTCCTGCAGCGGGCGGACGAGGTCTTCGGCCGCGTCCATCAGTGCATAGAGATCGCAGCCGTGGTTCCAGCCCATGCGCTCCGCCGCGGCGATGAACACTTCGAGCGGGGCATTGCCCGCGCCCGCGCCCATACCCGCCAGCGAAGCATCGACCCGGATCGCGCCGCCCTGTACCGCGACGATCGAGTTCGCCACGCCAAGGCTGAGGTTGTGATGGGCGTGCACCCCGCGCTGGGTTTCGGGCTTCAGCACCCGGTCATAGGCGGCAAGCCGCGCGGCATACTGGTCCATGGTCATGGCCCCGCCGCTGTCCGTCACGTAGACGCAGTGCGCGCCGTAGCTTTCCATCAGCAGCGCTTGCTGGGCCAGCGCATCGGGTTCGCTCATGTGGCTCATCATCAGGAAGCCCGAGACGTCCATGCCGAGATTGCGGGCAGCCTCGATGTGTTGCTTGGCAACGTCCGCCTCGGTGCAGTGGGTCGCGACGCGCACCGAACGCACGCCCAGTTCATAGGCATGCTTGAGGTCGTGGACCGTGCCGATGCCCGGCAGCAGCAGCGTGGTCAGGACCGAGCGTTCGAGCACTTCGGCCACGGCCCCGATCCAGTCCCAGTCGGTATGCGCGCCAAAGCCGTAGTTGAAGCTGGAGCCGGACAGCCCGTCGCCATGCGCCACCTCGATCGCATCGACGCCCGCGCGGTCGAGCGCCTTGGCGATCGCCTTGACGTGTTCGAGGCCATACTGGTGACGCACCGCGTGCATCCCGTCGCGCAGGGTGACGTCCTGGATATAGAGCTTCT
>NZ_JAYSBK010000141.1:0-6338 GCF_041915465.1 Novosphingobium sp. | reverse complement strand
CTGCGGGCGGCGGTGACGTGCTGGTCGGGCTTGCCTTCACCGCCTGCGCGATCCTGTGCGCCTCGATCGCCAACGTCATGCAGGCCACCGACACCGCGCGGCGGCAGAGCGTGGTGGTGCTGATCGCCTGGGCGATGGTTGCAGGCGCAGTGGCCGACGCCCTGCTGGCCGCGCTGACCGCGGGGCCACCCGTGTTCGACTCCAGCCCCCGGCAGCTCGCGGGGCTGGCCTACCTTGCGATCATCGGTTCGGTGATCACCTTCCCGCTCTATTTCGCGCTGATCCGGGATTGGGGACCGGGCAAGGCCGCCTATAACGGCGTGGCCGTGCCGGTGGTGGCGATGGCGCTGTCGACCCTGTTCGAAGGCTATCGCTGGACCGCTCTGGCCGCGGGCGGAGCGATGCTGGCGATGGTCGGCCTGCTGATCGCGCTGTCAGGACGCAGGTAAGCAGGCGCGCAGCCCTTCACGGTACGTCGGATAGCGCGGCTGCCAGCCTAGCACGCGTTTGGCCTTGCCGTTCGCGACGCGGCGGTTCTCGGCATAAAAGGCCCGCGCCATCGGACCCAGCCCCGCCTCTTCCAGTGTCTGGAGCGGCGGAGGCTCCTGGCCGAGCAGGCGGCAGGCCTCTTCGATCACGCTATTCTGGCTGCACGGCGCATTGTCGGCCAGGTTGAAGGCGCCGGCTGGGCCATCGAGCACGGCCAGCGCGCCGCTGACGATGTCGTCCACATGGACCCGGCTGAACACTTGCGCGGGCAGGTCGATCCGGTGCGCGCGGCCCTCGCGGACCCGCTCCAGTGCGCTGCGGCCTGGGCCATAGATCCCTGGCAGGCGCAGCACCCGCGCACCCATCGCTAGCCACGCCGCGTCCGCTTCGGCCCGGGCGGTGCGACGCCCGGTGCCGACAGGTGCGGTTTCATCGACCCAAGCCCCGCCGGTATCGCCATAGACCCCGGTCGAGGAGAAGTACCCGAGCCACTTGCCCGCCAGCGCATCGCCATAAGTATCGAGCACCGGATCCGTCCCCTCGCCGCCGGGTGGGACGGAGGAGAACACGTGGCTGCTATCCGCCAGCGCGAGCCGCACCGCACTGGCATCGTCAAAGCGCAGCGTGCCGGCGCTGCCGGTCGAGACGACTTCCCAGCCAAGCGCGTCAAGCGCCCTGGCGAGGCGCGTGGCGGTGTAGCCCAGACCGAAGATGAAACAGCGCGGCTTCACGGCTTGGCCGGTTGCTCCGGCCCGGCCGGGGTCAGCGGCGGCGGCACGACCATTTGGGCGTTCGGCACGTGATCCTTCTTCCACTGCATCGACATGCGCACGCGCGTCGCGCCCGAGGGATGGTCGTAAAACAGGAACTCCTCGAGTGCGCTGGGCTCGATCTTGCGATATTCGGACAGCTTCATCGCCACCGAGGCAAAGCCGTCCGGCTCCTTCGCGGCATTAAGGCCAAAGGCGTCGGCCTGGCTCTCATCGACGCGGATGATCGTGTTGGTTACCGGGGTCGCAATCAGGCCGAATGCGGCCAGCAGGATCCCCAGCACCGGCATCGAGGCGGGATCGGCGATGCTCTCAACGCCCCAGCGCTCCCCGAAGCGGGCGATCAGCATCGGGCCAAGCCGCGAAATCAGGAACAGCGCGAGGCCCGCCAGCGCCGAGAAGGCGGCGAGGCCGATCCACACGTGGTTCAGCACGTAATGGCCCAGTTCGTGGCCCATCACGGCGGCGGTTTCTGCCTCGCTGGTGCGTTTCAGCAGGTTGTCGTTGAGGCTGATCCGGATCGTCGGGCCGATGCCCGAGACATTGGCCGAAATCCGCTTGGACTGCTTCGAGGCGTCGAACAGATAGATGTGTTCGGCCGGGACGTGGTTGGCGGCGGCCATCGCCACGATCCGTTCGCGCACCGGCCCGGCGGGCAGTTCGGTATAGGTGTTGAACAGCGGCGAAATGTAGACCGGGCCGATCAGCATCCCGAATGCCAGAAATGCGGAGACGACCCCCGTGCCCCGCAGCCACCAGCTTCTCGGATACCGTCGGATCAGGGCGTAGACCGCCATGGCCAGCAGCGGAAAGATCACGACCGAAACCATGAAGCCCTTCAGGTAATCGCCAAACCAGCCACCGAAATCCTGGTTCATCAGCCCGTATTGCCCCTCGCGCACGAAGCTGGTGTAAACCGTCCACGGAAAGGTGATGAGCGCCCCGGCCAGCATGTAGAACAGGGCCGTCAGCCAGGTCACTCCGCCCGGCCGCTTGAACCAACGCGCGGCCGTATCGCGGAACCGTGCCGAAAGGCGGAAGCGCAGCAGCAGGCCGTCGGACAGGACCGAGACCAGCGCACCCCACAGGATCAGCCAATAGCCGCCTTCGAAATAGGCGTCGGACTTGGCACGCGCGGCGCCTTGCAGGGTGTCGAGATAGGCGCGCGTCGCGGCATCGACATCAAAGGCGGCGGCCTGTGCCGCCACCGGCATGGCCAGCGCCAGCAACGCCGCGATTGCCGTGTATCGGGTCAGGTGTTTCATATCGCGTTTCCCCCCAGCCGGCTAAACGGCCAGTGTATTGTTTGAATAAGGCGGTTGTGGCGGCGCGGCGCGAAGTGTCAAGCAGCAGTTTGCCATTTGCGCCGTTTGCCATTTGCGGCCCGGCCCCTGCCACCCTAGATGGGGAATCATGGACGCATCGCTCAACACACCGCCCGTCGCCCCGCCCGTTATCCGCCGCGAGGACTATCGCCCGCCCGAATGGCTGGTCCCCGAATTCGCGCTCGATTTCGCGCTGGGGCTGGATGCGACGACAGTTCGTTCGGTCCTCTCGGTGCGCCGCAATGGCGACTCTTCGGTGCTGCGTCTCAACGGTGACGGGATTGCGGCGCGCAATGTCACGGTCGACGGCGCCGCCACCAACGCCTGGCGGATGGATGGGGACGACCTGCTGATCGACCTGCCCGGTGACGCGCATGAGGTGGGCATCGAAACGGCGATCAACCCGGCGGCCAACAGCCAGCTGATGGGGCTCTATGCCTCCAGCGGAATGCTCTGCACCCAGTGCGAGGCGGAGGGCTTTCGCCGTATCACCTTCTTTCCCGACCGGCCGGATGTTCTTTCCATCTACAAGGTGCGGATGGGCGGGCCCAAGGCGGTCTTCCCGATCCTGCTGTCCAACGGCAACTGCACGGCCACCGGTGAAGAGGATGACGGCACGCATTGGGCCGAATGGCACGATCCCTGGCCCAAGCCGAGCTACCTCTTCGCGCTGGTTGCGGGCGATCTGGTCGCCAACCACGATAGCTTCACCACGATGTCGGGCCGCAAGGTCGATCTCAACATCTGGGTTCGCGAAGGCGATCAGGACCGCACGCACCACGCGATGAAGGCGCTCAAGGATTCGATGAAGTGGGACGAGGAGGTGTTCGGCCGCGAATACGACCTTGACCTGTTCAACATCGTCGCCGTCTCGGACTTCAACATGGGGGCGATGGAGAACAAGGGCCTAAACGTTTTCAACACCCGCTACATCCTGGCCGATCCCGATACGGCGACCGACATGGACTATGACGGGATCGAGGGCGTCGTCGCCCACGAATACTTCCACAACTGGTCGGGCAACCGCATTACCTGCCGCGACTGGTTCCAGCTGAGCCTCAAGGAAGGCTTCACCGTGCTGCGCGACCAGCTGTTCAGCGCGGACATGGGCTCCGAAGCGGTCAAGCGGATCGAGGATGTACGCGTGCTGCGTTCGGCCCAGTTCCCGGAAGATTCCGGCCCGCTGGCCCACCCGATCCGGCCCGACAGCTATCAAGAGATCTCGAACTTCTACACCGCGACCGTTTATAACAAGGGCGCGGAAGTGATCCGGATGATGCGCACGCTGGTCGGCGTGGAACGCTTCCGCAAGGGCACGGACCTCTATTTCGAGCGCCACGACGGCGAGGCGGCGACCTGCGAGGACTTCATCCGCGCGATCGAGGAAGGGGCGGGGATCGACCTCGCCCAGTTCCGCCGCTGGTACGCGCAGGCGGGCACGCCGAAGGTCACCGCGCGGCTGGACCACAGCGGCGATGTAGCCACGCTGACCCTGACGCAGACCGTTCCGGCAACTCCGGGCCAGGCCGACAAGCAGCCGATGGTGATCCCGCTGCGGATTGCGCTGTTCGACCGGGAAACCGGGAAACACCATGGTGAACAACTGGTTACGCTGAGTGAACCTCAAGCGAACTTCAGCTTTGCCGGATTCGCCTCGCGCCCGGTCCTTTCGCTCAATCGGGGCTTCTCGGCGCCGGTTGCGCTGGAAACGGACCAGTCGAGCACGGACCTGGTGTTCCTTGCCGCCCACGACGACGATCCCTTCGCCCGTTATGAAGCGATGCAGCAGCTTGTCGTCCAGCACCTCGTCGGCCTGATCGGCGGCGGAATCCTGTGCGAGGCGGAGCGCGATGCCGGGCGTGAGGCGATCGCCCGCGCCTTTGCCGCGGTGATCGCCGATCCGGCGCTCGATGACCTGATGCGCGGCGAACTGATGATCCTGCCGGGTGAGGCCTACCTTGCCGAGCAAATGCTGGTCGCCGATCCGGGCCTGATCCACGATGAGCGCGAGGGGCTCAAGGCCTATCTCGGCAAGGCGCTGCGCGATGATCTGATCGCGCTGCACAACCGGGCCAGCGCTGTGCCCTACAGCCTCTCGGCCGAGGCGCGCGGCAGCCGCAAGCTCAAGACCCAGGCGCTGGTCCTGCTCGCCGCCGGTGCGCCGGAACTTGGCGCGCAGCTGGCCGCCGCGCAGTTCGACGCGGCCGACAACATGACCGACCGCCAGGGCGCGCTGATGGTGCTGTGCGGGCTCGACACCCCACTGCGGCAGGAACGGCTCGATGCCTTCCACGCACGCTATGCGGGCAACGCGCTGGTGATCGACAAGTGGTTTTCGCTCCAGGCCGGATCGCTCCACCCCGACGTGCTCGCCCACGTCAAGGCGCTGGCCAGCCATCCCGATTTCACCATGGCCAATCCCAACCGGGTGCGCGCACTGTACATGCAGATGGCGGTGAACCCGGGTGCCTTCCACGATGCCAGCGGTGAGGGCTACCGGATCATCGCCGACCTGATCCTCGCGCTCGATCCGGTCAACGCGCAGACGGCGGCGCGCTTCGTCGCCCCGCTCGGGCGCTGGCGGCGGATCGAGCCGCATCGCGCCGCGCTGATGCGCAGCGAACTGGAACGGATCGCCGCCGCGCCGCAGCTGTCGAAGGACACCTTCGAGCAGGTGAGCAAGAGCCTTGCCTGAGGCCGGACACGAACCGGTCGAGGTCAACCGCGCCCGCGTGTTGGATGGGGTGGCGCACGGCTTCCTTGGGCGGCGCGGGGGCGTTTCGACGGGGCTGGTCGCCGGGCTCGACATGGGCACGCGGGCAATGGACCCCGCGGACCCGCGGCTTGCCCCGATCCGGGAGAACCGCGCCCGCGGGATCGCGGCGGTGCTGCCGGGTGCGCGGCTTGTCACCGTTTACCAGGTCCACGGCAACGTCTGCGAGGTTGCAGGCAACTGGGACGAGGCGCATCGTCCCCAAGCGGACGCCCTGGTTACCGACCGGCCCGGCGTTTTGCTCGGCATCCTGACCGCCGACTGCGCGCCGGTGCTCTTCGCCGACCGCAAGGCTGGCGTGGTCGGTGCGGCCCACGCCGGCTGGAAGGGCGCGATCGGCGGGGTAACCGATTCCACCATCGCCGCGATGGAACAGCTGGGCGCAAACCGGGCCGACATCGTTGCCGCGGTGGGGCCGTGCATTGCCCAGCCCAGTTACGAGGTCGATGCGGGCTTTGCCGCGCGATTTGCCGAGGCTGACCCCGCCAATGCGCGCTTCTTCGCATCCGGCAAGCCCGGCCACTTCCAGTTCGATCTCGAAGGCTATGTCGCGGCGCGGCTCGAATCTGCCGGAATCGGGGCCGTGGAGCGCCTCGGTCTCGATACCTACCCCGATCCGGCGCGGTTCTATTCCTTCCGCCGCGCCACCCACCTTGGCGAGCCGGACTATGGACGGCAGATATCGCTGATTGCCGTGGGTTGAGCCGCTTGTCCCAGCGCTTGCGGATGATGCGACAGAACTTGATAAATTGGCTGTTGGCACGGCGGCGCTTCGCGTCTATCAGGCCCGCCAAATCGTTACCTTGACCGGTGCTGCACCGGGCTTGTAACGGTTCGTGAAGGGGCTTCCTGATCGCAGGATTTGGGACGGTTTCCCCGGTTTGTCGGTCCAATCGGGCGATGCGCCGGGAAAGCCAGATGGAACAGGATACGTTCGACCATGGCACATGATGCTGGCACCGACACTCTTGCCGCCGACGG
>NZ_JAYSBK010000140.1:0-6415 GCF_041915465.1 Novosphingobium sp. | reverse complement strand
CGATCACCACGGCAAGGTGGACCCGGCTTGAGCGCATGTCGGCCAGCACGTCGAGCGCGCCGCGCGCCTGGGGCACGAACAGCGGCTGGCGCAGCAGGCTCTTCCAGTCCTTCGGCGCCTTGCCGCCAGCCAGGAACGGGAACACGTCCTTGATCAGCACCATGCCGACGATTTCGTCGAGCGTTTCGCCATAGACCGGCAGGCGCGAATGGCCATGTACGGAAAAGGCCGCGATTACCTCTTCCCAGGTGGCCGAAGCCGGGATGGCAATGATTTCGCCGCGCGGGATCGCCACATCGTCGGCATCGTGTTCGGAGAAGTGCAGCAGGTTGCGCAGCATCTGCCGTTCAAGCGGAGAAAGATCGCCGTTCGCCGGTTTATCACCGGCTTCTTCCTCGTGCTCATCGATGGCTTCTTCAAGCTGCGCGCGCAGGGACTGATCGGCGTCGCCGATACCGACGATCTTGCGAAGCGAACGCCACAACGAGCGGCTACTTTCCGCTTCTCCAGAATGTGGGTCGGCCATCGCCGTGAAACTGCCCTCTGTTGATCAATTGCGGCCCGGCCGTGCCCGCCAGGTTCCGGTCAATGGTCCCCATATGGATCGGCAATGCCCAAAAGGGCAAGCGCCTTTATCTCCAATGCTTCCATGGCGCGCGCATCTTCAGGCGAAATTTCGTGATCGAGCCCGGCCAGGTGGAGTAGGCCGTGAATGATGAGATGCGTCGTGTGCGCTTCAAGCGTCACGCCCTTGTCGGCCGCTTCGCGTGCGCAGGTTTCTAGCGCCAGGGCAATATCGCCGAGCAGTTCGGGCGGGCCATCGTCGTCAAGATCCAGCAGGTCCTCGCGCTCCAGCATCGGAAAGGACAGCACGTTGGTCGGCTTGTCCTTGCCGCGCCATTCGCGGTTGAGGTCCTGAACCTCGGCGTCATCGGCAAACAGCACACTCGCTGAGAGGCGGTTGTTGGCCAATTCAACGGCAAGGCGCGCCACCGCATCGGCAGCGCGCCCGGCCAAGGCTTCCCAATCCGTTTCAGGCGGCCAGGAGGCTTCGATGGAGATTTCAAGCTGGGGCATCGCGCCCCATATAGGGATCAGTTCCCCGGCTCGAAAGTCCAGGTGCAGACATCGGTGGTTTCGGTGCCGATCAGCGCGTGGAGCGTGCCGACCATGTCGCTGCCGTCACCAACCCAGTCGCGCATGTGGAAGTTGACATCGAACATCTGGCCATTGCCGCCGTCGATCTTTTCAACTTCGTCGTGCGGCTTGCCTTCGCCGTACAGCTTAACTGCCAGCTTTTCCTGATCGAAGCAGTTCATCTTCTCGACCGGTTCATAGCGCACGAGCTGCAGGCTCTTGCCATCGGGCGTGAAGTAGAACTGGACCTGAAACTTGACGCCGCCTTCGGTCACTTCACCAACCGCGAGGCGCTGCTTGTTTCCGACCCGGTCCTTTTCGACGTCGGCGATGCGCTTGACCTTGAACTGCTTGCCGGCCTTGACGACGTCATCGACCGACTGACCCCATTTGGTGGTCTTCCAGTTGGCCTGGGCCACGCCCGGTACCAACAGGGCCGCCATTGCCGCCGCAGCGACCAGATTGCGAAACTTCATGGATTTCTCCCCTCGTAGGCTTCAACGATGCGCCCGACTATAGGATGGCGCACGACATCCGCATTGGAGAAACGCGTCACCGCAATTCCTTCAACTCCCTCAAGTTTCTTGACCGCGTCGGCCAGGCCGCTCATCGCTTCGCCGCCGGGAATGTCGACCTGGCGGGGGTCGCCGCAGATCACCATCCGGCTGTTCATGCCGAAGCGGGTGAGGAACATCTTCATCTGCGCCTGCGTGGTGTTCTGCGCCTCGTCGAGGATGACGAAGGCATCGGCCAGCGTGCGGCCGCGCATGAAGGCAATCGGCGCGATTTCGATTTCGCCGCTGGCGATGCGGCGTTCGACCTGTTCGGGCGGCATGCAATCGTAAAGCGCGTCGTAAAGCGGGCGCAGGTAGGGATCGACCTTTTCCTTCATGTCGCCGGGCAGGAAGCCGAGCCGCTCGCCCGCCTCGACCGCCGGGCGCGACAGGATCAGGCGCTGGACCGAGCCGGTGATCAGCTGCGACACGGCCTGGGCCACGGCGACATAGGTCTTGCCGGTGCCCGCCGGGCCAAGCGCGAAGATCACGTCCTGGCTGGCCAGGGCCTTCATGTATTCGATCTGGGTCGCGCTGCGCGGGACGATGGTCTTCTTGCGGGTGCGGATCATCACCGAAGGCTTTTCGCCATCGCTGGTGATGATTCCTTCGAGTGTCGGTTCGGCCGACATCGCGATGATCGCCTCGACCGCGCCGGGATCGAGGTCCTGCCCCTGTATCAGGCGCTGGTGCATGGCCTTAAGCACGTCGCGGGTGCGGGCGACGGCGTCTTCCGGCCCTTCGATCTGCACCCGATTGCCGCGCGCCGAGATGTAGACCCCAAGCCGGTTTTCGAGCTGGACCAGGTTGGCGTCAAACTGCCCGAACAACGCGCCGAGGATTGTTGCCTCGTCGAATTCCAATTCGGCCCGTGCTCTGCGGGCGGCATCGGAACGGGAAGGCGCCATTTCATAGGCGCGGGCAGGTTTGCGGGCCATGCGCTCCTTTCAACTAGGCCGGAATCGGCCCCTTGAATTCAAGATAAGCGCGAGCCTGCCGCGCGCAAGCGACAGTGTTGTGACGGGTGGTGGAAAACCCCTCAGGCGTGTGCCGGATGCAACAGCCGTGCGGAAAGTGAGTTCGGACCGGCAGCAGTCAGTTCAACCTCGACCAGATCGCCGATCGCCGCCTCACCGGTAAAGTGGACCGATTGCAGCCACGGCGACTTGCCCAGCCACTGGCCCTCGTGACGGCCCTTGCGTTCGACCAGCACGGTGCAGCGCTTCCCGACCGAGGCCTGATTGAAGGCGAGTTGATCGCGGTTCAGCGCGGCTTGCAGGCGCTGCAGACGCTCGTCCATGACTTCTGCGGCAACCTGGCCGTCCATTGTCGCGGCAGGAGTGCCGGGACGGGCCGAATATTTGAAGCTGAAGCATTGGGCATAGCCGACTGCATCGACCAGCTTCAGCGTATCTTCGAACTCTGCGTCGGTCTCGCCGGGGAAGCCGACGATGAAATCGCCCGACAGCGCGATATCGGGACGCACCGCGCGGACCCGGTCGAGCACGCGCAGATAGCTGTCGGCGCTGTGGCTGCGGTTCATCGCCTTCAGCACCCGGTCATTCCCGGCCTGGACCGGCAGGTGCAGGAACGGCATCAGCTTTTCGATGTCGCGGTGGGCTTCGATCAGCCCCTCGGTCATGTCGTTGGGGTGGCTGGTGGTGTAACGGATTCGGGCAAGGCCGGGCATGGCCGCCAGCGTCTCGATCAGCTTTTCGAGGCCGCGATTGGTATCATCGCGCCATGCGTTGACATTCTGACCAAGCAGCGTGATCTCCCGCGCGCCGGCTTCGACCAATCCCTGCGCTTCGGCCACCAGATCCTTGTAAGGTCGGGAAATTTCGGCACCGCGAGTATAAGGCACCACGCAGTAGGTGCAAAACTTGTCACAGCCTTCCTGCACGGTCAGGAAGGCGCTGGGGCCAACCTTGCGGCGGGCGGGAAGCGCGGCAAACTTGGCCTCGGCCGGCATGTCGGTTTCAACCGTGCGGCGACCTTCGGCGGCTTCCGCGACCATTTCGGGCAGGCGGTGGTAGGCCTGTGGGCCGACCACCATGGAGACGGCGGGGGCGCGGCGCATGATTTCCTCACCCTCGGCCTGGGCGACGCAGCCTGCCACCGCGATCAGCGGGCTGGTGCCGTCTTCGCGCCGCCAGTCCTTCACGATCCGGCCGATATCGGAATAGACCTTTTCCGCGGCCTTTTCCCGAATGTGGCAGGTGTTAAGCACCACCAGGTCGGCCTCTTCGCCTTCGGGCGCTGGCGAGATGCCCTGTGCCCCAAGCAGTTCGGCCATGCGTTCGCCGTCATAGACGTTCATCTGGCAGCCGAAGCTCTTGACGCGGTAGGTCCTGGGGGGCGGGGTGGGGCGCATGGGAAGGGGCCGATAGGGTATTTCGCAGGAGAATTGAAGGGGTGGCGGGTTTCTGCAATGCGGATTGGCATTGAGCGCATAGGTCAGGCAGCAGGAGTCGAGTGGAGGAGGGGCGCCCCATGCGCAGAATTACTCAAGCATCGTTTGCCGCAGTTTGCTCGCTGCTTGCGAGCGGTTCCGCACTGGCGCAGGGCGGCCTCCCGACGCCGCAAATCCAGCGCTCGCCGCAGGCCGATCCGCTGATCTACGACGATCAGGTCAGGCAGCTGGATTATAACGGCCGGTTCGTGCTCGACCTCGAAGGGGTCAACCTGGGGCCGGACGATACGGCGCATCCCAGCGGTTATCGCGGCGGCTATGTCCACCTGTGGGTCCGGCGGGTCAGCGCGGGCAACCAGGCCGGACCATGGCGCAAGTGCGACGATAACGCCGATTGCTTTGTCTATGGCGGCACATCGAAGCAGCGGATTCACCTGGGAATCGGGCCGGGCTTCATTGCCGAGCCGGGTTCGCACCTGCAGTTCAAGGTGTGGATTTCGCTTGGCGCAACGAACGCCGAGGATCCGACAACGTCGGATTCGATGGCCAGCAACTGGTCGCCGGTCTTCACTGTCGACCGAGCGCAGGCCGGCGCGGTCAAGCCGCCGCCGCCCAAGGTGCTGCCGGTGATTACCAGGATTGCCCCCCAAGCGTTCGAAATCGCGCCGGGCCAGGCGCGGGACTGGACCCTGCTGGTCTATGGCCGCAATGTTTGCGGGCCGGGTTTCTTCGCGCTGTTCAACGGCGACGAGGCCAACAAGGCCGTGCCGCAGACCTGTTCGGTGATCGATGCCGATGGCGCGCACCTGCCCGATGGAATCTACCTGATGCGGGTGACCGTGCCCGAGCCCTACCGCCGCGTCGGTACCTGGCAGGTCACCTTGCGCACGCGCGAAGGGGATAGCGCACCGATGCCGCTGGAGATCAGGGGCATGAAGATGACGCCGCTACCCGATCGCGGGATCGTGCCGCCGCCGGCGGTGCAGCAGGTCAAGCCGGTAATCGTCAGGCCGCCGCGTCCGAATTGAGCCGCGTCAGGCGGTTCGTCGGCTCGTCTCGCCCAGCCGGGCCAGCATCGCTTCGCGCGCGGCGCCGGCGATGGTCTTGCGGTTGGCCAGCTGCTTGCCGTCGAGCACGGGCAGGAAGTGGATTGCAAGCTTGACCGTCCGCCCCCGCGCAAGGATGCGCAGGAAATTGTGCAGTCCGTGTTCTTCGCCCACCCAGGCGATTTCGGCGGCCTCCGTTCCGTAGTCGAGCAGCACCGGCTGGATCGCGATCCCGTCCGGCAGCGGCTCGAAAGCGGACAGCAGCGAGGATTTGAACGGCAGTAATCCCGTCCCGTCGCTGGTGGTTCCTTCGGGGAAGATCGCCAGCGCCCCGGTATCCGACAGAGCGCGGCGCACGTCTTCGACCTGGCGCGCCACGCTGGTCCGGTCGTGCCGGGCGACGAACACTGTGTCGTTCATCGCGCAGAGCCATTTCAGCAGCGGCATCGAGGCCAGGCCGTCATGACCGACGAAGGCCGTGCCGGTAGCCCAGGCCAGGGCCGGAATGTCGATCCAGCTGACATGGTTGACGAGCAGGAATGCACCACGATGCACCTTCTCGCCGCGATACGAAAGCTCGACCCCGGCAAGCCATGCCACCCCGCCAAGGAACACGCGCGGTACCGGGTTGTGCAGGCGGAGCAAGTGGAAGACGTAATAAAGCGGCAGGCACGCCAGCAACAGTACCAGCATTCCAATCAGACGCAGGATGATCCGCAGCCGGCCGACCGGCGAAATGCTCTGCGGCAGGGCAGCAGCGACCGCCATCAACCGTCGCGTTCGATCCGCACGCCGTACAGTTCCATGCGGTGATCGACCAGGCGGTAGCCAAGCCGTTCGGCGATCTGGCGTTGCAGGGCTTCGAGTTCGGGATCGACGAACTCGATCACCTTGCCCGATTCGACGTCGATCATGTGATCATGGTGTGCTTCGGGCGCGGCTTCATAGCGCGAGCGGCCGTCACCAAAGTCATGGCGGTCGAGAATTCCGGCCTCTTCGAACAGGCGGACGGTGCGATAAACCGTGGCAATCGAAATGCGCGGATCGACTGCAACGGCGCGCTCGTGCAGCTTTTCCACGTCGGGATGATCGGTGCTTTCGGACAGGACCCGGGCAATCACACGGCGCTGTTCGGTTATGCGCAATCCGCGCTCTACGCATAGCGCTTCGATGTCGATGGCCTGATGCACGTAACTATCCGTCAGAAAAGGAACACCCCGCCGATCATAAACCGGCGGGGCGATTCTTCAACTGCAACTCAATTG
>NZ_JAYSBK010000139.1:0-6460 GCF_041915465.1 Novosphingobium sp. | reverse complement strand
ATGCTGGCGGAACTGGGCGGCGTGCGCGCCACGCTGGTGTTTTACGAAACCGCGCCGCGCCTTGAAGACGCCCTGACCGCGATTGCCGAGGTGCTGCCGGGCCGCGAGGTGGCGGTGGCGCGAGAACTCACCAAAAAGTTCGAGGAGTGCCGCACCGGCTCACCCTCCGAGCTTTCCGCGCATTACGCAGCCCACCCGCCCAAGGGCGAAATCGTGCTGCTGGTCGGCCCGCCGGGCGAGACGGTGGCGAGCGAGGCTGACGCTGACGCCCTGTTGATCGAGGCGCTGAAAACGCAGAAAGCCTCGCAGGCGGCCGCCGAAGTGGCGCGCGCGACCGGGCTTGATCGCAAGGCGCTCTACGCGCGGGCGATGGAGCTGAAGTGAAGACCCGCGCGCTTCGCGAGGCGCAGGGGAGGCGCGGCGAGTGGCTCGCGGCGTGGTTCCTGCGGCTCAAGGGCTGGCACATTCTCGCCTCCCGAGTGAAGACCCCGCGCGGCGAGATCGACCTGATCGCCCGGCGCGGACGGACGGTCGCCTTTGTTGAAGTGAAGTGGCGCGAACGCGTGGCCGATCTCGATCACGCCATCGACGATTACCGCCTGCGCCGGGTGGCCGCTGCGGTGGAAGCGGTGGCCCATCGCTATGCAAAAGACGGCGATGACATCAGGATCGACGTCGTCCTCCTTGCGCCGGGGCGCTTCCCGCGCCACATGGCAAACGCCTTGATGCCCTGATGGGAGCTGAATTCGATGAGCCTGCGCGTTGCCGTCCAGATGGACCCCTTGGAAACGATCAACATCGCCGGGGATTCCAGCTTCGCGCTAATGGAAGCGGCGCAAAAGCGCGGCCACACCGTCTATCACTATGACGTGAAGTCGCTCGCGCTTGATGAGGGCCGCCTCACCGCCTGGGCCGCCCCGGTGACCGTGCGGCGTGAACCGGGCAATCACTTCACCCGCGACGAACACCGCAAGATCGACCTCGTGAAGGACATCGACGTGGTGCTGATGCGGCAGGACCCGCCGTTCGATCTCAGCTACATCACCGGCACCCACCTGCTTGAGCGGCTGGAGGGCCAGACGCTGGTGGTCAACGATCCGGCCAGCGTGCGCAATGCGCCCGAAAAGGTCTTCGTGCTCGATTTCCAGCGGTTCATGCCGCCCACCCTGATCGCCCGGCGGATCGAGGACGTGCGCGAATTCCACGCGCGCTATCCCGGCGATCTGGTGATGAAGCCGCTGCACGGCAACGGCGGCAAGGCCGTGGTGCGCATCCCGGCGGATGGCAGCAACCTTGGCGCGCTGATCGAACTGTTCGACAACGCCTGGGTTGAGCCGCACATGTTCCAGCCCTTCCTTCCCGAGATCAGCGAGGGCGACAAGCGCATCGTGCTGGTCGACGGCGAGATTGCAGGCGCGATCAACCGCCGCCCCGGCGCGGGCGAATTCCGCTCGAACCTCGCTGCCGGCGGCTATGCCGAGCCGACCACGCTCAATGCCCGCGAAGAGGAAATCTGCGCGGTGCTGGGTCCGCAGCTGAAGGCGCGGGGGCTGGTCTTCGTCGGGATCGACGTGATCGGCGGCAAGTGGCTGACCGAAATCAACGTCACTTCGCCCACCGGCATCATGGCGATCGACAAGTTCAACGGCACCGACACCCCGGGCCTGATCTGGGATGCCATCGAGGCACGCCACGCAGGCATGAAGTAAGGCGCGCGTCCGTCATGGACGAGTGGATCATCGAGACGATCACCCAAGGCGGGTACTGGGGCATCGCTTTGCTGATGTTCCTCGAAAACGTGTTTCCGCCGATCCCCAGCGAACTCATCATGGGCGTGGGCGGGATCGCGGTGGCGCGCGGGGACATGGAGTTCTGGCCGCTGCTCTGGGTCGGCACCATCGGATCGACTCTGGGCAATTACGTCTGGTTCCTGATCGGCGACCGGCTGGGCTATCGCCGCCTGCACCCACTGGTGGACCGCTGGGGGCGCTGGCTGACCATGCGTTGGAGCGATGTCGAAGCGGCAACCGCCTTCTTCCAGCGCCACGGACAATGGGTGGTCTTCGCCATGCGGTTTTCGCCGCTGTTGCGCACCATGATCTCGCTGCCCGCTGGCCTCAGCCACATGAAGCACGGCAAGTTCCTGGTCTTCACCTTCGCCGGGGCGATGGTGTGGAATACCCTTCTGATCATCGGCGGGCACTGGCTGGCCGACTACCTCGATGCCGTCCACGGCATCGGTGGCGCGCTGGTGTGGGGGACGGTGATTGTGGTGGTGGGCGCGTGGCTGTGGCGCGTGGTCCGGTGGAAGAACGAGGAAGTCTAACCCGCCTCGCGCGGGTGGGCGTTGCGGTAGACGTCGAGCAAGGTCGCCGCATCGACCTTGGTGTAGATCTGGGTCGAACCCAGGCTGGCGTGGCCCAGCAGTTCCTGAAGTGACCGCAAATCAGCCCCCGCGCCCAGCAGGTGCGTGGCGAAGCTGTGGCGGAGGGCGTGGGGCGTGGCGCTGGGCGGCAGGCCGAGCGCGATCCGCGCGCGGGCCATCGCTTTTTGCACCATGCCTTGCGAGAGCGGCCCGCCCTTGGCGCCGCGAAACAGCGGGCCATCCTTGGGCAGGGGCCAGGGACACTTGGCGGCGTAATCGGCCACGCCCTCGGCCACCAGCGGCAGGATCGGCACGGCGCGCTGCTTGGCGCCCTTGCCGGTGACGACCAGCACTTCGCCCAGCGGCAGGTCGGCCCCGGTCAGCGACAGTGCCTCGGCAATGCGCAGCCCCGCGCCGTAGAGCAGCAGCAGCACCGCCCGGTCGCGCGCGCCGATCCAGGGCTGGCTGGCGTCCTCGTCCACCGCGACGGCAAGGTTCACCGCCTCGTCGGGCGTCACCGGGCGCGGGATGCCCTTCTTGACGCGCGGTCCGCGCATCCGGGGTGGGGCGGCGTCCGCCATCCCGGCCTGTTCGCGAGCAAAGGCGATGAAGCCCTTGAGCGCGGAGAGTTCCCGCGCGGCGGAGGCATTGGTCAGCCCTTCGGCCCGCCGCCGCGCCAGCTGCGCGCGCAGCGCTGCCGCATCGAGCCGGGCGAGGGTGCCCCAATCGGGATCGCCCAGCGCATCCATCAGCCGCGCCGCCGTGGCGCTATAGGCCCGCACTGTGTGGGGCGAGCGGCGGCGGCCGTGGGCAAGGTGCGCGTGCCAGGCCTCCAGAACGTCGGTGCGGCTCATGCCTCGAGCAGACCGGCGGGCACCAGTTCGCCCAGCAGCGCGTCGAGCAGTTCGATGCCCGCATCGGTCACGCCGATCCGCGCGCCCGCGCGCCAGACCAGCCCTTGCTGGAGATAGAACGCGGCCTTGCGATCATCGCACAGGTCCGGCGGCGTCAGGGCGAAGCGCGCGGCGAGCTGTAAAAGGTCGACGCCCTCGGTCAGGCGCAGGCCCATCAGCATCGCTTCGCTCGCCTGTTCGCGGATGCCCAGCGGGCGCTCCTCGGCAATGCCGCTGCCGATTTCATCCAGCGCGGCCAGCCAGTTTTCGGGCTTCTTGTGCCGCACCGTCGCCATGCCGCCGCGCCGCCCATGCGCGCCGGGGCCGATCCCGCAGTAGTCGTGGTAGCGCCAATAGGTGAGGTTGTGGCGGCTTTCCTCGCCGGGGCGGGCGTGGTTGCTGACCTCGTAGCGGGGCAGGCCTGCGTGGGCCGTCAATTCCTGCGTCAGCGTGAACATATCGGCGCTGGCATCGTCGTCCAGCGGCACGAACTCGCGCTGGCGCACCATGGTGGCGAACTTGGTGCCCGGTTCGATCGTCAGCTGGTAGAGCGAGAGGTGGCCGGTGCCAAAGCCCAGCGCGCGGGTCAGTTCCGCCTCCCACTGCGCCAGCGACTGGCCGGGGCGGGCATAGATCAGATCGAAGCTGACGCGGCTGAACTGGCGCTGCGCGACATCCAGCGCGGCCAGCCCTTCGGCGGCGTCATGCAGGCGGCCGAGGAAGCGCAGCGTTTCGTCATCGAGCGCTTGCAGCCCGAGCGAGACGCGGTTGATCCCGGCGCTGGCGAGCGCGGAATAGTTCGCGGCCTCGACCGACGAGGGATTGCCTTCCAGCGTGATCTCGATCCCGCTCGCAAAGCCCCACAGTCGCTCGGCCTCTTCCAGCAGCCGGGCAACCAGCGCGGGCGGCATCAGCGAGGGCGTGCCACCGCCGAAGAAGATGCTTTCCAGCGGCTCGCCGCCCGCGACATCATGCTCGTGTCGCATTTCTGCAAGCAGCGCGGCCTCCCAGCGGGCATGGTCGACCGAGGCGCGGACATGGCTGTTGAAGTCGCAATAGGGGCACTTTGCGAGGCAGAACGGCCAATGGATGTAGAGCGCGCGGGCCATGCCGCTTTCAGGGGCTGTTAAGGCCGCAATGTCAAGGGAAGTGCCATGCCCATCGTCCGTATCCTGCTCGCGCTAGCCTGTCTGATTGCGCTGCCCGTCAGCGCGGAGGCGCCGGGGATTTCGCCCTATTCCTTCGCCGGACGCCTGCTCGCCACGCACAATGCCGAGCGCACCCGGCTTGGCATCGCCCCGCTGAAATGGAGCCCGGTGCTGGCCCAGCAGGCGAGCGAATGGGCCGATACGCTGGCCGCGCGCGGGGTGTTCGAACATTCGAAAGACCGCAGCGGCGCGGGCGAGAACCTGTGGATGGGCACCAGCGGCGCCTATTCGCCCGAACAGATGATCGACGCTTTCGTGCGCGAGGGTGCCTATTTCCGCCCTGGCAAGTTCCCTGACGTGTCGAGCACCGGCAAGTGGCAGGACGTGGGCCATTATACCCAGCTGATCTGGCCCGCGACGCAGGAAGTCGGCTGCGCGCTGGCGCGCGGGAACGGCAAGGATGTGTTGGTGTGCCGCTATTACCCGGCGGGCAATTTCATGGGCCAGCAGGTGCCTTGAAGTGCCGCACCCCCGGTAGAGCCCACCCCGCTGCGACTAGCTGCGCCTGCGGTACAGCAAGTCTCGCTCCCCTCCCGCTTGCGGGAGGGGTTGGGGGTGGGTGATCTTGCCCGCTTAACCGAACTGATCGGCCACCAGCTTGGCAAAGGCATCGGCGCGGTGGCTGATGCGGTGTTTTTCTTCCGGGTCGATCTCGGCAAAGGTCTTGTTGTAGCCTTCGGCCACGAACACCGGGTCATAGCCAAAGCCCAGTTCCCCGCGCGGCGGCCAGGTGAGGGTGCCTTGCACCTTGCCTTCGTAGACCGCGCTTGTCCCATCCGGCCAGGCGATTGCCAGCACGCAGGCGAAGTGGCCGGAGCGGTCCGTGTCCGGTCCCAGTTCGCACAGTAGCCCCTCGACCTTCCCCATGGCCATGTACCAGTCGCGCCCGGCGGGGCCTTCGAACCACTGCCGCTCGGCCCAGTCGGCGGTATAGACGCCGGGCCGCCCGCCCAGTGCATCGACGCACAGGCCCGAATCGTCGGCCAGCGCGGGCAGGCCCGAGCCTTCCGCCGCCGCCCGCGCCTTGATCAGCGCGTTTTCGATAAAGGTCGTGCCGGTCTCGGCCGGTTCCGGCAGGCCCAGCGAGCCTGCCGAAATGCACTGCAAGCCATAAGGCGCGAGCAAGGCCCCGATTTCCTTGAGCTTGCCCGCGTTGTGCGTGGCAATCACCAGGGTTTCGGAGCCAAGCTTGCGGCTCACTTGGCCACGGCCTTACCCTGCGCGTCGAAGATCCGGTCGCAGCCGATGCGGGCCAGGCGCAGCAGGCGCAGCAGGCCTTCCTCGTCATAGGTGGCGCCTTCGGCGGTGGCCTGGACTTCGGCGATCTGGCCGCCTTCGATCAGCACGAAGTTGGCGTCGGCATCGGCCGAGCTGTCTTCGTCGTAATCGAGATCGAGCACCGGGTTGCCCTTGAAGATGCCGCAGGACACGGCGGCGACCTTGCGGGTCAGCGGGTCTTCGGTAATCGCGCCAGCCGCCATCAGCTTGTCGATCGCGATACGCAGCGCCACCCAGGCGCCCGAAATCGCGGCGGTGCGGGTACCGCCGTCGGCCTGGATCACGTCGCAGTCGAGCGTGATCTGGCGTTCGCCAAGCTTCTTGAGGTCGGTCACGGCGCGCAAGGAACGGCCGATCAGGCGCTGGATTTCCTGGGTGCGCCCGCTCTGCTTGCCCTTGGCGGCCTCGCGGCTGCCGCGGGTGTGGGTGGCGCGGGGGAGCATCGAATATTCCGCCGTCACCCAGCCTTCACCCTTACCGCGCAGCCAAGGCGGCAGGCGTTCCTCGACGCTCGCGGTGCAGATGACCTTGGTATGCCCGAACGAGACGAGCACCGAACCTTCGGCGTGCTTGGTAAAGTGGGGCTCAAAGCCGATGGCGCGCATTTCGTCAGGCGCGCGGCCGGAAGGTCGCATGGATTGTCCTTTGTCAGTTTGTTTGGGGGAGCGTTTGGCGCAATGGGGTTGAGCCTGCAAGAGTGCGCCTTAAATAACGCC
>NZ_JAYSBK010000138.1:0-6476 GCF_041915465.1 Novosphingobium sp. | reverse complement strand
GGCTTCGGCCCATCGTCAAACACATGGCCGAGGTGGCCGCCGCAGCGGGTGCAGTGCACCTCGGTGCGCGGATAACCCACTTCCCAGTCGGTCGATGTCGCCACCGCGCCGGGCAGGGGCTTCCAGAAGCTGGGCCAGCCGGTGCCGCTGTCGAACTTGGTTGCGGATGAAAACAGCGGGTTGCCGTCCGCCACGCAGGTGAAGATGCCCTTGCGGTGTTCGTTCAGCAGCGGGGACGAGAACGGCCGCTCCGTGCCTTTCTCGCGCAGGATGTGGTATTGCGGCTTGGACAGACGGCGGCGCCATTCGGCATCGCTGTATTGCACCGGATAGCCCTTGGCCTCGGCGCTGCCGCCGCCACAGGCTGCCAGCGCGCCCATTGCCGCCCCTGCCCCCAGCCAGCGCAGTGCGCCGCGGCGGCTGATTGCAAGCGGATCACTCATCATCAGTCTCCCAACGCGAAAGGGCGAGCCCTTTCAGGCCCGCCCCGTTTAACATATTCACTATGTTCCGCGTACTCAGAACTTGCTGAGCGTCACTTCGAGCTTGCGGAAGCCGTGGACGAAGTTGGCGCGCACGCGCTGGGCCTTGCCGGTCACGTTCACGCGCATGCGGCGCGCGTGCATTTCTTCCATCAGGATCTTGAGCTGCAGTTCGGCCAGGCGCGCACCGACGCAGCGGTGGATGCCATAACCGAACGAGAGGTGCCGGCGCGCGTTTTCGCGGGTCAGGATCAGCTTGTCGGCATCGGGGAACACTTCCTCGTCGCGGTTGGCCGAGATGTACCACAGCGCCAGCTTATCGCCCTTCTTGATCTCGTTGCCGAACAGGTCCGCGTCCGCAGTGGCGGTGCGGCGCATGTGGGCGAGCGGGGTGACATAGCGGATGCATTCCTGCACGCCGTTGGGGATCACCGAAGGATCGGCTTCGAAGATCGCGCGCTGATCGGGGAACTTGTCGAGCGCGTGGACGATGCCCGACATGGTGTTGCGGGTCGTATCGTTACCGCCGACGATCAGCAGCACCAGATTGCCCATGAACTCCTGCGGGCTCATGTGGTTCATCGCGTCGGAATGGATCATCATCGAGATGAGGTCGCGGCTCGGCGGCTGGCCGGTGCGCTCGAACCACAGCTTCGAGAAATACTGCGCCATTTCCTGCAGGATTTCGAAGCGCATGTCGTTGAGGCCGGGCGCGAAGCCGATTTCGAGGTCGCCCGCCCAGTCCGACCAGAAGGTCAGCAGGCGGCGGTCCTCCCAGGGGAAGCCGAACAGGATCGCGAGCATGCCGGTGGTCAGCTCGATCGAAACCTTGTCGACCCAGTCGAACTGCTCGTCCCACGGCAGACTGTCGAGCGTCGCCTGGGTGCGCATGCGCACTTCGGCGGCCATCTTTTCGATTTCACCGGGGGTGAAGGCCGGGGCGACGGTGCGGCGCTGGCCGGTGTGCTCGGGCCGGTCCATCGCGATGAACATCGGCAGGCGGCGTTCGGCAAGGTGTTCGGGCGCGGCATCGGCCGGCGGATCGCCGATGGTGATGCCGCCGTGCTCCCACGAGGAGGAAAACAGTTCGGGCAGGGCCTCGACGTGCTGGATCGTCTTGACCGTGGTGACGTTCCAGAAATCGCCATAGGGCGTCCCGGTGACCTTGTTGACCGGTGCCTTGGCACGCATTTCGGCAAAGATCGGCTGCCAGCGGTCCTCAACGTAGATGTCCGAGCGCGAGACGTCCCACGGATGGGTATGGACCGGCAGATCCTGCTTGTGGTCCCTGAGCCAGGCCTCGAACGCCTCGGTCGCGGTGGGCGAGGTGCGGAATGCAGGCTTGTTCTCGGCAATCGGTTGCGTGGCCATGGGTCTCTCTCTCCGGGCGCGATTCTTGTCAGATACGTTGCGCTTCAAGACTTATCCGCACCAACTTACCCAATTGTCAATAGAACCTCGGCAAATGGCGCGAAACGTCAGATGGAGCGATGCCTCAGGCCGCCGCGCGGCGCAGCCAGCGGCGCTTGGGGCCGCCGCGTGCGGGGCCGCTCTTCATCACCCGCCGCTTGAACAGCACCGCTCCGGAGCGCACCAGCACCGCGACGCAAACCAGCTGCCAGCCGATTGCGGCCAGGTGCGGCCAGATCGCCCCGTCCTGCGCCGCGCGCGCCAGCATCGCGAAGGGCGAGGAGAACGGCACGATCATCGCCGCCATTTCCACCGCGCTGCCCGGCTGGGCCATTGCGTAGGAAGCGAAGAAGAAGTTGAGCAGCTGGAGCATGGTCACCGGCATCGACAGCGTCTGGACCTCGCGCACGGTGCTGGCCATCGAACCGATCGCCAGGAAGATCGAGCCGAGCAGCAGGTAGCCCATCGAGAAATAGACCACGCCGAGCCCGAAGAACGCCGCCCAGCCGACTGCCGGGGCCGGATAGTCGGACAGCGAGTGGCCTGCTGTCAGCCACACCGCGCCGCCGACCATGCCCCAGACCGAAATGCCCACCCAGGATACGGCCAGCATGGCGAACAGCTTGCCCAGGAATACCGCGTCCATGGGAATCGCGGCGGCCAGCACTTCGATGATCTTGTTGCCCTTTTCCTCGACCAGGTTGGACAGCACCATGCCCGCCAGCAGCATGGTCAGCAGGAACAGCACCGTCTGGCCGAGCTGAGCAGTGACCACGCGGCTGTGGGTCTGGTCGGCAGTGCTGGTGGCGATCCCGGCCAGTTCGACCTTGGGATAGGTCGAAGGCGTGGTGCTCTGCGCTTCCGCCGCGAGCAGGGCGACACGGCCCTGCCAGGCGCCGATGCGCTCTGCCGGGCCGGTCAATACGGGATGATCAAGCGTGCCGGTGACGATCGCGGCGAGGTTGGCGCCATTGGTCTTCATGCCCTTCACCGGATCGAACGGCGTACCTGGTTCAAGCCGGGCGACGACCACCAGGTCGGGCAAGCTGCCGCCAAGCTGGGGGGCGAGCCGGTCATAGGCGGCATTCAGCGCGTTCACATCGGCGGCGGACATGGCGACGCCCAGTTGCGGCCGGTCGGCGGTGTCCTGCACCTTTTGCCCGATCCCGCCGGCAAGGCCCCCGACCAGGATCGGAAACAGCGGCCCGAGCAGGAAGAAGAAGAAGCTGCGCGAAAACAGGATCGCGGTGAAATCGCGCCGCGCGATGACAAAGGCGGCGGCCAGCGTCGAAAGGCGGCCGGAAGGACGGTTCTGGGTCATCGGCGGCCCTCCTCTTCGGGCGATTCTTCCAGCGCGCGGGCCGCAGCCTCGCCCGCGATGGCGACGAAGGCATCGTGCAGCCCGGCGCGTTCGATGGAGAGCGACAGGATCCCCGCCTCGCCCTCGATCAGTGCGCGCAGCAAGGGTTCGACCCCGGTTTCGGGCAGCGAGAAATGCCAGAACGCGCCTTCGTGGCGGGCATCGGCGGGCAGGGCGGCGCGCCACGGCCCATCGCTGGCGCGGGTTTCGAGCCGCACCTGCGGGCGGATCCGGTCGCGCGCGATGTCGACCGGGCCGGCGAACGGCACCTTGCCCCCGGCGATGATCGCAACCTCGTCGCACAGGCGCTCGGCATGGGCGATCACGTGGGTCGAAAAGATCACCGTGGTGCCCTTGGCGGCGAGCGCGCGGATCATCTTTTCAAGCTTGCCCTGGTTGAGTGCATCGAGGCCCGAAAACGGCTCGTCAAACACCACCAGGCGCGGATCGTGGACCAGCGTGCCGAGCAATTGCACCTGCTGGGCCATGCCCTTGGAAAGCTGGCGGATCTGGCGCTCGACGGCATAGCCAAGGCCATGCTCCTCAAGCAGTTCCTTGCCCCGGCGGCGCCCCTCGGCCAGCGGCAGGCCGCGCAGCGCGCCAAGGAAGGCGATTGCCTCATAGGCCTTCATCGCGGGATAAAGTCCGCGCTCCTCGGGCAGGTAGCCGATGGTGTGCGCCACTTCGTGCGGGCGATCATGCCCCAGCACACGGCGCACGCCCTCATCAGGGTCGATGATCCCCAGCAGCATGCGCAGCGTGGTGGTCTTGCCGGCACCGTTGGGGCCGAGAATCCCGTAAATCGCGCCTTCGGGAACGACGAGGTCGACCCCGTCTACCGCGGTGAAACCATCGAAGCGCTTGACGATACCGCGCGCTTCGATTGCCAAAGGACGCGCTGCATCCGCAGCCGCGTTGCTCCCCATCTGCCATTCCCCTAGATTCATGGATGAGGCTCATAGTGACGGGCCAGTGAACAGGAGCAACAGGAAACTTGGTTAACACGGCGGCTACCATTTCGCTCAAGCAAGCGATTGCCGATCAGGCGAAGGCGCTGGGCTTTGCTGCCTGCGGGATCGCTGGCGCAGAGGAGGATCCGCGGCGCGCGGCGCGGCTGGGCGAATGGCTGGCGGGCGGTAACCACGGCGACATGGCCTGGATGGCGGACCGCGAGCGCCATCGCCGCTCCCCTCAGGGGCTCTGGCCCGAGGCGCGCAGCGTGATCGCGCTGGGGATGAGCTATGCCCCCAGCGCCGATCCGCTGGCGCTGGAAGGGGTAGGCGACCGGGGCCGCATCTCGGTCTATGCGCAGGGGCGCGACTATCACGATACGGTGAAAAAGGCGCTGAAAGCGCTGGCGCGCTGGCTGGTGGCCGAGGCGGAAAAGCGCGGTCTGGGCGAAGCAGACGTAAAGGTCTTCGTCGATACCGCGCCGGTGATGGAAAAGCCGCTGGGGGCGGCGGCAGGGCTTGGCTGGCAGGGCAAGCACACCAACCTGGTCAGCCGGCGGCATGGCTCGTGGTTGTTCCTCGGCGCGATCTATACCACGCTGGAACTGGAGCCGGATGCGCCGGGGCGCGACCGCTGCGGTTCGTGCAATGCCTGCCAGGCGGCCTGCCCGACCGGGGCCTTTCCCGCACCCTACCGGCTCGATGCGCGGCGCTGCATTTCCTATCTCACGATCGAACTCAAGGACCCTGTGCCCGAAGCCCTGCGCCCTGCGCTGGGCAACCGCATCTATGGCTGTGACGATTGCCTGGCGGTCTGCCCGTGGAACAAGTTTGCCGATACCGCGCACACCATGCAGGCATTTCTGCCACGCGCCGAATTGACCGCGCCGAAGCTTGCCGAACTGCTCGCGCTCGATGACACGGGTTTTCGCGCGCTCTTTTCGGGCAGCTCGATCAAGCGGATTGGGCGCGGCCGCATGGTGCGCAATTGCCTTTATGCAGCAGGGAACAGCGGCGACCGCGCGCTGCTCGGCGCGGTGCTGCCGTTGCTCGACGATCCCGATCCGGTGGTGGCCGATGCCGCGCGCTGGGCGCAGGCGCGGCTCACCGCCTAGCGTGCCAGCAGGTTGCGGGCCTGGCTGGCGACCTGCGCCAGCATCGCCGGAGCCACTGCCGCGACGCCTTGCGAGCGCGCGATCACATGGCGGAACTGGCGCACGGCCTGATCCTGCGCCTTGAGCCAGCTTTCCACCGCCGCGGCCGGATCGCACTTGCCATCCATCGCGCGGCGCAGGAAATCGAGCCGCATCTGCTGGAAATCGCGCGCGAGGCCGTTGACCAGCAGGCGCTCCCAGGGGTCCGACGGGCTCATCCGCGCAGCGGTCGTCTGCGCCCAGTCCAGCCCCAGCGCCGCGCCGAGCGCACCGAACGCGCGGGTGATCACATGCGGGGGGGTGCCGCTGTCCCTGGCCAGCTTGGCGATGCCGATCGTGCCGTCGAGATCGAACAAGCGCGTGACCATGGCTGCCTCCGCTTCGGGCGCGCCTTCCGCGATCAGCCCAGCGCGCATCCGCTGCGATTGCAGGGCGGCCTCGCCGGTCAGCAGCGCTGCGGTATCGCCCATCAAGCCGGTCACGCCTTCGCCCAGTTCGGCAACGAGCTGCGAAGGCGCGGTGCTGCCAGCACCGATGCGCAACATGTCGGCCATGTGGTCGGTCATGGCAGAGGCGGCGCGGTCAAACAGGCGCAGGCGCGCAGCTTCGGGCATCGGCGTGGTTTCCAGCGCGGCCCAGACCCCGTCCATGCCGAGCAGGCGTTCAACCGCGATGAAGGCGGCCGTGACCTGCGCCAGCGTGGCGCCCTCTTCCTCGGCCAGTTCGAATGGGTGGATCACACCGAGCCGGTTGACCATCCGGTTCGCCAGCCGCGTCGCGATGATCTCGCGCCGCAGCCGGTGCTCAAGGATGTCCTGCCGGTAGACCTCACGCATCGGGGTCGGGAACTTGCCGAGCAGTTCGGCCGCCAGGCCCGGATCGTCGACCACGTCGGAGGCTTCGAGTGCGCCCTGCAGCACCAGCTTGGCGCTGGACAGCAGTACGGCCAGCTCCGGCCGGGTCAGCCCGCGCCCATCGGCGGCGCGGCGGGTAAAGGTATCGCCGTCAGCCAGCCCTTCGGTCTTGCGGTCGAGGTGACCGCCGCTTTCGAGCGTTTCGATCAGCCGCAGGTGCGATGCCGTGGCGCTTGGCCCGCCGACTTCGGCGATCGACAGGGCCA
>NZ_JAYSBK010000137.1:0-6503 GCF_041915465.1 Novosphingobium sp. | reverse complement strand
GGCCAAGTGAATGATAAATCTGTCAGCCATGGATACAAACAGCACTCTCAGCCCGCGCTATGCCCGTGGCTCCGTCGTCCTTCACTGGCTGATCGCGCTGCTGATCATGCTGAACTTTGCCGCCGCCTGGGTGGCCGAAGACCTGCCCAAGGCGGAAAAGGCGATGGTCATGGGCAATCACAAGTCGATCGGCCTCGTCATCCTGGCGCTGACCGTGCTGCGGATCGTCTGGCGCCTGGTGCACAAGGCGCCCCCGCTGGTCGACACGCTGAAGGCTTGGGAAGTGGCGCTGTCGAAGGTGACCCATGTCGGCTTCTACTTCCTGATGCTGGCAATCCCGCTGGCCGGCTGGGCGATGGTTTCGGGCTTCAGCCACGGCGCGCCAACCAGCGTGTTCGGCCTGTTCAATGCCCCGGCATTGCCGGTCAGCTTCGACAAGGAAACGGTTGGCGTCTATCACGAACTGCACGAGGTTTTCGCCAACCTGATGATCGCGCTCTTCGTGATCCACGTGGCTGCCGTGATCAAGCACGTTCATATCGACAAGGACGGAACGTTGCGGCGGATGGTGCCTTTCCTGAAGTAAGAGGCTCATCTTGGCGCCCAACACGCAAGCGGCCCCCGCAGCGATGCGGGGGCCGTTCGTGTTTCCACTGCTCGCCGTCTTACCAGAAGAACGAGTAGATCACGTCCACCACTTCGCCGTTGTAGACATTCACCAACAGTGCGTCGTCATAGTACCGGACCCAGCGATAGGGACCGTAGACTTCGGGCAGGCGGTACGACCACGGATCGTTGATCCAGTAGCTGCTTGAGAAGAACAGCGAATCCAGGAAGAACCCGATGCTCAGCCGCTGGTACGAATAGCCGCGATAGGGTGCATAATAGGCGCCCCAGCGGTAATGGTTCGGGTGGCTGCGGCGATAGGAGTACCAGTTGTACCGATCGTTATCGCGCCAGCGATTATCCCAGCGACGATAGTCGCGGTTATCATTGCGGCTATAGCGGTTGCCGCTGTTCCAGTTGCCGCCGCGATCACGGTCACGGTCGCGATCGCGATCCCGGTAAGTGTCTCGGTCACGGTTCCGATCGCGGTAGCTGTCGCGATCCCGATTGTTTTCCCGGTTGCGCGCGTCGGTCCAATTGGTGCCACCGCTGCGCTCGCGGGCCTGATTGCGATCCCGGCCGCGATCCCGGTCGCGATCGCCAGCATCGCTCCAGTTGTTGCCGCCGCGGTTCCAGTTTCCGCCGCTCTGGCGGTTCTGCTGAACCGGTTCGGGGGCCTGGCTCCTCGCCGCGTTATTGCCGCGCCAGGCGTTGTTGCCGCCATAGTCGGCGCGGTCACGGCCGGCGCTCGAATCATTGCGATTGCTGCGCCATGCGGGCGCCTGCTGCGGGACCGGTACCTGTGCGGGCTGCTGAACCTGCTGCGGCGGCGACCAGGTGCGCTGGGGCTGCTGTTGGGGCGCAGGCGCGCTGCGCTGCTGCTGCCAGCCGCCGCGGTCACCGCGATCGCTGTTGCTGCGTCCGGCGCTTTCAGAGCGGTCGCCGCGGTTGTTGCCGCGGCCGTCCCACGGGTCGGCCAGGGCAACGCCGGGCAGTGCAATCGCCGCCACGGCCAGAGCCAGCGCGGCGCGGCGGGGTGATTTTGCAAAAGTCTTCACGGCCATGGCCGTATCTCCATCCATATGCGCCGCACCACTCGCGGCCCTTATGACGGCGATGCTATGCGAGTCGTGCTGTCGGCGCGGTGAATGGTTTGGTAGGGCTGGCGTTCAGGTTTGAGAGAGGTCGGATGAACGAAGTTTTCCAATCGCTGGACATGGTGCTGGCCGATGCGGCCGCCCACCTCCAGCGCGCCGCGCGCGACCGGCGCAGCCCGATGCATGTGCCGGTGGTCGGCACGGCCGATGGCGATCTGCGGATGATGGTACTGCGCGATTGCGCGCCCGATCTTGGCCTGCTGCGGTTTCACACCGATGCTCGCAGTGCCAAGGCCGGTGTCATCGCCGATGGCGCGCCGGTAAGCGTGCTGGCCTTCGATCCGGAGGCCAAATTGCAGCTGCGGCTGCGCGGGATGGGGCGCATCGAGCAGCAGGGTCCAGTGGCCGACGCGGCCTGGGCGGCGGCCACGCCCTATGCCCGGCGCTGCTATCTGGCAGAGGCCGGGCCCGGCACCCCGGCAGACGGTCCGTGCTCGGGACTGCCCACGGAAGTGGAGGGGGCGAAGCCGGATGAGGCGCAATTGCTCCCCGCACGGGACAACTTTGCCGTCCTGCTGATCGAACCGGAGCGGATCGACTGGCTCTACCTTGCGCACAACGGCCATCGCCGCGCGCAGTTCGCGCGCGGGCAGGATGGCTGGCAGGGGGCATGGGTGGTCCCCTGACGGTTAGCGCATCAGCGCGTCAGCTTCTTGTAGGCGAGGCGCGTCGGACGGTCGGCGGCATCGCCCAGGCGGCGGCGCTTGTCTTCTTCGTACATCGCGAAGTTGCCTTCGAACCATTCGACGTGACTGTTGCCTTCGAAGGCCAGGATGTGGGTGGCCAGACGGTCGAGGAAGAAGCGGTCGTGCGAGATGACCACGGCGCAGCCGGCGAAATTCTCGATCGCGTCTTCCAGCGCGGCGAGGGTTTCGACGTCAAGGTCGTTGGTCGGTTCGTCGAGCAGGAGCACGTTGCCGCCCTCCTTCAGCATCTTGGCCATATGCACGCGGTTGCGTTCACCGCCCGAAAGCTTGCCGACGTTCTTCTGCTGGTCCTGGCCCTTGAAGTTGAACGCGCCGACATAGGCCCGGGTGCTGGTGTCATGCCCGTTGACCTTCATGTAGTCGTGCCCGCCCGAGATTTCTTCCCAGACGTTGTTGGCGGGGTTCAGCGCGTCGCGGCTCTGGTCGACATAGCCGAGGCGCACCGTGGAGCCGATCTCGATCGTGCCGCTGTCGGGCTGTTCCTGGCCGGTGATCAGCTTGAACAGGGTGGACTTACCCGCGCCGTTCGGACCGATCACGCCCACGATCCCGCCCGGGGGCAGGATGAACGAGAGGTCTTCGAACAATAGCTTGTCGCCATAGGCCTTTGAAATGCCCTTGGCCTCGATGACCTTGCCGCCAAGGCGCTCGGGCACCTGGATGACGATCTGGGCCTTGCCCGGGGTGCGGCTTTCCTGGCTGGCGACCAGCTGTTCGAACTTCGAAATACGCGCCTTCGACTTGGTCTGGCGGCCCTTGGGACCCTGCCGGATCCATTCGAGTTCTTCCTTGATCGCCTTCTGGCGGCCGGATTCCTCGCGGTCTTCCTGCTCAAGGCGCTTGGCCTTCTTTTCGAGGTAGGTCGAATAGTTGCCTTCGTAGGGGAAGTACTTGCCCCGGTCGAGTTCGAGGATCCAGCCCACCACGTTGTCGAGGAAGTAGCGGTCGTGGGTGATCATAAGCACCGCGCCGGCATAGTCCTTGAGGTGGTTTTCCAGCCACTCGACCGATTCCGCGTCAAGGTGGTTGGTCGGTTCGTCGAGCAGCAGGATGTCGGGCTTTTGGAGCAGCAGGCGGGTCAGCGCGATGCGGCGCTTTTCACCGCCCGAAAGGTTGTCCACCGGCCAGTCCGAGGGCGGGCAGCGCAGGGCTTCCATCGCGATTTCGAGCTGGTTGTCGAGCGTCCAGCCGTCGACCGCGTCGATCTTGTCCTGCAATTCGGCCATTTCTGCACCGAGCGCGTCGAAGTCGGCGTCTTCTTCGGCCATTTCCATGCCGATCGCATTGAACCGGTCGACCATGTCGGCGATCGCGCGCGCGCCGTCCTTGACGTTTTCGAGGACGTTCTTGGTGTTGTCGAGCTGGGGTTCCTGCTCAAGGTAGCCCACCGTGATGTTCTCACCCGGCCAGGCTTCGCCGGTGAAATCGGTGTCGATCCCCGCCATGATCTTGATCAGGGTGGACTTGCCGACGCCGTTCGGGCCGACGATGCCGATCTTGGCGCCCTGGTAGAACTGCAGGTTGATATTGTTCAGCACCGGCTTGGGAGCGCCGGGGAAGGTCTTGGTCATGCCCTTCATGACATAGGCGTATTGGGCGGCCATCGGGGGTCCTCTTGGGGATAGGCTGGAATGGAGATTTGCCGCGCCCTCTACAGGGCGGCGCCTGTTGGGGCAAGCGTGGCTTGGCAAGTGCTATGCGCCAAGTTAGGTGTGAACATATGCGAAACAAGATCCGCGCCATCGCGCTCTCCGCCCTCCTGCTCTCCACAGCTGCCAACGCCGCCCCGCCGCAAGGCTCGGGAACCGCCTGGGACATCCTCGCCGACATGACCACCGAAGTGGGCCAGCGCCTGGCTGGTTCCCCGCGTGAAGCCGCGGCCCGCGAATGGGGCGTTGCCCGGCTGAAGACGCTGGGCTTCAGCAATGTTCACATCGAACCCTTCACCATCACCGGCTTCGTACGCGGGGCCGAAAGCGCCGAACTGACCGCGCCCTATCCGCAAAAGCTGCACATCACCGCACTGGGCTATAGCGCGCCGACCCCCAAGGGTGGGCTGACCGGCGAACTGGTCTATTTCCCGACGCTCGACGCGCTGAAGGCTGCACCCGAAGGCTCGCTGCGGGGCAAGATCGTCTTCGTCGACCACGCCATGCGTGCCAACCAGGACGGTTCGGGTTATGGCCCCTATGGCAGCGTGCGCCGACAGGGGCCGGGGATCGCATCGGCCAAGGGCGCTGCGGGCATCGTCATCCGCTCGGTCGGGACCGACAGCAACCGCGATCCGCACACCGGCGTGACCAGTTGGCCCGATGGGGTGAAGCCGATCCCGGCCGGCGCCGTATCCGCACCCGACGCGAACCTGATCGCGCGCATTGCCGGGACTGGCAAGCCGATGACCATTGCGCTGGTGCTTGAAAGCCATGCCCAGCCCAACCTGCCATCGGGCAACGTCGTCGCCGATCTTCCGGGGCGCGATCCTTCGCTGCCGCCGATCCTAGTCGCCTGTCATCTCGACAGCTGGGATCTTGGCACTGGCGCGATCGACGATGCGGCGGGTTGCGCGATCGTGACTTCGGCAGCGTTGCGGGCTCAGGAAGGCGGAAAGCCGCTGCGCACGATCCGGGTGCTGTGGGCAGGCAGCGAAGAGCTCGGCGGGTTTGGCGGCGAGGCCTATGCCAAGGCCCACGCAAGCGAACCCCATGCGGTCGCGATGGAAAGCGATTTCGGCGCGGGCCGGGTGTGGCGCGTCCGCGTGAACTTTGCCGAGAGTAACCAGGCGCTGGGCGAGCGGGTGAAGACTGTGCTCTCACCGCTGGGCATCGTGGCTGGCGGCGATCTTGCCCACGGCGGCACCGATGTCGAGCCGGTGATCTCGGCGCAGAAGCTTGCCGTGGTCGATCTCGACCAAGACGGCACCCGCTATTTCGACCTGCACCACACGCCTGACGACACGCTCGACAAGGTTGACCCGGCCGAGCTTGAACAGAACGTCGCGGCCTGGACGGCGGTGCTGCAAGTGATCGCCAACGAGCCTGGGCCGATCAGCGGGAACTGACTGCCCGCCAGAGCTGCATGATCCCGCGTGGCACCAGCGCATAGCCGCCCAGCCACGCGGGGAGCAGCAGGAAGCCCCAATAGAAATTGTCCGGCCGCGCGAACAGCGCGATCATCAGCGCATAGCCGCCCAGCAGCAGCAGCGCGAAGGGCGCGCCGCGTCCGGGCAGCGCGGCCCAGCCGAGGGCGGGGAGGAGACAGGCGAACAACGCCAGCGGTTGCCACGCGACCTGCCAGACCGAGGTATAGGCCAACGCCATCAGCACGCCCCGCAGGCCCTGTCCGCCGCTCCAGCCGGGTGAAACGATGTCGCCGGGCATGACCTGGGCCGCCACGGCCTGAGCGTGCAGTGCCATGCCAAGCGAAAACACCGCGAACAGCGCGGCCCACGCGGCAAGCTCGGTCCAGCGCCGCTGCCACAGGGCAAAGGCGGCGGCGAGCAGCAGGTAGGGCAGGGCCAGTTCGCGCACCGTCAGCGCGGCGGCGATAGCAATCAGTTGCAGCCACCACTTCTCCGGCCAGCGCAGCCGCAGGGCCAGAGCAATGCTCAGCAGCAGTCCGGCCCATAGTTCGGTGAAGCCCATCAGCAGCGGGACGGCGATCGACGCGCCGCCCAGCGCAATGCCGGCCGCTACCCCAAAGCGCTCAAGCTTCGTCACACTGTCGGGCAAGGCCACGATCCACAGCGCGACGCCGCCAACCAGCAGCAGCGCCGCCAGCTTTTGCAAGGATTTCCAGCCAAGGTCCGCCGCCGCCAGGTACAGCGCGGGTTCGCGCACGGTTACGAAAGGCTGCGTCGGATAACCGTGTGCGCGCTGCAATTCGGTCGCGGCCAGATGGTATGGCTTGCCCGCCTGGATCGCGGTGACGATATCGCGGTAGAGCATCATGTCGGTATATTGCCCGGCCGAAGCCGCCGACGCGCCCTTGCCCGGCGCGATGAAGCACCACGTCGAAGCCGCCAGAAACAGCGCCG
>NZ_JAYSBK010000136.1:0-6567 GCF_041915465.1 Novosphingobium sp. | reverse complement strand
CGCGCGTCCTCTGCCCCCAGCGTTTCGCCGATGATGCCGCGAATGTCGTATTCGCGCAGGACAGTGGAGTGGAATTGATGGGTCATTTTCGCTCCAATTCTTGCCGCTCGATCCGCGCGATCAGGAGATCGCGGGCCGCATTGGCGGCATGGACAGCTTCGTTCGATCCGCCCCGGTCCGGGTGAACCCTGGCTATCTGGCGGCGATGCGCCTCGATAATCTCTTCGCGCCTAGCCTCTCGCCCGATTCCCAGCAAGGCGCGAGCTTGCGCCTCGGCCTGCGATCGTTCCGAATTGGCCCACAATTGCCATGGCCACTGACCAGTCAGCTGGCGCAGCACGAAGGCCGCGATCGCAAGATAGATGAACCAGCGGACCATTCGGCAATCTGGCGCTTAGGCCGTAGCGGCCAGACCGAGCTCGCTCTGCCGCGCCGTTGGCATGGGCAGATTGAGCTGGCTGAGCAGCGCGCGCAGCTCCTGACGGGCAACGAGGTGGCTGGTACCGAGTTCGCCCAAGTGCCCCTTGTCGAGCAGGGTCAGGCCAGAGGGGAACAGTTCACGGTAGATCACGCGTTCGGACAGTCCGCTGGCGATTCGGAAGCCAACACGCTTCGACAGTTCGGTCAGCGCCTGATCAAGGCGGCGCATGTTGCGTGCCTCGACGTGCTGGGTGCGGTTGCGCACCACGACCCAGTCCATCTCGCGCTTATTGTCCTTGATCGTCGCCATGGCGCGCTTCTTGCGCGCCTCCCAGATCAGTTCGGCGTAGAACGACAGGCGGCGGACCTTGAACGTTTCGGCATCGACCTGGCCGATCAGGTCGAAGTCGACGAAGCTGTCGTTGAGCGGAGTGACGAGGGTATCCGCCCGCGTTGCGACATGGCGGGCGAATTCGTCGTCCCGCCCGGGCGTATCAAACAGCAGAAAATCGACACCTTCCGACATTTCCGCGGTGAGCGCGTCGAGCTCCTCAACCGTCGAACCCTTGAACACGGCGAAGCGTGCGCCGGGCAGTGCAATTTCACGGCGGCGCTCGGTCTCGGTGCGGTTCTCAAGATAACGGTGCAGCGTGCGCTGACGCGGGTCGAGGTCGATCGCCGCCACGCGTGCGCCCTGATAGGCCAGCGCGATCGCGACGTGGACCGCCGTGGTCGACTTGCCGGTCCCCCCTTTTTCATTGGCGAAGACAATGCGGTGCGGGGCAGGGAATACTGACACGGTAAATCGGGCTCGCTTGTATCCGGTGTTGATGTTTGCTGCGTTGCAGCGCAAGGGACGGCGCAGGCGCCGACGAGCGTGTTCTATCCGAGGGGATTCGACCGTGCAAACAGTCACGCAGCTTGATCCACTACGCGGTGCTGTCGAAGCCTTGCGCGCCGATGGCCCGATTGCGCTGGTGCCGACCATGGGCGCTCTGCACGAAGGGCATCTCGCCCTGGTGCGAGAGGCGCGCCGCCATGCTGCGCATGTGGCCGTTTCGATCTTCGTCAATCCCCGCCAGTTCGGGCCCAAGGAAGACCTCGCGAGCTATCCCCGCCAGGCCGAGCGCGATTCGCAGCTGCTCGAAGCCGAGGGGGCCAGCCTGCTGTGGCTGCCCGACGTCGCGGCGATGTATCCGCAAGGTTATGCCACCTCGGTTTCGGTCGATGGCGTTTCTGCCCCGCTCTGCGGCGCGGCGCGGCCCGGACACTTCGACGGTGTCGCGACCGTGGTCTGCAAGCTCTTCAACCAGGTTCAGCCCGACCTCGCCTTCTTCGGCGAAAAGGACTGGCAACAACTGGCCGTGATTCGCCGCATGGCGCGGGATCTGGATCTGCTGTTCCCCAGCGCCGAGGCTATCCGCGGCGTCCCGACCGTACGCGAGGGTGATGGCCTCGCCATGTCGTCGCGCAACGCCTATCTGTCGGTCGAGCAGCGCAAGGATGCCGCCACGCTACCGCGCGCAATGCGCCAGGCAATCGCCGCAATTCGCGGCGGTGCCGGTTATGACGCGGCACTGCAGGCGCTCACGTCCACTCTGCTTTCGGGCGGCTTCTCGTCGGTCGACTATGCCGAGATCAGAGACGCAGCCTCGCTCGAACTCCGCGAAGGACCGCACAGCGATCCGGCGCGGCTTTTCGTGGCCGCGCGGATCGGCACGACGCGTCTGATCGACAATATGCCGCTTTGAAAATCTGCGGCGTGGCGCGAATTTGCAATGTCCTGCGCGCAAGCTGGGCCATGATCCCGCGGTTGGGACATGGTGCCCTTAGGGTTTAGGCGGGCCAGTCCCTCAACAGAGGAGCTGTGTTCATGCGCAAGACTATCGCCGCCGCCGTTTGTCTTTCCCTGATCGCCGCGATGCCGGGCGCCGCTGCCGCGAAGGAAAAAGGCTCTTCCGGTCATCAGGCGCAAGCGAAGGGCACGCGCGAGATTCCGCACTGCACCCGCAATCTCGGCACGATCGCGATCGTCGAGCCAGACGAGCAATGGTGGCGCGAGTACAACCTCGGCAGTCCCGAAGCGATCCTCAAGGTATTCATTCGCGAATCGGGCTGTTTCACCTTGGTCAACCGGGGCCGCGCCATGCAGAGCCGCTCGATGGAGCGGGCGCTGGCCGATCAGGGCGAGCTGCAGGAAGGCTCGAATCTTGGCAAGGGGCAGGTCAAGGCGGCCGACTATTTCATCCAGCCCGATATCGTCAGCGCCAATCGCAATTCCGGCGGCAATGCGGTGGGCGGGATCCTTGGCGGAGTCGGCGGCGGGTTGTTCGGTGGCACTGCCGGAGCCGTGCTTGGCGGGATCAATGTCAAGAAGGGCGAGGCCAACGTTACGCTGACCGTGGTTGATGCCCGCACGACCGAGGAAGTCGCCCTGGCCGAGGGCTACTACCGCAAGTCGGACCTCAGTTGGGGCGCGGGCGGCGGGCTGTTCAGCGGCGGTACCTTTGCCGCGGCGGGCGGTGGCGGCTATCAGGACACCGCGATTGGTCAGATCATCGTGCTGGCTTACCTCGACGCCTATACCAAGCTGGTCACCGATCTGGGCGGCCTGCCCGACAATGCAGCCGAGGCTGCACCCGAAGCGCACTAAGGCGGGCCACGGTGCTGACGGGAGGCCTCGTCCGTGAGGATCAGTGGCCGGGAAAATCCATCAGCGCCGTGACCGCCAGTCCGGCTGCGCGCAGACGATCCGCCCCGCCGAGATCCGGCAGATCAATCACGAACAGCGCATCCGTCACTTCGGCTTCGGTCCGGCGCAGCAGCTGGGCGGCGGCAAGTGCGGTTCCTCCGGTCGCGATCAGGTCGTCGATGATCACGACCTTCTGCCCTGGCGTGATCGCTCCGGGATCAATTTCGAGCGTATCGGTGCCGTATTCCAGCGCATAGTCGATCGCCAGCACCGGGACCGGGAGCTTGCCGGGCTTGCGAACCGGGACGAAGCCCAGGCCCAGATGGGCGGCAACCGCCGCACCGAAAATGAAGCCGCGCGCCTCCATCCCCGCAATCGCCTCTGCCCCGGCAGCTTCGGCCGCCCGAGCGAGCAATGCGACGGCGCTGGCAAATCCCTGCCCGTGCCCGATCAGGGTGGTGATGTCGCGGAACAGGATTCCGTGCTTGGGAAAATCCGGCACCGTGCGCACCAGTGCCTTGAGTTCTTCCGCCGTGAGGCTTGGTCGCATGGCCATCGTTCAAACCCTCGTTCTGCAGGTCCGGCATCCCCAATGGCAGACGCCCCTCACACCGGGGGTGCAAGGGGCGCCTGTTGAACCGTTTCCCACCGGGGGGAGGAAGGGCTTAGTGGCCCTTCTTTTCCGCCCAGATGTTGCGGTAGGACATATAGGCCAGGATCGTGGCGAACAGCAGGAAGCCAATCCACCACAGGCCGGTCTGGTGACGCTTTTCGAGCTTGGGCTCGGCGGTCCACACTAGGAACGCGGCAACGTCCTGCGCCATCTGGTCGACAGTCGCCTTGGTCCCGTCCGAATAGGTCACCTGGCCTTCGCTGGTAAGCGGAGCCGGCATCGCGATATTGAGGTTCGCGAAGTACGGGTTGTAGTAGAGGCCGTCCGGGGTCTTGGCTTCGGGGAACTTCTTGAGAAGTTCGGCCGGCTGGTTCTGGTAACCCGTCAGCAGCGAGTAGACATAGGCCCCGCCGCCGTGACGCGCCTTGGCGATCAGCGACAGATCGGGCGGATTGCCCGTGCCGGCATAGACCACCGGCGGGAAGTGATCGCTCGGCATGCCCGGGCGGTCCTTAATCGCGCCGGTCAGCGGATCCTTGCCAGCCACGGTCTGCGCAGCGGCGATCGCCTTCACTTCGGCTTCGTTGTAGCCCAGCGCGGCGAGGTCGCGGAACGCCACCAGCTTGAGCGCGTGGCAGCTCGAGCAGACCTTCGAATAGACTTCGAAGCCGCGCTGAAGCTGCTGCTTGTCGAACTTGCCGAAGATGCCGTCGCTCGAAAGCTTCAGTTCTTTGGGGTGTTCGTGGAAGGCGGCTTCAACGGTCTGCGCCGGCGGTTCGGTGACGAAGTTGTAGGCCCCGGTTCCGAAGGCGAGGAGCAGCGCGAGCGTGAAGAACGCGCCGACGAGGATGGAGATGATGCGGATCATGATTCTCTCTGGTCCCTCGCTGGAGTTCAGGCCTGGCCGCCGAGAGCGGCGCTCTCGTCCGAGCCGAGGACAGCCTCGGTGATCGAGAAGGGCAGCGGATCGGGGCGTTCGATCGACGAAACGATCGGGACGATGATCAGGAAGTGGGCGAAGTAGTACAGCGCCGCGAGCTGGCTGATCATCACGTAGGGTTCAGCTGCCGGAGCGCCGCCGCAATAGAACAGCACCAGCATGGCCGGGATCAGGCCAAACCAGAAGAACTTGCGGTAGAGCGGACGGTAGCGGGCCGAACGGACCGGCGAACGGTCGAGCCAGGGCAGGAAGAACCACACCAGGATCGCCGAGAACATCGCCAGCACACCCATCAGCTTCGCGGGCACGATGATGAAGTCGACCGTGAAGGCGCGCAGGATCGCGTAGAACGGCCAGAAGTACCATTCGGGAACGATGTGCGCCGGGGTCTGCATCGGGTTGGCCGGGATGTAGTTGTCCGGGTGGCCCAGCGCGTTCGGCATGAAGAACACGAAAGCGCTGTAGATGATCATGAACAGGCCGATCGTCCAGCCATCCTTCGCCACGAAGTAGGGGAAGAACGGCACGGTATCGCTTTCGCTCTTCACTTCGACGCCGGTCGGGTTCGACGAGCCGGGGATGTGCAGCGCCCAGACGTGCAGGATGACAACACCCAGGATCACGAAGGGCAGCAGGAAGTGCAGCGAGAAGAACCGGTTGAGCGCGGCGTTATCCGGGGCGAAGCCGCCCAGCAGCCATTCGCGGATCGGTTCACCGATCAGCGGAATTGCGCCGAACAGGCCGGTGATCACCTGCGCGCCCCAGTAGGACATCTGGCCCCACGGCAGCACATAACCCATGAAGCCTGTGGCCATCATGAGCAGGAAGATCACGACGCCCAGCAGCCAGATCATTTCGCGCGGCGCCTTGTACGAGCCGTAGTAGAAGCCGCGGAAGATGTGGGCATAGACGACCACGAAGAAGGCCGAGGCGCCGTTGGCGTGGCCATAGCGCAGCATCCAGCCCCAGTTGACGTCGCGCATGATGTGCTCGGTCGAATCGAAGGCCACCAGCGTGTTCGGCGAATAGTGCATCGCCAGGACCACACCGGTCACGATCTGGATCACCAGGCACAGCCCGGCGAGGAAGCCGAAGTTCCACATGTAGTTGAGGTTGCGCGGAACCTCGTAACCACCGCCAACGGCACCATAGACCAGACGGGGAAGCGGCAGCTTCTCGTCCATCCAGACCATGAAGGGGTGGCTCGGCTTGTATTCTTTTGCCCAGGGAAAGCTCATGGTCTCTAACCTCAGCCGATCTTGACGACAGTGTCGGACGTGAATGCGTAGTCCGGCACCTGCAGGTTCTTGGGAGCCGGGCCCTTGCGGATGCGCGCGGCGGTATCATAGGCCGAACCGTGGCACGGGCAGAAATACCCGCCAAACTCACCGCGGACTTCGCCTTCGCCAGCGCCCAGCGGCACGCAGCCGAGGTGGGTGCAGACGCCCATCGTGATCAGCCAGTTTTCGTGACCTTCCTTGGTCCGCTCCTTGAGCGTCTGGGGATCGCGCAGCGTCGAAATGTCGACCTTGTTGGCTTCTTCAATCTCTTCAGGCTTGAGATTGCGGATGAACACCGGCTGCTTGCGGAACACGGCCTTGATCGCCTGACCCGGCTGGATCGCCGAGATGTCGACCTCGGTCGAGCTTTCCGCCAGTACGTCGGCCGAAGCCGACATCTGGCTGATCAGCGGGTACAGCGTGGCAAGGCCGCCAACGCCCGCCGCGCTTACCGCAGCGATATTGATGAAATCGCGCCGCCGCACACCTTCGCCGCCGTCGGCGGCAAGAGTGTCGGTGCCAGCATCATGTGCCATGGTCGAACGTATCCTGTTCCATCTGGCTTTCCCGGCGCATCGCCCGATTGGACCGACAAACCGGGGAAACCGTCCCAAATCCTGCG
>NZ_JAYSBK010000135.1:0-6646 GCF_041915465.1 Novosphingobium sp. | reverse complement strand
AGCAGCGTGCGCAGCTTGACGCGGTTTTCGGCGCTTTCGAGGCGGGCCGCGATCGCGCTCTGGCGGCTGCGGGCTTCGCGCAGGCGGGTCTGGAGCTTTTCGATGTCGAGCTCATAGGCGCGCAGCGCATCGTCGAGCACGGTGATCTCGCTCTTCAGCTGATCGGCCATGTCGGCGGCCTTCTTCTTTTCGACCAGGGCGGCGCGGGCCAGGTCTTCGCGGTCCTTCGACAGCGCGAGCTGGGCCTTTTCGCCCCAGTCGGCCTGAAGCCGGTCAAGCTTGACGGTATGGCGGTGCATTTCCTTCTGGTCGGCGATGGTGCGGGCCGCGCTGGCGCGCACTTCGACCAGGGTTTCCTCCATTTCGAGGATGATCATGCGTATCATCTTTGCCGGATCGTCCGCCTTGTCGAGCAGGTCGTTGAAGTTGGCGGCAATGATGTCACGAGTGCGGCTGAAAATGCCCATCCAGGGAACTCCGGCAGAAGAAAGGGTCGGGGTGGGGGATTTGCGCAGGCGCTCGACTTCGGCGTCGAGGCGCGATGCGCGCGTGGTGAACGAGGTCTGGGCCGGAACACCCATGCGGCGGGGGGACTGGGAGCCGCTATCGGGGGTGGCCTGGGGTTCCGGCCCAAGCGGGTTGAACGGGGTATGGTCCATTTCGTCGGTCACCGAACTCAGGCCTGCTGGGCCGAAGCGGCGCTGTGCGACAGCGCGACCTGCGGGGCGGCCTGAAGCTGCTGCGACAGGACGAAGATGTTCATGGCGAGCATCGCGGTGACGCTGGCGACAATCGCCTTGTCGAGGGTGCTGGCGGGGCGGGTGAACTTGCTGAACATGGTGTCCTCACGGATTTGCGTTTGAACCCTGTTTCGCAAACGCCGTGCCAAATGCGAAAAGGTACGGAAATCCGCCATTCCCGAATTTAATCGACGAACGACATATGGGATTTGTTTCCCAATGTTGGGATTTTTCACTATATGTTGGGCATGGATCGAGCTACCCAGTTCGTCGGTCAGTCCGGGGCCTTTCTCGACGCGGTCGAACGCGCCAGCCGCGCCGCGCCGATGCGCCGCCCGGTGCTGGTGATCGGTGAGCGCGGAACCGGCAAGGAGCTGATCGCCGAACGCCTCCACCGCCTCTCCCCGCGCTGGGGCGAGCCGCTGGTCACGCTGAACTGCGCGGCCTTGCCGGAAACCTTGATCGAGGCGGAACTGTTTGGTCATGAAGCGGGTGCCTTCACCGGTGCTACCAGAGCCCGCGCCGGGCGGTTCGAGGAAGCCGACAAAGGCACGCTTTTTCTCGACGAACTGGCAACGCTGTCGATGGGGGCGCAGGAGCGCCTGCTGCGCGCGGTCGAATATGGCGAAGTGACGCGGATCGGCGCCTCCAAGCCGATGCGGGTTGACGTGCGGATCGTCGCTGCGACCAACGAAGACCTGCCCAGGCTGGCCGAGCAGGGCCGGTTTCGTGCCGACCTGCTCGACCGTCTCAGCTTCGAGGTGATTACCCTGCCGCCGCTGCGGGTGCGCGAGGGCGATATTGCGGTGCTGGCCGAATACTTCGGGCGGCGCATGGCAACCGAACTGGGCTGGGAAGCCTGGCCGGGATTTTCCGATCACGCGATGCGCGCACTGGAAGAGCACCAGTGGCCGGGTAACGTGCGCGAACTGCGCAACGTGATCGAGCGCGCGGTCTATCGCTGGGACGATTGGGACCAGCCGGTCGCCCACATCGTGTTCGACCCCTTCGACAGCCCGTGGAAACCTTCCGCGCCGGTCCATGCCCAGCCGCCAGAAGCCGCACCCGCCGCCCATGCACCGGCCGCGGCACCATCGGCTCGATTTGACGAGATTTCGGACCTGCGCGGCGCAGTTGATGCCCACGAAAAGGCGATCCTCGAACACGCGCTCGGCCGCCACCGCTACAATCAGCGCCAGACCGCCAAGGCCCTGGGCTTGACCTATGACCAACTGCGCCATGCGATGAAGAAGCATGGGCTCGGCGAAAAGGGAGCGGGATGATGAAGGTATGGCCGATTGTTGCGGCGCTGGCCGCGTTGCTGGCTGCGCCGGTTCACGCCAAGCCGACCGAAGCTGAGTTTGCTGCCGCCAAGGCTGCGGAGACGCGCGGCAACCTGATGTTCGATTACGATCAGGCCGCCTGGCACGCCACCGATGCCTTTATGGATGAAGTCTCGAAGTCGGGACGCGACCTCGACCGGCTGGCCAAGGAAGAAGGCCTTGCGGGCTATATCGTCGAACCGGGGGAGAACGGCGCGCTGATTGCCACTTTCTTCGGCCGCAAGGGCGATGTCCTGCAGGCGGTTGCGCGCTACATCGTCAAAGGCAGCAAGGTGACCGGCGGCGGCTTCCTGAAAGCTGGGGATGACCCGGCGCTCTCACCGCTGGCGCTGCGGATGATTGCGGCGCGCGACGTGGCATTCGACGCCGGTGCGCAGGGCGATCATGGTCTGTGTTCGCGCGAAACCCCCAACACGCTGGTCCTTCCGCCTGACGATCACGGCGTGATCTCGGCCTATATCCTGACCGCAACCCGGACGAGCGGCATCTACCCGGCGGGCGGACACTTTCGCTTCGATGTCGGGCCTGATGGCAAGCTGGTTGGCGAGCGGCGCTTCATGAAGGGCTGCTTCACGGTCGATTACCGCCAGCAAGACGGGAAGACGCCCAGCGCCGTCTTTGTCACCCACCTGCTCGATCCGCAGCCGACCGAGATTCACGTCTTCGTCAGCCGCAACATTCCGATCGGCCTTTACGTGGGTACGGAGGCCAACAACGCCGTCTGGGAAGTGGAAAAGGGCCACATCAAATACGTCAGCGATGTCCAGCTAGTACCGACGATTCCGAATTAGGCAGATACGGCGCATCGCGCGCCGATGCGGCCTTACTTGGTCGCGTACTGCCCGGCCTTGGCGTTGAAGTGATCGCGCGCCCAGGTCTTGGCGGCGGCTGCCGTGGCGAAGCATTCGTCCTGCATCACGCCGGTGACGATCGGATAGCCTTGCGAGTTGTAACGAACGTCTCGCACGGTGAGCCGGAACTGGCCTTCGGCGTCCTGCTTGATCAGGAAGGGCCGGGTTGCTTCATCGGTCATCGGTTGTTTCCTCGGTGCGAGTGCGTTCGCGCTCGGCGCGCGCAGTCTGGGTGGCGATTTCGCGGGCGGCCAGCGTTCGCCAGGCCGCCTCGGAGCGTAGAAAAGTCTCGCGCTGGTTGGAAAGCGTCGCCGCTGCGGCCGCTCGCGCGCAGCTTTCCGCCTGGTCGAGCAGGAAACGTGCGGGAGTGGCCATCGGCTTCGTTCTTTCCGGTTTGAGGGCAGGGCTTAGCCCAGCACCTCGAGGACTGCCTTGCGGAACTCTTCGCGCGAAAGGGTCGCGCTGCGGTCCGGTGCCATGTGCATTCCAGTGAATGCGGCGGCAGTAGCGTGGGTCTTGGTGCGGCCGGCAAACGCCGACCGGGTATGCGAAAGTACGGTATTCAGATTCATTCTAATCCTTGGCGCATCCGTGCGCCCTTGCATTGTTTTTGGGGAAGCTAGCGCCGCCCTTTGCGTGGCCCAGCGGGGCCGCCGCCCGGTCCGCGATCGCGAAACACGATGCGGCCCTTGGTAAGATCGTAAGGTGTCATTTCGACGCGAACCCGGTCGCCCACCACCGAGCGGATGCGAAACTTGCGCATCTTGCCCGATGTGTAGGCGATGATCCGGTGATCGTTTTCCAGCATGACGCCGAAGCGCCCGTCGGGAAGGATCTCGTCAATTTGGCCCTCGAGGGTCAGCAGATCCTCTTTGGCCACCGCGTCAGGCGGCTTCGAGATTGACGGCCGAGGTCTTGCCGCGGCGATCGGTTTCCAGCTCGTACTTGACGCGCTGGTCCTTATCGAGCGTGGCCATCCCGGCGCGTTCGACCGCGCTGATGTGGACGAAGGCATCGCTGCCGCCGTCTTCGGGTGCGATGAAGCCATAGCCCTTGGCGGAATTGAAGAACTTTACGGTACCGATAGTCATGTCTGGTTCCCTTCACGAAACCGAGTTACCCTCCGGCAGCGTGCCGGGGGAGCAAAGTGGCGTGTAAGGGAACGAAAGAGGGCCTTGGGGCCAAGTAAAGTTCCGTCGCAGGCGACGTTAGCCCGACCCATATAGGACAGGCAGGCGCAAATTGCAACCGGGCGGGGAAAACCCCGCAAACTGGTGCTTGCTTTTGCGCGCCTTCGCGCCTATCTGGCGCTTATCCCGACATTGTCAAAGCAACGAAGGGGCTGGCGCCAGAACGGGGCCGGCGCCGATCCGCTTTGCAACAGGTCCGGGCTATTGGAGATTACATGGCGGATATCGCTCGCATTACCGAGATTGTTGAGCCCGAGGCCAAGGCCCTGGGCTTCGATCTCGTGCGCGTGCGCTATTACAAGGGCGGCGAGATCGGCCCGATCACCGACCATGACGACGAGCACACCCTGCAGATCATGGCCGAGCGTCCCGAAACCGGGCAGCTGGTGATCGAGGATTGCGCTGCGCTTTCGCGCCGCGTCTCCGATGCGATCGACGCGCTGGAAGAAGCCGGGGAAGTGCTGATCGACGAGGCTTACCGGCTTGAAGTGTCTTCGCCGGGGATCGACCGTCCGCTGACCCGCGCGAAGGATTACGTCAACTGGGCCGGGCACGAAGCGCGGATCAACCTGACCGTCCCGGTTGAAGGGAATCGCAAGTCGCTTCAGGGCGAACTCGTGGGCCTCGAAGGCGATGTGGTGACGTTGGTGGACAAGAAGTCCGGCCGCGTTTCCTTTCCGCTCACCGATATCCATTCCGCCAAGCTGGTCCTCACGGACAAGCTGATTGCTGCCACGCGCCCGCTTGATACCAGCGGCGCGGATGAATTGCTTGAAGAACAGGAAGACTGATTATGGCCAGTCCGATTTCCGCCAACCGCGCCGAACTGCTTGCGATCGCCAACAGCGTCGCGTCGGAAAAGATGATCGACAAGTCGATCGTCATCGAGGCGATGGAAGAAGCGATCCAGAAGTCCGCGCGTAACCGCTATGGCGCCGAAAACGACATTCGCGCCAAGCTCGATCCGCGCACCGGCGACCTGCGCCTGTGGCGCGTCGTCGAAGTGGTCGAAGAGGTTGAGGACTACTTCAAGCAGGTTGACCTCAAGCAGGCGCAGAAGCTCGACAAGAACGCCAAGCTGGGCGATTTCATCGTCGATCCGCTGCCCCCGGTCGACCTTGGCCGCATCGACGCGCAGTCGGCCAAGCAGGTGATCTTCCAGAAGGTCCGCGATGCTGAGCGTGACCGTCAGTACGAAGAATTCAAGGACCGCGCCGGCGAAGTCGTCACCGGCGTGATCAAGTCGGTCGAATTCGGCCACGTGATCGTCAACCTTGGCCGCGCTGAAGGCGTGATCCGCCGCGATCAGCAGATCCCGCGCGAAGTCGCCCGCGTGGGCGAGCGCGTTCGGGCGCTGATCCTCAAGGTGGAACGCCAGAACCGCGGTCCGCAGATCTTCCTCAGCCGCGCGCACCCCGAATTCATGAAGAAGCTGTTCGCGCAGGAAGTGCCCGAAATCTATGACGGCATCATCACCATTCAGGCCGCCGCCCGCGATCCGGGCAGCCGCGCCAAGATTGGCGTGATCAGCCGCGACAGCAGCATCGACCCGGTCGGCGCCTGCGTCGGCATGAAGGGCAGCCGCGTTCAGGCCGTTGTGCAGGAACTGCAGGGCGAAAAGATCGACATCATCCCCTGGAGCGAAGATACCGCGACTTTCGTGGTCAACGCGCTGCAGCCCGCCACCGTCAGCCGCGTGGTGATCGACGAGGAAGAAAGCCGCATCGAAGTGGTCGTGCCCGACGATCAGCTTTCGCTCGCGATCGGCCGCCGCGGCCAGAACGTGCGTCTGGCCTCGCAGCTCACCGGCTCGCAGATCGACATCATGACCGAGGCCGAGGCTTCGGAAAAGCGCCAGAAGGAATTCGCAGAGCGTTCGAAGATGTTCGAGGAAGAACTCGACGTCGATGAAACCCTGTCGCAGCTGCTGGTGGCCGAAGGCTTCAGCGAGCTCGAAGAAGTTGCCTACGTCGAACTGGCCGAACTGGCTTCGATCGAAGGCTTCGACGAAGAACTGGCCGAGGAACTGCAGAGCCGCGCGCAGGAAGCGCTCGACCGCCGCGAGGAAGCGAGCCGCGAAGAACGCCGCGCCCTGGGCGTGGAAGACGCGCTGGCCGAAATCCCGCACCTGACCGAGGCGATGCTCGTCACGCTCGGCAAGGCCGGGATCAAGACGCTTGACGATCTGGCCGATCTTGCCACCGACGAACTCATTGCCAAGAAGCGCACCGAACAGCGCCGCCGTGACAATGCGCCCAAGCCCGGCGCCCCGCGCCGCAGCGAACGCGCCGAGGACAAGGGCGGCGTGCTGGGCGAATACGGCCTGAGCGAAGAGCAGGGCAACGAGATCATCATGGCCGCGCGCGCCCACTGGTTCGACGACGAACCGGCTAATGAGGAGGCCGCCGATGCGGATTCCTCACAATGAGCCGCTAGGTTCCGACAGCCTGGATGCGCCCGAGCGGCGCTGCATCCTCACCGGGAGCAATGGCTCCCGGGATGAGCTGATCCGCCTTGCCATT
>NZ_JAYSBK010000134.1:0-6655 GCF_041915465.1 Novosphingobium sp. | reverse complement strand
TCCCAAGTGGCGCGAGTGACGGGGCTCGAACCCGCGACCTCCGGCGTGACAGGCCGGCACTCTAACCAACTGAGCTACACCCGCGCAGCCACTTGGGAGCCGCGCCACTAGGGCAGCACGGCGGGGCTGTCAACACCTGTGAACCACCCCCGCCGCGCATTTTTTTCCACGCTCCCCAAGCCGGTGAATCGGGCACTGATTGGCACCTCGCGCCATGCCCAGAGACATCCGCAAGCTGGCGTTAACCATTCCTTTGCCCACCTTTGCGATGTTTGGCCCCGTAGCGCCCGGACCGGCGCACGAAACGGGGGCTGATTGACGTGACTTTTTCCCGCTGCATTGCAAGCCTTGCCTGTCTGGCCGGCGTACTCGCGCCAATTGGCGCCTCGGCACGAACTGCCGCCCCGTCGATGCCCGCGGTCTCGATCGACAGTTCCGTTTTCGTCGAACGTGTCATTCCCGAACGCGGCCGGATGCTCCAACCAGCCAGCGAACTTCGCCGGGGGGACCGGGTCGTCTATGTCGTCAACTGGTACAAGCTGGGCGGCGCGGGCGGCTTTGTCGTGACCAATCCCCTGCCGCGCACGGTCTATTACCAGGGCAGCGCCAGCGGCGACGAGGAAGTCTCGGTCGACGGCGGGCGCACCTGGGGCAAACTGGGCGCCTTGCGCATCGGGGGGCGTCTCGCCACCCCCGAAGACGTTACCCATGTGCGCTGGCGCGTTGCCCCGAACCAGGCCGCGCAGGGTTCGGGCCGAATCGCCTACAGCGCGATCGTGCGCTGAACCGTCAGTCCGCCACCAGCAGCACCGGGGTTTCGATCAGCTTCCTGACGGCCTGAACGAAGCTAGCCGCATCCCACCCGTCAACCACGCGGTGATCGCAGCTGATCGAGATGTTCATCAGCTTGCGCTTGGCGATGCGTTCCCCGCCCATGCCATCGGGCACGAACATCGGGCGCTCGACGATCCGGTTGGGGCCAATGATGGCGACTTCCGGGCGGTTGATCACCGGCGTCGTCGCCACGCCGCCGAGCGGCCCGAGCGAAGTAACCGTGATGGTCGAACCCGACAATTCCGCGCTGGTCGCAGAGCCATTGCGGGCAGCTTCGGCCAGCCGCGCGATCTCGGCGGCGAGTTGCCACAGGTTCTTGTCCTGCGCGTCGCGGATCACCGGCACCATCAACCCCGCCGGGGTCTGGGTCGCCATGCCCAGATGCACCGCGCCGTGGCGGGTAACCACGCCCGCCTCGTCGTCATAGCGCGCATTCAGCATCGGGAAGTCCGGCAGGCAGCGGCAGAAGGCGCGGATCAGCAAGGGCAGCATGGTCAGGCGCGGGCGGTCGGCATGGCCCGCGTTGAGCTGGGCGCGCAGGTCTTCGAGCGCGGTGACGTCGCATTCCTCGACATAGGAAAAGTGCGGGATGTTGCGCTTTGATGCGGCCATGTTTTCGGCAATGCGGCGGCGCATACCGATGACCTTGACCTGCTCGTCGGAGCGCTTGCCGCCCGGCGCGCGGTAGGCGCCGTTGTAGGCGAGGAACGCGTCGAGATCGGCGTGGCGGATGCGGCCATCCTCGGCGGGACGGATCTGGTCGAGCGCGATGCCCAGTTCCTTCGCCCGCGCGCGCACGGCAGGGCTGGCGAGGACCTTGGCGTGGGCTTGCGCAACAGGCGCAGGAGCCACCGGTTCTGCGGCGACGGGAGCAGGCGGAGGTGGTGGAGGCGAAGCAACGGGCTGAGGCGCGGCGTCGACAACCGGCGCTGCTTCAACCTTTGGCGCAGGCGCAGGGGCGGGCTCTTCCTCCCCTTCCCCGTCGGTTTCAATCACCACCAGCGGCGCGCCGATCGCCAGCATTTCGCCCTCGCCCCCGGCAACCGAGACGATCACGCCCGATACCGGGCTTTCCATCTCGACCGTGGCCTTGTCGGTCATCACGTCGGCGATCTTGTCGTCTTCCTCGACCCGGTCGCCCACCTTGACGTGCCAGGCGACGATTTCGGCCTCGGCGATGCCTTCGCCGATGTCGGGGAGATTGAAAGTGAACTTGCCCATAGAGGTCAGGCCTTCAGGAGTCTGTCCAGCGCCTCGCCGATGCGGACGGGACCGGGGAAATATGCCCATTCGAGGCTGTGCGGATAGGGCGTATCAAAGCCCGTCACGCGCTCGATCGGCGCTTCGAGGTGATAGAAGCAGCGTTCCTGCACCAGCGCGGAAAGTTCCGCGCCAAAGCCGCAGGTGCGGGTCGCTTCGTGAACGATCAGACATTTGCCGGTTTTCTCCACCGACTTTTGCACAGCCTCGATGTCGAGCGGGACCAGCGTCCTGAGGTCGATAATTTCGCCATCGACGCCCTTTTCGCGGCACACCGCTTCGGCCACGTGGATCATCGTGCCATAGGCCAGCACGGTCAGCGCCTCGCCCTCCTGCACGATCCGCGCCTTGCCGAGGGGGATCGAGTAATAGCCCTCCGGCACCTCGCTGTCCGCATGGCGGGCCCAGGGTTCGACCGGCTTGTCGTAATAGCCATTGAACGGGCCGTTGTAGATGCGCTTGGGCTCGAAGAACATGACCGGGTCATTGTCCTCGATCGCGGCGATCAGCAGCCCCTTGGCGTCATAGGGCGTGGCCGGGATCACGGTCTTGAGGCCGGCGACATGGGTGAACAGCGCCTCGGGGCTCTGGCTGTGGGTCTGCCCGCCGAAGATCCCGCCGCCAAAGGGCGAGCGCACGGTGATGGGCGCGATGAATTCCCCCGCCGAACGATAGCGCAGCCGCGCCGCTTCCGAGACGAGCTGGTCGAGCCCTGGGTAGATGTAGTCGGCAAACTGGATTTCCGGCACCGGGCGCAGGCCATAGGCCCCCATCCCCACCGCCGCGCCGATGATCCCGCATTCGTTGATCGGGGTGTCGAACACGCGGTTCTTGCCGTATTTCTTCTGGAGGCCCGCCGTCGCGCGGAACACCCCGCCGAAATAGCCGACATCCTCGCCGAACACGACGACATTGGAATCGCGCGCCATCATAATGTCGAGCGCGTCGTTGATCGCCTCGATCATGTTGAGGCGGCGGGTGGGAGCATCGTGCAGGCTCACCGGGGCTTCCTCGACGCTCATGATTCCTTCCACTCCGGCCACTTGATCCGGCGCTCGCGCATCGCCTGTTCGCTCTGTTCGGTCAGGTGCCAGGGCAGCTCTTCGAACACGTCCTCGAACATGGTGTGGAACGGATGGTGCAGGCCGTGGCCCAGCACGCCGTTCTTTTCCGCTTCCTTGGTCGCGGCCTTCACCTGCTCGATCAGCTCTGCGTCCATCGCCTGATGCTGTTCGACTGACCATTCGCCCAGCGCAATCAGGTGACGTTTGAGGCGCATGATCGGATCGCCCAGCGGCCATTCCTCGCGCTCGTGCGCAGAGCGGTACTGGCTGGGATCGTCCGAAGTCGAATGGCCTTCCGCGCGGTAGGTGAAGTGCTCGATAAGGGTCGGTCCGCCGCCGCTGCGCGCACGGTTCGCGGCCCAGCGCACCGCGGCATAGACCGCCAGCGGATCGTTGCCGTCCACGCGCAGGCCGGCCACGCCATAGCCCACCGCGCGCGCGGCAAAGGTGGTGCGCTCGGCCCCGGCAAAGCCTGAGAAGCTGGAAATGGCCCACTGGTTGTTGACCACGTTGTAGATCACCGGGGCGTTGTAAACGGCGGCAAAGGTCAGCGCGGCGTGGAAATCGCCTTCGCTCGACGAGCCTTCGCCCACCCAGCTCGCCGCGATCCGGGTGTCGCCCTTGATCGCGCTGGCCATGGCCCAGCCGGCGGCCTGCGGATACTGCGTCGCGAGATTGCCGCTGATCGTGAAGAAGTTGTGCTCAGCGCTCGAATACATGATCGGCAGCTGGCGGCCCTTCAGCTTGTCCGCCCGGTTCGAATAGATCTGGTTGATCATCTCGACGATCGGATAGCCGCGCGCGATCAGGATGCCCTGCTGGCGATAGCTGGGGAACACCATGTCGTCGTCAGCAAGAGCGAAGGCGGACGCTACGCTGGTCGCTTCTTCCCCGGTGCACTTCATGTAGAAGCTGGTCTTGCCCTGGCGCTGGCCGCGATACATCCGGTCATCAAAGGCGCGGGTCAGCGCCATGACGCGCAGCATCCGCCGCAGCGTTTCGGGATCGAGCCCAGGGTCCCATGCGCCGACAGCCTGGTGATTTTCATCGAGCACCCGCACCAGCCCTAGGCACAAGGGGTGCGTTTCGGCGGCGTCGCAGGCTTCGTCGGGGCGCGGCTCGGCCCCGGCGGGCGGGATGTCCAGCCACGAATAATCGACCGGATCGCCCGGCCGGAAATGCGGTTCGGGAACGTGCAAAGACAGCGGCGGCAGGTTGCCGCGCGCACCTTCTGCACTGGTAGGCCCATTCGCCATAACGCGCTCTCCCGCTTCCGGGATGCACCATGCAGCCTTGGAAGCAAATTCCAGATGCGTGTTATATTATTTCAAACCGGTCACATCGTCAACCAAATCAGCATTAGGATGACGCCGTGCTTCGCGTCCAACGTCAACCGAACCGCCGCTAGACCGCAACTGGCGCAGAGATGTGCTTTTGCGGGGCATAGCCGGTCACTTCGAAGTCCTCGATCCGGTAATCGAACACCGAATCGGGACGGCGCGCAATGGTCATTACCGGCGCCCCTTCGGGTGTGCGCGCGATCTGTTCTTCAACCAGCTCCGCATGGTTGAGATAGAGGTGCGTATCGCCCCCCATCCACACCAGCTCGCCCGGCTCCAGATCGCACTGCTGGGCCAGCATCCGGGTAAACAGCGCCGCGCCCCACAGGTTGAACGGCAGGCCCAGCGCCACGTCGCAGCTACGCTGGTAGAGCAGGCACGACAGCCGGTTGCCGGCAACGTGGAACTGATAGGTCTTGTGGCACGGCGGCAGGGCCATCTGCGCGAGTTCGGCGACGTTCCAGCCCTCGACGATGTGGCGGCGGCTGCCGGGGTTGTGGCGCAGGCTGTGGACCACTTCGGCCACCTGGTTCACCCCGTGCGGGCGCTGACGGAACAATCCTTCGCCCGCCGGTTCATAGACCGGCCAGTCGACCCACTGCTTGCCATATACCGGGCCAAGATCGCCCCATTCGGCGGCAAAGGCTTCGTCGGCGACGATACGCGCGGAAAAATCTTCTCGCGAAATCTCGTCCCCAGTGGTCTTGCGGTAACGGTCGAGCGGCCAGTCGGTCCAGATTTCGACGCCCTGTGCGCAGAGCTTGCGGATATTGGTGTCACCGGTCAGGAACCACAGGAATTCGCGCGTGGCGGTTTTCCAGTAGACCCGCTTGGTCGAAATCAGCGGCATGGCCCCGCCCGCCAGGTCAAACCGGATTTCCGCCCCGAACACCGAGCGCGTACCCACCCCGGTGCGGTCGATGCGTTCGTCGCCCTGCTCCCAGATGCGGCGCATCAGGTTGAGGTACTGCCATTCCCAGTGCTGGCCGTCTTGCGGGTTCGTCGCCATGCCCCGACCCTAGCCAAGCCCCGCGCGAAGCGAAAGCTGGGGCGCGGCGCTGCGGCCATGAAAGCTGTGGCAAATCCGAAGCAGGACTAGGTAATTCGCCAGATCGGCCTCGGCACCGTAACGCAAATCGCGCTGCGCTAAGCCGCCCAACATGGAACGAAGCGCGCGCACAACCGGAAGCACGCACTGGCTCGAATGGTTCGTGCCGGGCGCACTGGGCAGCGCGATCATGCTTGCCGCAATTGCCTATCCCCGCTCTGGCCAGGCCGCGCTGATCCTGACCGGCGACCCGACCCGTGCCGGGCTCGATTTGCCAATTCAGGGTGCAAGCGTTCGCGGAGGTCACCTGATCGTGCGCATGCCTTCCGACCGGGCCGGGCTCGAAGCCCTGGCGCAGGGCATCGTCGCGGTGGCGGTGCCCGAGCGACTGTGCGGCACGCTCAACACCCAAGGAAACACGTGACTATGGACGAGCTTGAACAATTCCGCCTCAAGGGTATCCAGATCCTCGCCCTGATCTGCTGGCTTTGCGTCGCGATGTCGGGGGTCGAGGCGGTGCTGTTTTCGGGCGACGTGCTTGGCTTCGGCTTTAGCGTGGTGCTGGCGCTGGGACCAAGCTGGCTCGCCTGGAAGGGCCGCAGCGATAGCGCGGCACGTATTCTGCTGGGCGCCACCCTGCCGCTGTTTGCCGCGGTCTTCCTGATGCAGGCGCACGGTCAGTCGTGGCAGATCGACGTCCACATGGTGTTCTTCGCCTTGATTGCCGCAACCGCGATCCTGGCCGACTGGCGTCCGCTGGTGGCAGCCACGCTGGTCACGGCGGTGCATCACCTCCTGACCACCTTCGTCGCCCCGGCCTATGTCTTTCCCGATGGGGCCAGCCTGCCCCGCGTGCTCTTCCATGCCCTGATCGTGCTGATCGAGGCGGGCGTGCTGATCAAGCTGAGCCTTGAACTGGAAGGTCTGGTGCTGGGTCAGGCCGCGGCGCGGATCGAACAGGCCAGCGCCGAAGCGACCGCCCAGGCCCTGCGCGAAGCGGTCGATGCCGAACAGCGCCAGGTCATCGCCGCGGTCAGCGAACGCCTGCAAAGCCTTGCCCGCGGTGACCTTGCGACCCGCGTAACCACCCCGTTCCCCGCCGCCTACGA
>NZ_JAYSBK010000133.1:0-6871 GCF_041915465.1 Novosphingobium sp. | reverse complement strand
CCACGATGCCCTGTTTGGGATCGTCGCCATAGGTCAGGCCGCTGATCCCGGTGAGGAACGCGTCGCGGTTCAGCTTGCCGGTGGGATTGGTGCCTGCCCGGGTTAACGCCGCTTTTACGCGCGAAGCGGGATCGGGGTGAGTCGAAGCCCATTCCGGCACCCGGTCGGTCGTCCCCATCAGCTTGGCATCGAGCGCATTCTGATTCGCCAGGCTTTGCAGCACGGTCGACATCGCGCGCGGATCGTAACCAGCAGAGGACAGGTATTGCACGCCAAGGTTGTCCGCCTCGGTTTCCTGGCCTCGCGAATACTTCAGCGTCAGCAGCTGGGAACCCTGCATGAAGCCTTGCTGCAGGATCTCGCCGATCCCGGTATTGCCCAGAAGTGCACCGGTCAGCAGACTGCCAAGCACGCCGATCACCGTGTTGCGCGTCGCCGCGCTTTGCCGCTTTGCGGAGTGGCGCGCCGCAACGTGGCCAACTTCATGGCCCATCACCGCGGCCAGTTCCGCCTCGTTGTTCATCAGCGCGACGAGTTGGCGCGTCGTGTAGACATAACCGCCCGGAACCGCGAAGGCGTTGTTTACCGAGGAGTTGAGCAGCGTGACCGTGAAATCGCTGGTCGCATTGCTGAGGCCGGACTGGACCGCGATCCCCTTGCCCACCGATTCGACGTATCTTGCCTGCGGACCGGTCACCGCGCCGCCGAACTCCTCGACCAACTGGGGGTGAGCCTTGGCTCCTTCCGCCTTGTCCTTGGCGCTGATCGACTGGACCGTCTGGGTTGCCGCCTGGGCGATCGGCAGCGCCATGACCGACAGGGCCACGCCCGCGCCGAACCGGGCGAGCAGGGTCGATTTACGAATAGCCATGAGGTTCTCCCCTTTAACATGGTTAACATGTTGAAAGGTAAGTAACCTCCATCGCGGTGGAAAGTCCAGCGATCGCAGGAATGGGGCAGTTCGCCCCGCCCCGGCCGGGCTTAGCCCTCGCCAATGCGCAGAAAGCGTTCCTCGCGCTTGGCGCGCAGCTTTTCGGGCTTGAGCTTGGCCAGTTCGTCAAGCTCTTCCGTGATCGCCTTGCCCAGCGCCTTTGCGGCGGCTTCGGGATCGCGGTGCGCGCCGCCAACCGGTTCCTTGACGATCCGGTCGATCACGCCAAGGCCCAGCAAGTCCTGCGCGGTCACCTTCATCGCCTCGGCCGCATCGGCCGCCTTTTCGTTGGTGCGCCACAGGATCGAGGCGCAGCCTTCGGGCGAGATCACCGAATAGACGGCGTGCTCGAACATCAGCACGCGTTCGGCGCTGGCCAGCGCCACCGCGCCGCCCGAACCGCCTTCGCCCACGACCACCGCCACCATCGGCACCGGCAGGGCCAGGCAGGCTTCGGTCGAACGGGCGATGGCCTCGGCCTGACCGCGTTCCTCGGCCTCAACCCCCGGAAACGCGCCCGAGGTATCGACCAGTGTCACCACCGGCAGGCCGAACTTGCCGGCCAGTTCCATCAGGCGGATCGCCTTGCGATAGCCTTCGGGCTTGCCCATGCCGAAATTGTGCTTGATCCGACTTTGGGTGTCGTTGCCCTTTTCGTGCCCGATCAACATCACGCGGCGGCCGCCCAGCTTGGCAAAGCCGCCAATGATCGCCTGATCGTCGCCGTAATAGCGGTCCCCGCCAAGCGGCACGAAATCGGTGAAGATCTGCTCGACGAAGTCCTTGAAGTGCGGGCGCATCGGATGCCGCGCCACCTGCGTCTTCTGCCAGGGCGTCAGGGCGGCATAGGTGCTGGCCAAGAGGTCCGCGCTCTTGGCTTCAAGGCGCCGGATCTCTGCCGAGATGTCGACATCGCCAGTGCTGGCGGTTTCGCGCAGCTCGGAAATGCGGGCTTCGAGCGCTGCAACCGGCTTTTCGAACTCGAGATAGGAAATCATGGATTCGCGCTAGCCCGCCCGGTTCATTCCGGCAAGGCCCTTACGGCAAGAGGGTGCCGCGCATTGACCAGTGCGACCAGCCTCGCGCTGTCGACGTGGGTATAGATCTGGGTCGTGGCAATGTCGGCGTGCCCCAGCAACGTCTGCAGCACGCGCAGGTCCGCCCCGCCTTCCAGCAAATGGGTCGCAAAGGCGTGGCGCAGCACGTGCGGACTGACCTTTTCGGGATCGAGTCCGGCTCGGCCCGCCAGCTCGCGCAGCAATTGGAACAGTCGGATCCGCGTGAGATGGCCCTTGCCCGAGCGCGAGGGAAACAGCTGCTTGCCCCCGCCTGCACGCACCGCCGTCCAGCGCGAGAGCGCCCTGACCGCGCGGGTGCTGACCGGGACCATCCGCTGCTGCCCGCCCTTGCCGGTGATCGTCAGGAACGGCGCATCGCATGGCACGGCGCTCAGCGGCAGGGCAACGAGTTCGGTCGCCCGCAGGCCTGAGCCATAGAGCAGTTCGAGCAGGGTCAGCATCCGCACCGACGCGGGAGTGTCTGTGGCGGCTTCGCTCTCGGCCTGGGCGAACAGTGCCTCTACTTCGGCGCGGCTCAGCAGACGCGGCAACGGGCGGCGCGTGCGCGGCCGCGGCAGCGCGGGCGACGGGTCGTCGCCGCGCAGCCCTTCGTCGACCAGGAAAGCAAAAAACTGGCGCAGCGCCGAACACTTGCGTGCCAGGCTTGATGGAGCGAGGTCGGCCCAGGCCACCCCGAGCGATGCCAGTGCGGCGCCATCCGCCTTCGCCAGCTCGCCGATCGCCTCTTCGGCGCCCTCCAGATCGCGGCGATAGGCCGCCAGCGTGTTGGCTGCCGCCCCCCGCTCTGCCGCGAGCATGGCGAGGAACGCCTCGATCTCCGCCGAAATGCGCCTAACCCCGTGCGACCGCCTCGGCCGCGATCATCCGCGCCTCGGCGCCAAGGCCGACGCGGTTCAGCGCCGAGACGATATGATACAGATAGACCGGGGTCATCTTGTCCCAGCTATCACCCTGCATCCCCAGACCGACCAGCAGCACGACCAGCCCCTGGTTGTTGACGTCCGCCGCCTGGTCGATCAGCCGGGTCCAGCGGGTCTGGCGCGACAGGTCGATCCCGAGGTTGCCCGAAAACTCCCCGGCGACGGAATTGTCGACCCGGCCCAGTCCGGCCAGCCCCGCCAGCAGGAACTGCGACTTGCGATTGCCATCGCTCTTGTCGTTGCTGCGGAAGGCGCTCAGCGCGCTGCCATTGATGGCCGCCGACCGTTGCGGTGCGGCAAGCGCGAGCAGGCCCCAGCCCAGGCTGCCGCTATCGACCAGCGGCGCCCAGCGCATCGCATTCTGATCAAGCCCGGCGGTCAGCATCGAGGCGATCAGGTCGGGCGCGTCGTCCTTGAGGCTGGGATCGACCGGCATGCGCGCGGCGGCATAGGCGGTGAGCACCTGTCGCGAAAAGCGGGCCTGCGCATCGGGCGCGCCATCCCACAGCGCGCGGATCGCGGCCATGCGGTCCGCCGGCGACGGCGCGACATAGGCCTTGCGCAGGGTCTCGGCGGCAGCGGCCCAATCGCCCTTGATTTCATCGAGCGCGTAGATCTGGCTGTAGAGATCGACCATCGCCGCGCTGGAAAGGATCCCCGCGCCCGCCGCCCGGTCCGCCCCGGCGGCGCGGCCTTCGAGGCCCACCATCGGCGCGGTTGCCGCCACATAGCTGTAGCGCACCGGCAGGTTCTTCATCAGTCCCTCGGGCGGGGTCAGCCCGACCGCGATGGTCAGCGCATAGCGCCAGGGGTTCATGTCGGTGACGCCATCCCATTCGATCGTCACCGCGCGGTGCCCGGTTCCCGCCGATCCGGCATATTTCTGCGCCAGCAGCATGTCGATCTTGGGCCAGGCGCCTTCGCCCGCCAGCCGGTCAAGCTGGGCCAGCCCGGCCGAGCCATCGCCCTGGAACGCGGCGCAGATCCCGCGCAGCACGCGCCAATCCGCGTCCTTGCGTCCGCCGCCGATCACGCCGGCGACCGGGCAGATGCCGGTGATGTCGGCGGTGAACTGATAGGCCTCGATCGCCGACTGGGTCAGCGCCGGGGTATAGTTGCCAGCGTCGACATCCTGCACCAGCGCGCGCGCGGCATCGCCTTCACCCATGCGCACCAGCAAACCGGCGCGCCAGGCGGCGAAGTCGGCGGGATTGACCCCGCTGGGCGCATCGAGGCGGCTGACCAGCCCCCGCCGCAACAGAATATGCCCCCAGCGCGAGACAAGTGCACCCGAATTGCGCGTCAAAGCGGCCTGGACCAGCTGCGGGCTCTGCCGCACGAAGGACCCTGACGAGAACCCGCCTTCGTCCGCCGCGAGGATGCCGACCTTGTTCATCGAGCGCCGCGCCGCATCGGGAATGTCGGACTTCGGCTTCAGGCCCAGCAGCTCGTCAAGCTCGTCTGGCGACATCGCCTCAAGCTCGGCCAGGGTCGGGATTTTTTTGCCCGCCGGCAGCACCGGCGCCGATGCAACGCCCGGAATCGGCTGAACCACGGGCGTCGCAACAGTGGTGGGCGAATTGCCGGTGGTCTTGGTCACGGCGGGAGTCGCAGGCTTGGCCTTGGGCTTGTCGAAGCCGGGGGGCAGCAACGATTCGGGGGCATCCTGCGCGATCGCCCAGGCCGAAGTCAGCGCCAGCGCCGCTCCGCCAAGCAGGATCGCGATCTGGTTGACGGGGCGCTTCACCGATTTGCTCCTGAAGTGGTCACGGGCGGGATGGTCACGCTCTGGCTGATTTCGCGCAGGGGGCGTTCGCCGCCGTCCTGCCAGGCCCAGGCCAGCAACACTGCCAGCCCTGCCGCGAGTACGCCTGCAATCAACCATTCCTTGCGGACCATCACTGCCACGCGAACCCTCATCACTGCTCGACACCCAAACGCTTGCACCTCCGGTTAGCCTATCTATAGGCAGCCTCGCAATGGAACTCGATGAAACCCAGCTGCCGGCCACGGAAATAGAGGCCCTGGCACGCCGGATTGACCGGCCGGTGGTGCTTGTCGGCATGATGGGCGTGGGCAAGTCCAGCGTCGGGCGCAAACTCGCCAATCTTCTGCACATCCCCTTCATCGATGCCGATGACGAGATCGAACGCGCCGCGCAGATGTCGATCTCGGAAATTTTCGCACAATATGGCGAACCCTACTTCCGCGACGGCGAGCGGCGCGTCATCGCCCGCCTGATCGACGGCCCCGGCACGCGCTGCGTGATTGCGACCGGCGGCGGGGCCTTCGTCAATCCCGAAACACGCGCGCTGATCCTTGAAAAGACGATCCCGGTCTGGCTCGATTCCGAAGTCGACGTGCTGATCGACCGGGTCGGCCGCAAGGACAGCCGCCCGCTGCTCAGGAACGGCGATCCGCGCGAAATCCTGACCCAGCTGCGGAGCGAGCGCGAGCCGTTCTATTCGCAGGCCCCGATCCACGTAAAAAGCACGGCAGGGCCGCATTCCCGCACCGTCACCAAGGTCCTGAAGGGGATCGAAGCATGGCTGTAATTCCCGTCGACATCGCTGGCCGTCCCTACGAAGTGCGGGTCGGCACGGGCCTGCTCGCCACGCTGGTCGAGCAATGCCGAGGCAAGCTGCGCAAGCGCCGCGTGCCGATCGTCACCGATGCGCGCGTCCACGCCGCCTGGGGCGCAGTGGTGGAGAATGCGCTGCACGAAGGCGGCCACGAAGCCGTCTGGCGGATCCTTCCGGCCGGGGAATCGACCAAGAGCTGGGAACAACTGGCGGCACTGGTCGACTGGCTGCTGGCCGAGGAAGTCGAGCGCGGTGACCACATCCTCGCGCTCGGCGGCGGGGTGATCGGCGACCTGACCGGGTTTGCCGCCGCGATCCTCAAGCGCGGGTGCAATTTCATCCAGCTGCCGACCAGCCTGCTCGCCCAGGTCGATTCGAGCGTGGGCGGCAAGACCGCGATCAACACGCCCGCCGGCAAGAACCTGGTCGGCGCGTTCCACCAGCCCTCGCTGGTACTGGCCGATCTTGCCGTGCTCGACACCCTGCCCTTGCGCGAACTGCAGGCTGGTTATGCCGAAGTGGTGAAGTACGGCCTGCTGGGCGACGCCGATTTCTTTGCCTGGTGCGACGAGCACGGCCCCGCGCTGCTGGAAGGCGACTCCGCCGCGCGCGAGTATGCCGTGGCGCATTCGGTCGCGACCAAGGCGCGGATCGTGAACGAGGACGAGCGCGAAACGCTGGGCCTGCGCGCCCTGCTCAACCTCGGCCACACCTTCGGCCATGCGCTCGAAGCCCAGACCGGGTTCGGCGAGCGTCTGCTCCACGGCGAGGCGGTGGCGCTCGGCATGGTCCTCGCCGCGCGCTTTTCCGCGCATCGCGGGTTGATGCCGCGCGCCAGCGCCGAACACGTGGCGCAGCACCTTGCCAGCGTCGGGATGGCGAGCGAGATTTCCGCGCTCGGGCTCAACTGCGACGGTGCGGCGCTGACGGCGCATATGCTCCACGACAAGAAGATGGACGCGGGCACCCTGCCCTTCGTGCTGATGAAGGGCATCGGCCAGGCCTTCCTCGCCAAGGACGTCGCGCTGGATGAGGTCGCCGCGTTCCTTGACGAGCAGTTGCGCGGATAACACCGCGCTGGCCTCGACGAACAGCTGCGGGGATAACCCCCGCGCCGGTTTGACTTGGGCCGCAGGCAGGCTAACAGGTTGCATCCGCAACCGGTTGGAAGCCTCCATGTCCGTATCAGACGCCACCCCGCAGCTCGAATTGCCGGCGCATGACCGTGCTTTCCTTGGCCACCCCAAGGGGCTGGGCTATCTGGCTTTCGTCGAAGGGTGCGAACGCTTTTCGTACTATTCCATGCAGACCCTGCTGGTGCTCTACATGGTGAAATACCTGCTGCTGCCCGAACATATC
>NZ_JAYSBK010000132.1:0-6910 GCF_041915465.1 Novosphingobium sp. | reverse complement strand
CACCCGCGCCAACCAGCGTGCGCAATTCGGACCGCTTGAGCCGCAACCACGACCCGGCCAGCGAGGCCATGCCGCCGCCCATCTGCGCATAGGTCGCCTCAAGCCCGACCGATGCGCCAAACCCGTTAGAAACCAGGGTCTGCGCGGACACCTGCATGGTATCGCGCCAAGGAATCCGCCCGCCGTGCAAGGCATTGGCCTCGACCACGTCGACCGGCGTGCGCCGCGCGGCGAAGAACCGGATCAGCAACCCCAGCACAATTCCGCCGAGCGGCAGGAACAGCAGCTTGGCCGGGTGCCGGATCGAGGCGAGCGCGCTCAGGCGGTTCTCGCTTACGCCGTAGAGCAGCCCCTGCAAGCCGTGCGCGAACCAGCTTTGGATTACGGTCGTCAGCCCCGCGGCCGCGCCGACCGCTACTGCGAGCAGCAGCACCAGCGCCTCGCCGCTGCGAAAGCGCCGCCGCAGCCGGGTGATCAGGGGCCGTTTGGCGCGGACCAACATTCAACGTCACCCCATCCGACGAGGGATCAATAGCCCATCAGGCTGAGTACTTCCTTGCGGCTGCGATGGTCTTCCAGGAAGCAACCCATCAGGCGGCTGGTGACCATGCCCACGCCCGGCGTCTTGACCCCGCGCCCGGTCATGCAGCCGTGCTGCGCCTCGATCACCACGGCGACGCCATGCGGATTGAGGTTGTCCCAGATACACTGGGCGACTTCGGCGGTCAGGCGTTCCTGGATCTGCAAACGCTGGGCAAAGCCGTGGAGCACGCGGGCAAGCTTCGAAATGCCCACCACCCGGTCGCGCGGCATATAGGCGATTGCAGCCCTGCCGGTAATCGGCGCCATGTGGTGTTCGCAGTGCGACTGGAACGGAATGTCCTTCAGCAGGACCAGTTCGTCATAACCGCCCACTTCCTCGAACTGACGCGAAAGATGCGCGGCGGGATCGCTTTCGTAGCCCTGGCAATATTCCTTCCATGCGCGTGCTACGCGTGCGGGGGTATCGAGCAGGCCTTCGCGCTGCGGATCGTCACCCGACCAACGGATCAGCGTACGGATCGCTTCCTGCACGTCTTCGGGAACGGGCAGCTTGGCGCTGGCTCCGTCATGGTGGTGGTCCGGATCGCAACTCACGTCGTTTCGTCTCCCTAGCGCGGGCGGCGCAGGAATCCGCCCCTGCGAAACAGGCCGCGCCGTCTGCCGATCGGCTCGAACATGTCCTCGGGCCGCTCCGGATCGAGCAGCGCGTTATCGGCCACCGCTTTCTCCGCTTCGCCCAGCGGACGCAAGACAAAAGCGTCAAGCCGCTTGCCGGCACGTGGCGCGCTCTCGATCAGCCTGATCATCGAGCCTTGGTTTTGGGCCAGTGCCGCGGCAACCGCCTCGATCGCCATGCCGAGATGTTCGGCCAGCAGCCGGTACCGCAACCGCTCGATCGGCCGCGCCGCGTGGGCGTTGCCGGGGCGCGCGGCGTCGATGAACATGTCGACTTCGGTATCGAGCCCGAGCGAGCGGTTGTTCATGTTGGCCGAACCGACCCGCACCACCTCGTCATCGACGATCATCATCTTCGAATGGATATAGATCGGCGTCCCCGCGGCATTGCGCGGGATGAAGATGCGGAACCGGCGGGCATGGTCGGCCTCACCAATCGCGCGGCACAGGCGCACGCGCGCCCCGTCCATCGCCGCCTGTTCCAGCCAGCCTTCGGCGGTCAACGGGTTGATCAGGACGATCTCCGGCGGGTCCGGCTCAGCCACCCGGCAGGCAATTGCCTCGGCAATCGATCGCGAAGCGAAATACTGGCTCTCGGCATAGATGAAGCGTCGCGCGCGGGCGATGTGTTCGATGAACAAAGCCTCGACTTCGCGCACTTCGGCAAGCCCGCGCCAGGCCGAACGGGTGCGCGCGACGCCCACTTCAACGTCGCGAAATTCGGCGGCGAGGCTTTCAGGCCAGATCTGCTCCGACTGCGGCTCGCACGGCGCAAGGTCGCCCCCGCCCGCCTGAATCCACCGTTCGCGCCCCAATTCGGCCAGCGCCTGTGCCGCGTCGCCTTCGACCAGCATGGTCAGGTCATGCCACGGACCATAGAGCCTGGGGCTCATCGGCTTGTGCCGCCGCGGATCGTTTTCCTTGTGCTCGGGCGTGTCCCACCGCTCCGAAGTCATGTCGATCCCGCCGCAGACCGCGAACTGGTCGTCGATCACCACCACTTTCTGGTGATGGCTGCAACCCAGCGGATGGGCCGAATCGAACCTGAAGGCGATTCCGGGGTGAAAGTACCACCGCACCAGATCGAGCAGCATGGACCCGCGCAGCAGGTACTTGATCGCGCCAAAGTTCCATTTCAGCACCCGCACGCGCAGCTCCGGGCGCCGATTGCACAGCCAGATCAGGAACGGACCAAGCCGCGCCGGCCAGGCCTTGCGGTCGGGCTTGTTCCACCAGCGCCGTCCCGGCCCCAGCAACATCCTGGTGTCGAAGTCCCACCCGATCAGCAAGATGCGCTGGCGCGCGGACAGCATCGCCCGCTGCATAACCTCGTAATAGGCCGCCGCATCGACCACCACGTGAGCGCGCGAAGCGCGGGCAAAGCGCCAGGCCGATGGAGCAATGGCCGCAGCAGCCTCGTCGGCTGCCGGAACGCTTACGGGCTGCTCGCTCTCCTCCATAAGTTGCTCATATCCCGCGCAAGCTGCCGCGTCATCCATTGGCTATCTGCTTGGGGCTGGTTCTTGGCCGCGCCATGTGACATTTCGGGGGTATGGACCATGGCGCCGCCCGAACCGACCGGCTGGAACCGCTGCGCCGCATCGCGCGGCGGGTGCCGGGCGCGATGATGCTTGGCCGTGCGCTGCACCGCCTGGCCGACCCGGCGCTGCGCGAAGTGCACCGCCTGCAAAGCGCCGAGGCCGAGCGCCTGTTCCAGCCCTTCCCCGACACCTTGGAGGAACGCTACCCGGCCTTGTTCGATGCCCTGGCCGAACAGCTATCGCCCCTGCCAGAGCCGCGCATCCTCTCGTTCGGCTGTTCGAGCGGGGCCGAGGTGCGCGCCCTGCGCCGCCGTTTGCCGCATGCCACGATCGTCGGACTCGAAGTGAACCGCCGCGCGATCGATGCTGCGCGCAACGCCGACCCGGCGGGCGATTACCGTATCGCCGCCGCGCCCGATCCGGGCGAACACTTCGACGCAATCTTTGCCATGGCCGTCTTCCGCCACGGCGAACTCGAAGCCCACCAGCCCGAAAGCTGTGCCGCCATCTTGACGTTCGCGCGCTTTGCCGCCGGAATTGCCATGCTCGACGGCTGTCTCGAACCGGGCGGCTGGCTGGCAATCTATCATGCGCATTTCCGGTTTTGCGATACGCCGACCTTTGCCCATTACCGGGCCGATCCCCTGATCATGCCGAGCTTTGCGCCGCAAACCCTCCTGTATGGCCCGGACGATGCCCGGCTCGACGGCAGCACCGAATCGCGCGTCCTGTTTCGCAAGGTCGCCAAGGCATGATGGCACGATCCCGCGCTGCCGCGCTCGTCTTTGCCGTGGTCGCCGCCCTGGCGGCCGTGCTTTATTTCCAGCGTCTCGGCAATGTCGCCGCGCCGATCTGGGACGAGATGTATTATCTCCCCGCGACCGCCCATTATCACGAGGGGCGCACCCAGTTTGCCTCGCACCCGCCGCTCGGCATGATGTTGATCGCGGCGGGCGACATGGCCAGCGGTCGCAACGCCGGGGCGGACTGGCACCGGATCGGCGCGAACTATGCAGTGCATCTGGAGGAAATGCCGCCGGATTTCGATTACACCGGCCCGCGCCTTGCCCCCGCGCTGTTCGGCGTGCTCGCCGCCGGGATCTTTGCGCTGCTGATGTTCGAACTTACCGGCAGCGTGGCGGCTGCCCTGGTCCTTTCGCTGCTGTTCCTCGCCGATACGGCGCTGATGGTGCAAATCCGCGCGGCGCAGCTCGATGCCTTCCAGCTCGCCTTCGTGCTTGGTGCACTGCTCGCGGCAGTCCACGCGATCAGGCGGCCGGGGACAGTTTCAGTCTTCCTGTTCGGCTTTTCGCTCGCCTGCGCGGCGCTGGTACGTGCCAATGCGCTAGTGCTTGGGGTCACCGCGCTGTTCCTGCTCTGGCCGGCGCTGCGGGACCACGATTTCGCGCAGTTGTGGCGGCGGATCGGCGCGGGCCTGCTGGGCGGCCTGGCCGCGCTGGTCCTGACGCTCTCGGCATACATCGCGCTCTCCCCGCTTCCGCCCGATCCGGCGACTGCCGCCGGCAAGGCCGACCTCGCATTCCTCCAGCCCGCCCACCGGCAGGCGCTTGAAACCGGTCACTGGAGCCCTGCCGCAGTGCTTGGCGTGATGCAGGGGATCGAGGCGCACATCAGCAGCGACCTTGCGATCACGCCCAAGAGCGACGCCAATGGATCGCATCCCGCCGGCTGGCTGTTTGGCCGGGGCGCGATTCTCTATCGCAGCAATCCCGCTCAGGGCGGGCAGATGGCAATCGGACTGATGCCTAATCTGGTGATCTGGCTCATTTCGTTGTTCGGGGTCCTCACCAGCCTGTTGCCGTCGCGCCTGAGGGAAAGCCCGGTTCGGGCAATGCTGCTGGCTGGGTGGATCGCCAATATGGCCATGCTGCAATACCTCGACGGGCTGCGCGTGCTTTATCTCTATCACTACCTCATCCCGCTGCTGCTGGGCCATGCCATGGCCGCGCTCGAATGGCGGCGGATGGGCTTGCCGAGGCGCGGCGCGGCCGTGCTGGCGGGGCTGGCCTTGGCGTGGGCAGCGTTGGTCTGGCCCTATGCCATGGGCGATGTCATGCCGCCGTGGCTCTGTGCCACCCGGCTTGCGCCCTGCCCCGCCTGAGCTCCGGCTGTCGCAAAGATTTGGTGCGATTCGCCCCGCGCCATGACCCGCCAATGCAAAAACGGGCCCTCCTTGCGGAGAGCCCGATTTTGTAATGGCGCGCCCGGAACGATTCGAACGTCCGACCCTCAGATTCGTAGTCTGATGCTCTATCCAGCTGAGCTACGGGCGCGTTGGAGAGGCGCACATAGGGGCGTCGTTCGAGCTTGGCAAGCGGCTAATTTGCCCTTTCGAGCAGTTCTTTCACAGCCTTTGCCAAAGGCACGTCGAGCGGGGGCATTGCCAGGGCCATCAGCGCATCGGCCGCGAACCAGCCAATCTCCTCGCCATCCAGGCACACCGGCTCCCCGTCCCACCGACGGCAGGTGTAAAGCAGGACGACATAAGGGTCATCCGGCCGGGATGCGAAGCCCAACGGCGTGAGTGCGTCGGAGCGCAGCGCAATGCCAAGTTCTTCCTCCACCTCGCGAATCAGGGCTGCTTCGGGCGATTCCGCCGCTTCAACCTTGCCCCCCGGGAATTCCCAAAGACCCCCGTGAGCGCCGCTCAGCTTGCGGCGCTGCATCAGCACGCGTGCGGACGAATCAATCAGGGCGATGGCGACGACGGGAATCATTGTCGGATTTTTTTGCAGATCGCACCGCGATCTCAACCTTTCCTTAGGGATGACGGCCGTATTTCTTTCCGATCAGCCCCTAGGAGCGGGAAAGTAATGATCAAGCCGATCCTTAAAGAACTAATCCACGACGAGCGCGGAACCTCCGCGATCGAGATGGGACTGATTTGCTCGCTGATCGTGCTGGCGATGTTCACGGCTCTGCAGAACTTTGCGGATGCCAGCCACAACACCTGGAACACGGTGACGAGCAAGACCCACGACGCGGTAACGCAATCGACTGGGGGTTAAGTATTTTTCAATAAGTAGCCCTTAGACCGGTGTTTGCTCAATCCGGGGGTCCGAGAAAGAGCCGGGTAACTGAAGACTGTCTACTAGGAGACTAACCATGAAGTTCATCAACAAGCTGTTCCGTGACGAAGCTGGCGCCACCGCGATCGAATACGGCCTGATCGCCGCTCTCATCGCCGTTGCCGCGATCACCGCGATGCAGGGCCTGGGCAACGAACTGCGGACCACCTTCAACACGACCTCGTCGGCCATGTCGGTCGCCAACGGTTCGGCTTCGTAAGCGAAGCAACAGATTTAGCCCACGGGCTGAATTTCGAGGGGCGGCAGGGAAACCTGCCGCCCCTTTTGCTGTGTTCATCGCAAAAGACCCGCATTTGCGGGCTGCCGCCGCAATCAGTAGGTGACGAGCTTTACCCGCTGGCCGGGCTTCAAAACGCTGTTCGCGGCAAGTCCATTGAGCACCAGGAACCGGTCGAGCGGCAGGTCGGTATAGGCCATCCGCTTGCTCAGCGACTGGACGGTGTCACCTTTCTTGACAGTGACCACCACCAGCTTGCGCGGCTTGACGGCCGCCGCCTCGGTCGCCGAAATCCGGCGCAGCGAGTTGAACATCGAGGCGAAGACGTTCGAACTGCCCGCCGGCACGACGGTAACGAAATGCACCGCCTGCCCGGCCGCGAGCTCGTAAGCGAACACCGTCACATCGACCTGGCTGCCGCTCGAGTTGACCCGCGCGGTCGCATAGGCCGCGTTGATCCCGTTAACGGTCGTGCGGGTAATCGTACCCGGATCGATCTTTGCTTCGTTCTGCCCGGTCAGCGCGCCGAAGGCCGCGCGGATATAGGCATCCATGTCGCCGTTATAGGCTGCGGCCGTGAACTGCCCCTTGCCGGCATTGCCGCTGATCGCAACCGCACGGGTGCCGTTGACCAGATAGAACCCGTCAGGCGCCTGGAAAAACAGCTTCATCCCGGGGTGCGTGAACTTGTGACCATCCACGATGCCCTGTTTGGGATCGTCGCCATAGGTCAGGCCGCTGATCCCGGTGAGGAACGCGTCGCGGTTCAGCTTGCCGGTGGGATTGGTGCCTGCCCGGGTTAACGCCGCTTTTACGCGCGAAGC
>NZ_JAYSBK010000131.1:0-6916 GCF_041915465.1 Novosphingobium sp. | reverse complement strand
AAGCCATAGTTCGAACACGAGAACACCGCGAGCTTGAAGCTGGCCAGCTTGCCCACCGGCAAGGTGCGGGTGCGCCCGATTGCCGAAACCTCGCCCGAGGGGGCGATGAAGCGGTAATAGTACCACTTGCCGGGCTGGAGCCCCCGCGCCCAGGCCTTGGCGCAGAAATCGTTCTCGGGCTGGGCCTGAACCGCGCCCGATGCCACCGGACGGGTAAATTCGGCGTCTTCGGACATTTCCCAGCTCAACCGCACGGTGTCGCCATGCCCCGAGCGGTAGCGCGTCCACAGCAGCACCTGTTCCGGTCCCGGCTCGCCGCTGGCCACCCCATGCGTGAAGCCCTTGGGCTCTTCCGCGGCAATAAGCGGCGCAGACAGGCCGGCCACGCCGAGCGCACCGAGCTTGAAGAAATTGCGGCGGCTGGCAGTGGGCATGCGATCAGGCAGGGACATGGCGTACTCCGAAGGCTTTGGCTCAGATTAAACGGGATTCATGACAGGGCAATGGCATTGCCCTGCCCTGGCCGAAGCGGCATGAAAGCGTCATGACCGAAACCCGCTTCCATACACTCGCCGACGGCCGCCGGATCGCTTATCGCCATGCTGCCGGCACCGGCCCTGCGCTGGTCTTCCTGCCGGGCTATATGTCCGACATGGCGGGCGGCAAGGCGACCGCCGTGCTGGACTGGGCCGCGGCGCAGGGGCGCGAATGCCTGCTGCTTGACTATTCGGGCTGCGGGGAAAGCGACGGCGACTTTGCCGATGGCTCGCTCAGCCGCTGGCGGGACGAAGTGCTGGCGCTGATCGAGGCGCAGTGCAGCGGGCCCGCGGTGCTGATCGGATCGTCGATGGGCGGATGGCTGATGTTGCTTGTCGCGCTTGCGCGGCCAGAGCAAGTCCATGCACTGGTCGGCATCGCGGCCGCGCCGGACTTTACCGAATGGGGCACCAGTGCCGAAGACAAGGCCCGGCTTACCGCCGGGGAGACGCTTTACCAGCCTAACCCCTACGGCCCGGAACCGACCCCGACCCACGCCCGGTTCTGGGCCGACGGGCAAGCGCAGTTGTTGCTGCATGGCGAAATCGCGCTGACCTGCCCGGTGCGGTTGCTGCACGGCCAGGCGGACCCGGACGTGCCGTGGGAGCTTGCGCTCAAACTCGCCGCCGCGCTGCGTTCAGGTGATGTGCAGGTCACCCTGCTCAAGGACGGCGACCACCGGCTTTCGCGCGACGCGGACATTGCCCTGCTGCTGCGCACGCTGAACGACCTGCCCTGAATCCTCCCAAGAGGAACCCGATGTCCCTTGCCCTCGCCCTGCTGCTCCCCTTCGCCGGACAGGTCGGCCCCGGCGGCGCCTTGCCGCAGGCCCCGATCGAGATCCATCATCGCAAACCGCAGCCAAGCCAGGAGCCCAGCCTGCCCATGCCGCAAGCCCAGACCCGGATGGGCAATTGCCTCGCCCTCGCCCAGTCCGATCCGCTGGCCGCGCTGGATATCGCCGACGGATGGGCCAAGGGCCTGACCGGCGCCGCCCATGCCGAGCCCAAGCACTGCCAGGGCGTGGCGCTGTCCCGGCTGGGACGCTGGGCCGAGGCTGAACTCGCCTTCCGCGAGGCCCGCGACGATACGCCGGTCAGCGACCGCGCGGCGCGCGCGGCGCGCGGGGCCATGGCCGGCAATGCCGCGCTAGCCGCCGGATCGGCGGACCGGGCGCTGGCCTCGCTCGACATTGCCCATACCGATGCGCTCTCTGCCGGGCTGACCCAGCTGACCGGCGAGATATCGATCGACCGGGCCCGCGCCCTGGTCGGCCTTGGCCGACTCGACGAGGCAGGCATCGCGCTGGCCGAAGCGCGCGCCAACGCTCCGGACAACCCGCAGGCCTGGCTGCTTTCGGCAACACTCGCGCGGCGGCAGGGCAAGCTTGAGGAAGCCCAGGCCGAGATCGAGGTTGCCGCCCGGTTGCTGCCGGTCGATCCCGAAATCGGGCTTGAAGCGGGCGTGATCGCGGTCCTTTCCGGCCGCGACGAAGCCGCGAGGCTGAGCTGGGAGTCGGTGATTGCGGCCGCGCCCGGCAGCGACGCCGCCAAGACGGCAAAGTCCTATCTTGACCAGTTGGGTCCGCCGCCTCCACCATCCGGCAAATGATCGACCTGTCCGTTCTCGACCTTGTCCCCGTACGCGAAGGCGGGACCGTTTCCGAAGCGCTTGCCGAGACCGCGCTGCTGGCCAAATGCGCCGAAGACGCGGGCTACAAGCGCTTCTGGGTGGCCGAACATCACGCGATGGAAGGCATTGCCGGCGGGGCGACCGCGGTCGTGCTCGCGCATGTCGGCAAAGCGACGCAGTCCATCCGGATCGGTGCGGGCGGGATCATGCTGCCCAACCACAACCCCTTCGTGATCGCCGAACAGTTCGGCACGCTCGACGCGCTCTATCCCGGGCGGATCGACCTCGGGCTTGGCCGCGCGCCGGGGGCGGACATGCGCATCGCCCAGGCACTGCGGCGCGATCTGGCGCGCGTTTCGGAATATTTTCCGCAGGACGTGGTCGAACTGCGCGCGCTGTTCACCGGTGAGCCCGAGCTGGGGATCAAGGCGACCCCCGGCCTTGGCGCGGCGGTTCAGATGTGGATGCTGGGTTCCAGCACCTTCGGCGCGCAGCTCGCCGCCGCGCTGGGCCTGCCCTATGCCTTCGCCTCGCACTTCGCGCCCGACCAGCTGGACGATGCGCTGCGGCTCTATCGCCACCAGTTCCGCCCCTCGGCGGCACTGGACAAGCCACACGTGATGGTGGCGATGAACGTGATCGCCGCCGATACCGACGAAGAGGCGGTGTTGCTCGCCTCGTCGATGGACCAAAGCTTTGTCGCGCTGCGCACCGGCAATCCGGGGAAGCTCAAGCCGCCGGTGCCGGGTTACCGCCAGACGCTGTCGCCCTCGATGCTGGCGATGCTCGAACACATGCGTCAGGCCAGCGCCATCGGCAGCGCAGAGACGGTGCGCGCCGCGATTGCCCGCTTCATCGAACGCACCGGCGCCGACGAAGTGATTGTTGGCGGGGCAACTTTCGATCCGGCCGCCCGCCGGCGCTCGCTGGAATTGACGGTCAAGGCCATTGGGGGGGCATAAGCCCGGGCCTGTTTTCCAAGGGGCAAACTGGTTGCAGTGGTGACTACTTGCTTCTACTATGCGCATAAATGCTACGTTCGATAGCAATTTTATAACAAGCAGGAACGGGCAGTCCGATCTGCCCGAGGAGCGCATGAAATGACCTCGAAAGCAGTCCTCCAACAGGCTCTGAGCGAGCGGCTCGCAGCGGCGCTCCTGCCGGGCGAAGCGCCGCTGGCTGGCGGCGAACTCGAACGCGCCGCCGCCTTCGTCCTGTCCGCCGCGCTGGAGCGCGACCCGGGCGAGCCGGCCATCGCGCTGGAATCGGTCTCGGGCAGTGCCAGCGAGCGCTTCATGCGCATTGCGGTGATCAATGACGACATGCCTTTCCTGGTCGATTCGATCGCATCGACCATTGCCACGCAGGGGCTGACGATCGACCGGCTGGTCCATCCGGTCGTCGCGGTGCGGCGCGACGCCAAGGGCGCGCTGACCGAAATCCTGAGCGGCGCTGCTTCTGGCGAAAAGCGCGAATCGATGGTCTATCTCGAAACCCGGCGCGGCGATGCCCGTCAGCGCCGCGCGCTCGAACTGGCGCTGGCCGCGACCCTCGCCGATGTTCGCGTCGCCGTGGCCGACTGGCCGAAAATGCAGGTCGCGATGGCCGAAGATGCCGATGCCTGTCCCGACAGCGAAGGCGCGGCACTGCTGCGCTGGTTCAAGGACGGAATGCTGACCCAGCTGGGGCATGTCGTACGCCATGCCGACGGCAGCCAGCATCAGGCGCTGGGCATCTGCCGCAAGAGCGCCAAGACCCTGCTCGGCCCGGTGTCCTATGAACGCGCGTTTCGCTGGTTCGACGAAGGCGGCGCGCGCGTGCCGCTGATCGTGAAGTCGAACCTCACCAGCAACGTCCATCGTCGCACCCCGCTCGATCTCTACATCGTGCCCCGCCGCGAAGGCGGCAAGGTAACCGCGCTGTCGGTCCATGCCGGAATCTGGACCAGCGCCAGCATGGTCGCCGCGCCAACGCAGATTCCGCGTATTCGCGCCCAGCTTGCCGATATGGCCAAGCGCTTCGGCTTTGCGCCGCAAGGCCATGCGGGCAAGGCGCTGGTCCATGCCCTGACCACGCTGCCCAACGACGTCCTGATCGCGATGTCCGACAGCGAGGTCGAACGGGTTGCGACCACCACGATGAGCCTGACCGACCGGCCCCGCCCCCGGCTGGCGCTCTACCCGGCCGCATTGATGCGCCACCTCTATGCTTTCGCCTGGGTCCCGCGCGACATGATGTCGACGGGTACGCGGCTGCAGATCGCGCAGATGCTGGTCGAAGCCGCCGATGCTCCGGTGCTGGACTGGGCGACCCAGATCGAGGGCAACCTCGCCCTGATCCGCTACGTGCTCGACCTGCCCGAAGTCGCCCGATTGCCCGACGAGGCCGCGCTCGATGCGCGCCTGCAGGCCATGCTGCGTGGATGGAGCGACGCGGTCGAGGACGAAATCGCGGCGAGCGAAGGCCCCTCGCGCGCCGCCGCGATCGCCGCGCGATATGCCGAGAGCTTTCCGCTGGCCTATCGCGGCGACTATTCCCCGGCAGAGGCCGCTGCCGACATTGCGCGGCTCAGGCGGCTGGTCGGCGAGGGCGAAGATGGCCCCCGCCGCGATGCGCGGCTGCACAGCGTGGCCGGTGACGATCCCGGCACGCTGCGGCTCAAGCTCTATCAGCTGCACGGCGCGATGGCCCTGTCCGAAACGGTGCCGGCGCTCGAGAACTTCGGCTTCCGCGTGATCGAGGATGTGCCGACGGAGCTCGATGGCGGCGCGCTCGGCACGATACACGATTTCCAGCTGGCGCCCCCTGCCGGGCATGACCCCGCCGCGCTGCTCGCCCGCGCCGCGACGATCGAGGGGGCGATTGCCGACGTGCTCAACGGCGCGGCCGAGGACGATCCCTTCAACCGCCTGATCACGACGGCCGATCTGACCGCGCGCGCCGCGAACTGGCTGCGCGCCTGGTATCGCTATCTGCGCCAGACCGGGCTCAACTACTCGCTGGCAACGGCGGTCGATGCGCTGGCCCATGCCCCCGTGGTCACGCGCGCGTTGCTCGCACTGTTCACCGCGCGCCACGACCCGGCCTTCAAGGGCGACCGGGCCAAGGCCGAGGCCGAGGCCCAGGACGCGATCCGCGACGGCCTTGCCGGGGTTTCGGCGATCAACGACGACCGCCTGCTGCGTCAGTACCGCGCCGTGATCGAGGCGATCCTGCGCACCAACGCCTTTGCCCCCGCAGGCGGTGACGCACTGGCCTTCAAGCTCGATTCCGCACTGGTGCCGGGCCTGCCCAAGCCCGTGCCATGGCGCGAAATCTTCGTCTATTCGCGCCGCGTGGAGGGCATCCACCTGCGCGCCGGCCCGGTCGCGCGCGGGGGCCTGCGCTGGTCTGACCGGCGCGACGACTTCCGCACCGAAATCCTTGGCCTGATGAAGGCCCAACGGGTCAAGAACGCGGTGATCGTGCCGACCGGCGCCAAGGGCGGCTTCTACCCCAAGCAGCTGCCGCTGATCGTGGCCGAGCGGCCCGAAACCCGCGATGCCTGGCTGACCGAGGGCAAGGACAGCTACAAGCTGTTCATCCGCACCCTGCTCTCGATCACCGACAACATCGTCAGCGGCAAGGTGGTCCACCCCGCCAAGGTCGTGATCCGCGACGGTGAGGACCCCTATTTCGTGGTCGCCGCCGACAAGGGCACCGCAACCTTTTCCGATACCGCCAATGCGCTTGCCGAAGAGCATGATTTCTGGCTCGACGATGCCTTCGCCAGCGGCGGTTCGAAGGGTTACGACCACAAGGCAATGGGCATCACCGCCAAGGGAGCCTGGCTTTCGGTGCAGCACCACTTCCTCGAACTGGGGGTGGACGTCCAGGCCGATCCGGTGCGGGTGGCGGGCTGCGGCGACATGTCGGGCGACGTGTTCGGCAACGGCATGCTGCTGTCGCAGTCGATCCTGCTGGTTGCCGCCTTCGATCACCGCCACATCTTCCTCGACCCCGCGCCCGATGCGGCAAAGAGCTGGGCCGAGCGGGCCCGGATGTTCGCCCTGCCGCGCTCCAGCTGGGACGATTACGACAAGGCGCTGATCTCCAAGGGCGGCGGCGTATTTCCGCGCAGCATGAAGTCGATTCCGCTCAGCCCGGAAATTCGCGCGCTGCTGGGGCTGGAGGTCGAGGCGATCGATCCCGACAGCCTGATCACCGCGATCCTGAAGGCGCAGGTCGACCTGCTCTGGTTCGGCGGGATCGGCACCTATGTGAAAGCCTCGAGCGAGAACAACGTTGCGGTCGGCGATCCGGCCAACGACGCGCTGCGCATCGATGGCGCGGACGTGCGTGCGCGGGTCATCGGCGAGGGCGCGAACCTGGGCTGCACCCAGGCGGGCCGGATCGAATTCGCGCTGAAGGGCGCGGACGGGATTGGCGGCCGGATCAACACCGACTTCATCGACAATTCAGCCGGGGTCGACTGCAGCGACAACGAGGTCAACATCAAGATCGCGCTGGCCAGCGCCAAGCGCGCCGGGCGGCTCGACGAGGCCGGCCGCGTCAAGCTGCTGACCGCGATGACCGACGAGGTTGCCGAGCTGGTCCTTGAAGACAACCGCCTGCAGGCGCTGGCCCTGTCGATCGCCGAAGTCGGCGGGCCAAGCGCCACGGCATCGCACCTGCGGCTGATCGAAACGCTCGAAAGCGGCGGTCACCTCGACCGCAAGACCGAAGGGCTGGCTGACGGCGATACCTT
>NZ_JAYSBK010000130.1:0-6928 GCF_041915465.1 Novosphingobium sp. | reverse complement strand
GGTCGCGACCGCGCCCATGACCGATCGCCCGGTCGAGTTCGGCATCGATATCCTTGCGCAAGCGCACCAGGCGATCTTCGAGCGATCCGGCGCCCTCCTCGCCGCCAAGACCGGCGAGTGCCACGGCGCGAAACCGCACGTCTTCGACCGCGCCTTCAGTCTCGCTGATCGTGCAGCCGAGTTCGGCAAGCGCATCGCAGATCGCATCGACCACGTCGGCGGGAGTGGACGCCGCCGCGGTCAGGCCGATCCGGCGTGCGTTCAGTACGGCGGCCAGCGGCAGCTCGGCGGCGGCGGCGATCAGGCGGGCGTCGGGACAGCCGGCCGCGCTGGCCACCTCTACCAGACGGCGCGCATTCGATGACATCGGGTCACCCGCGACGAGGACCAGATCGCATTTGCGCGCGATGGCCTCGATCGCGTTCTGGCGATTGGTCGTCGCATAGCAGATGTCGCTTGAGCGCGGTCCCGCAACGTCGGGGAAGCGCGCCTTGATCGCTTCGATCATCGCCGCCGCATCCCGCTGGGAGAAAGTGGTTTGCACCGCATATGCGAGTGCCATGTTCGGGGGCAGATCCAGCGCGTCGAGATCCTCGGGCTTGGAGACCACGGACACCGCTCCGGCGGGCACCTGGCCAAGCGTCCCGACGATTTCGGGATGACCAAGATGCCCGATCAGCAGGACATGCCGACCAGCGCGGTACCAATTGTCGATCTCGGCATGAACCTTGGCCACTAGCGGGCAGATCGCATCGACCACCCGCAGATTGCGTGATTGCGCCGCCAGTTTTACCGACCGGGCACTCCCGTGGGCGGACAGGATCGTGATCGCGCCGGGGGGGATTTCGGCCACATCCTGAACGAAAATCGCGCCCAGCCGCTCAAGCCGCCGCACGACGACCTGATTGTGAACGATGGCGCGGCGGACGTAAACCGGAGCGCCATACTGATCCAGAGCCCGCTCGACGGCATCGATCGCGCGCTGCACCCCGGCACAGAAGCCGCGCGGATTGGCGAGCAGCACCTCGCGCGGTTGCTGACTGCTCTTGTGCGAATTTGCGCTCGGAAGGGTTCTGGCGGCCATGGTGGTTCTTCTCGCCGTCAGAGTGCGATGCCTTGCCCTGTGGTGGTATCCGCCCTTTGGGACAGGTTGATTGACCCGCCGCCTGTCATAGGTGCGATGCCATGCCCAATCCCCGTTCAGCAATCGTAATCGGTTCCGGCTTTGGCGGCCTCGCCCTGGCGATCCGTCTGCAAAGCGCAGGAATCGAGACAACTATCGTCGAAGCGCGCGATCGCCCCGGGGGGCGCGCTTATGTCTGGAAGCGCGACGGCTACACATTCGATGCCGGGCCGACGGTCATCACCGATCCGGCCTGCCTCGAAGAATTGTGGGCGTTGTCCGGCAGCCGGATGGCCGACGATGTCACGCTGCTTCCGGTGCACCCGTTTTACCGTCTGATCTGGAATGACGGGACGCAATTCGACTATTCCAATGTCGATGCAGAACTGAACGCGGAAATCGCGCGGCTCAACCCGGCCGATGTGGCCGGCTATGCGCGCTTTCTCGAATATTCGCGGGGCGTTTACGAAGAAGGCTATCTCAAGCTTGGTGCGGTGCCGTTCCTCGATTTCACCGCAATGCTGAAGGTCGCCCCTGCGCTTGCCCGTCACCAGGCGTGGCGATCCGTATACTCGGTCGTTTCAAGCTTCGTGAAGGACGACAGGCTGCGTCAGGCGCTATCCTTTCATACCCTGCTCGTCGGCGGCAACCCGATGAACACCAGCAGCATCTATGCGCTGATCCATCGGCTGGAAAAGCTCGGCGGGGTTTGGTTTGCTAAGGGCGGTACGAACGCCCTGGTAAACGGGATGATTGCTTTGTTCGAACGTCTCGGCGGCAAGCTCATTCTGGGCGAAAAGGTCAGCCGGATCACCCACGAGCGCAAGCGCGTTACCGGCATCGTGACCGCCTCGTCGCGGGTACTGACCGCCGACCTGGTGGCCAGCAATGGCGATCTGGTGCATAGTTATGGTCTGCTCGAAGGCTCGGGATATGCTGCCAGAAAGGTGCGCTCGCTGCACCGCAAGCGGTTTTCGCCCAGCTTGTTCGTCGTTCATTTCGGGCTGCGTGGCTCTTTCCCGGGCATTGCACACCATTCGATCCTCTTCTCCGACCGGTACGGCCCGTTGCTCGACGACATCTATCGCAAGGGGCGCCTCGCGGCAGACCCGTCGATCTATCTGCATCATCCCAGCGCAACCGATCCGGACATGGCCCCGACCGGCAAATCGACCTTCTATGCGCTTGCCCCCGTGCCGCACATGGGCCGGGCCGCGGTCGACTGGGTGGCCGAAGGACCGCGGTACCGCGATGTGGTACTCGGCAGGATCCGCGATCTCCTCATCCCCGATCTCGATGACCGCCTCGACACCTGCTATCATTACTCTCCGCAGGATTTTGCCGACGATCTTGGCGCTCACCTTGGCAGCGCCTTCAGCCTCGAACCGGTGCTGACCCAGAGTGCGTGGTTCCGCGGCCACAACCGTGACGACCATTTTCCCAATCTCTATTTTGTCGGCGCGGGAACCCATCCCGGCGCGGGCATTCCCGGCGTGGTCGGCAGTGCCAAGGCGACTGCCAGCCTGATCGTGTGACGCCGGCGATGCACGTGCTGATCCTCGCGGCGATTTTCCTGACGACCCTGGGCGCGATGGAACTGTTTGCCTATGCCATGCACCGCTGGGTGATGCATGGCCCCGGTTGGTTCTTGCACGCCAGCCATCATCGCACCCGCGAGGGCTGGTTCGAGTGGAACGACCTCTACGCGGCAATCTTTGCCCTACCCTCGATCGCAATGATCTGGCTCGGCGTGCGCGGCGGATGGGGAGAATGGGCAACCGCGATCGGTGCCGGGATCGCTGGTTACGGTGCGATCTACTTCGGCTTTCACGACTGGATCGTGCACCGCCGCCTGCCGCATCGGATTGTTCCCAAGAGCAATTATTTCAAGCGGATCGTTCAGGCCCATCGGCTGCATCATGTGGTTGAGAGCAAGCATGGCAACGTCAGCTTCGGCTTTCTCTGGGCGCCGCCAATCGACACCCTCAAGGCCCAATTGCGCGCGGCGGATGCTGGGCAGCTGCGCGGCCCCGCCCTGCGCAACTAACGGGGGCGCGTCCAAAGCATATCGCGCGGAGCCGGAGACGGCGGCAGGATGCTGACCAGACCGGCGCGCGCAAGCAGACCAACCTTGCGCAAGGTCCCGGTCCTCACCCGTTGATCCCAGGCCTGTTCGCCAAGTTTCAAGACCATTTCGCCGATCGCACCGTAAATGCCGTCGGCCGCCAATACGGCCAGCCGCGAGCGCAGCGGCAGTCGCGCCGCGCCAACGCGGGCCGAACGGCGATAGGGCCGCGCCAGCAGGACCAGCCGCCGCGCCAATCTGGCGATCCTCAGCCGCGCCTCGGGACGGATCAGGTCGGCTTCGTCCAGCCCTTCCGCCTGCAACCAGTCCGCGGGCAGATAGCATCGGCCAACTTGGGCATCAGGCACGATGTCGCGGGCAATATTGGCAAGCTGGAAGGCCAGGCCAAGATCGCAAGCCCGGTCGAGCGTATCTTCGTCGTCGGCGCTTACCCCCATGATCACCGCCATCATGCAACCGACGGATCCTGCGACGTGGTAGCAATAGCGCAGCAGGTCATCTTCGGTTCGGGGCCGCCATCCGGCCGCATCGAGTGCAAAACCTGCAAGATGATCCTCGATGAGCCGGCGCGGCAGGTTCGTTTCGCACGCCACCTGGCGCAACGCCGCGAACGGGATTGGCACGTCTGCCGCCCCGTCGAGCGCGGCGATTGTCAACGCTTCGAGCCGGGCCTGAGCTTCGCCGGGTCCGGGCGGCGTCCGGGCATCGTGGCCAAGTTCTTGCCCATCGGTCAGGTCATCGGCGGCGCGGCACCAGGCGTAGAGCAGCCAGGCCCGCTCCCGCGTTGCGGGCGCGAAAAGCTTGCTGGCCGCCGCAAAACTTTGCGATCCGCGTGCGATCGTGGCGGCGGCGGCGGTCACCAGGGCGGCGCGTTCCATCATCCTCGCACCATTGCCCTGAGCGCCGCCAGAACCGGAACGGGCGGGCGCCCGGACAGGATCCGCAAGCAATCGGGTCGCGTCAGCTGACCGGCATAGAAGCGCGCGATAAGCGCAGGCGACAGGCGATAGAAATGCGCAAAGATGCGATGCCGCTGATCGGGCGGCGCAGCACCGAACAGCATCCGATTGAGCAGCCTGAAAAAGCGCATCTCGCGCCAGCATTGCAGGAAGCGCGCGCGGCTCCATCGCGCCAGGTCCGGTCCGTCCAGTCGGCCCGGCAGGGCGGCCAGTTCGGCGGCCAGTTGCATCGCCAATCCGAACGAATACCCGGTCGTGGCGTGGAAGAACCCGCCCGCCAGGCCCAGCCGCGCAACGGGATCGCGGCTCGGCCAGAACACCGCCGGATCGCCGCCGAGCAGGATCGGCAAGACACCGGTTTCCCGGCGCAGTTCGGCCCCCAGCAGCCCGCGCTCTGCGGCGAGCACGCGAACCCGTTCGGCAATTATCGCCACGGGCAAGTCGGGCGTATCGCTGTAATAGGTATCCTCGATCAGCACGCGGCGCGCGGCCAGTGGCAAGGTGTAGACAAAGCGATAGCCATCGCACTGCGGCACCGTGGCATCCATCACCTCCGCGCAATCCGGCTCCGGATGAGCGGCCGCGAATTCGATCCCGACGAATTTCTGCCAGCCAAGGTTCAACCCCGGCATCGCGCACTGCGGGCCGCGTGCGTCGATCACGCCCCTGGCCGCAATCCGCTCGCCAGTGGTCAGGACCACCGCCTCCGCCTCCAACAGGGCCACGCCGATTCCGGTGCGCCACTGTCCAGCCGGCAAGCGCGATCGTACCAGCGTGTCCAGCGCTGCGGATTGAACCGAATTATAAGGTACCGCGAATTCGCGCACCCGGCTTTCGAAACGCACGCGATGACGCCGCCAGCGCATGGGTTCAAGCGCGGCGACAAGCGCCCCGGCTGCTTGCGGCACGTCGCTATCGAAAAACGACCAGGTGTGATCGCCGCCAAAGCGCTCCCCGCGTTCGAGCAGCAAGAGCGGGATATCCGGCCGCCGCTCCGCCAGGCACAAGGCCGCGAGCGAGCCGGCCAGCCCGCCCCCGACAATCACCAACGGAGCACCAGTCGCCATTGTCGCCGATTAGGCTGATCGGCCCGGCGGGCCTATCCTCCCCAAAGTTCATGCACCGTGCGGCTTGCCGCGCACGGCCGGGCGGCTAATCTGCGATGATGGATCAACCGCGACACCGCTTTTTCCGCCGGCTCAGGTTCCGGGCCGGCCCGCCTGCTGCCTGCTTGTTGGCGGTGTTGGCCCCTTCGCCGGGCCAGGCCCAGATCGAAGAGGCCGCGGTTGCCGTCACCATCATTGGGGTGAAGTCGGAAAAGGGCGTGATTCGCCTGGCGCTTTGTCCGCCGGCAGCTCCCTTTCCCGACTGCCGCGACAGGGCCGTTCGCACCGCCAGCCTGACGATTGCCAACGGCACGGCGCGCACCGAACTGACCGGACTTGCGGCAGGCAGCTATGCGGTCAGTGTGTTTCACGACGCCAACGCCAACGGCAAGCTCGACACGATGCTGGGCGTTCCGCGCGAGGGGTACGGCTTCTCGCGCAATCCCCCGTTCAAGCCGCGCGCACCTCGTTTTTCCGAAGCCCAGATTGAATTGCGGGATCGCGTCAGCATCACGATCAAGCTTCGCTACGTGCTCTAGGCGATGGCGCCGACGGTGCTGCGAAGCATTGGATACTCAAGCTTTCAGGAACAACCTGGAGCAGGGAAATGGTGCCGCTTACGTGACTCGAACACGTGACCCCATCATTACGAATGATGTGCTCTACCAACTGAGCTAAAGCGGCATGCCGGAGCGGCCTTTAGGGCCAGGCAAGGCGGCCCCTTACAGGGCTGCGGGGTTTGGTGCAATTGCCATTTGACCGAAATTCCTTCCGCATATTGCAGACGAATCGCGATGTCATGGTGGGCGGTGAGGGGCTCGAACCCCCGACCCTCTCGGTGTAAACGAGATGCTCTACCAACTGAGCTAACCGCCCTTGCCCCGCGCCCTTAGCTTGGTGCGGGGTGAAACGGAAGCCCCGGAGCATAATTCATGCGGGTCTAGACGAGGCGCGGTGCGGCGGGCCCCAGTTCCGCGAAGTAGCGCGACATCGCGTCGCTGGCCTTGTCGGTCAGCGTAATGAAGGCGCGGCGCCGATCGGCTTCATCCTCAACCCGCTGGAACAGGCCGCACTCAGTCATCTGGCCGATCCACCGCAGCGCAGTGGTTGGCGGGACACCGCTGGAAATACACAGACTGGTAACCGACACCCGCGCGTGTTCAGCCCGCGCGGCGGTCAAATCGAGCAGCATGTCCCAGGCGGGATCGGCAAACAGTTCGCCATCGAAAAAGCGCGCCCGCATCTGGCGCTGACGAATGATCCGCCGCACCAGTCGCGGATCGGGGAGCGGCGGCCGCGGCGCGCGGACCAGCCGTTCGCTGCCATCTTCAGCCAGGGGCGCAAAAGCTGACTTGGGACTTTCAAACCGGAACGCCCCTGCTCCGCCGCCGCCTTGCGGCTGGCTGGAGGCATCGTTCCCGGCAAGGCGTTCAAGCTTGCTGGCGATCTCGCTCACTTGCTGGGTCAGCCGCATCAGCGCCAACCGGTCTTCCTCTGAAAGTTCGCGCACAACCTTGCCCGGCGCAACCGCCAAAGCACGGCCCAGCGCGATCACGCGTTCGGCGCGGGTCGGGTCGATCAGGATCTGCGGATTCGACTGGTCAAGGCAGCCGAATACATCGTCCAAGGCGGCAAGGCTGGTCGAAACCACCAG
>NZ_JAYSBK010000129.1:0-7059 GCF_041915465.1 Novosphingobium sp. | reverse complement strand
CGCCCGAACAGGTCAAAGAGGTGCCTGGCGAAGCGGCCAGCGCTGCCGCGCGGCTCGAGGCGATCACGGCCGAGCTCAGAGAACTCAAGGCCAGGGCAATCCTCGAGCCGAGCCCGGCCAATGTCACAGCCTATATCCGCTTCCAGCGCGAGCAGCTTGACCGTGCTTCGCTGTTCAGCGACGTCTGGCAGCGCGCGATCTGGCAGGAGCCCGATCTCGACTACACGCTTCAGCGCCCGGTCTCGACGCTCGGCAAGCGCGCCTGGCAGGACAACCGCAAGGCCGAGCGCGACACGGTGATGGCCGGGCTCTCCCAGCGCTACGGGCTCTTTTACTTCTTTGCCCAGTCTTGCGGCGCCTGCGAGGTGATGTCACCGATCGTCCAGAGCGTTGCAAACACCTGGCACATCGAGGTCCGCGCGATCTCGACCGACGGCGGCCCTTCCCGGACCTTCCCCAGCTACACCGTCGAGACCAATCAACGAACGAAGATGGGGCTCGACCCCGGAGTTACCCCGGCGGTCGTGCTGTGGGACGCCGCCCAATCGCGCGCGATCCCGATCGGCTACGGCGTGATGAGCGCCGACGAGCTGCAGGACCGCATCTACCTCCTCACCACCAAGGACGCCGGACATGACTACTGAAGCATCTCGCCAAAAAGTGGGAACCGGTTTCTGGCGCCTGGGATGCGCACCAAAACGCTGCCAGCGCATGGTGGCTGCACTCCTCGCAGCCGCCCTTCCCCTCGCTACGCTTCCGCTGGCTCCGGCAAGGGCCGATGTCGGGAGCTCGATGGACTCGTTCCTGAGCGACGTCGGCGGCGCGGCGAACGTCAACGGTCCGACCGCGTTCCAGGGGCAGTCGGCGGGCTATTACAGTCTCGGCAATGTCTGGACGCGGTTTCCGCAGAAGACGACCAACATCGCCAACCTGCAATTGCCGCGCGCCCGCGCCGGCTGCGGCGGGATCGACATCTTCGCCGGGTCTTTCAGCTTTATCAATGCGAGCGAGATCGTCGCGATGCTCAAAGCCGTCGCCAACAACGCGGTGGGGTTTGCCTTCAGCCTCGCGATCGACACGGTCTGCCCCGAATGCTCGAAGATCATGCAGGAGTTCGCGCAGAAGGCACAGCTGATGAACAATTTGAGCATCAACTCGTGCGAACTGGCGCAAGGGCTGGTCGGCGGGATCTGGCCCAAGGGCGATCTCGCCGACAAGGCGATCTGCGAAGCGATCGGCAACAGCGAGGGGATCTTCACCGACTATGCCGCCGCCAAGCACGGCTGCGGCACCCGCGGCCAGCGCACCAGCACCAATGAGGCCGGCGCGGGCAAGTACGACGACGTCAATCCGGGTGTGCCGCGCAACTACACCTGGACGATCCTCAAGAAATCGGCGTTCTTCTCGCCGGGCGGCAGCTTCGATCAGGAACTCGCCGAATACGCGATGACGCTCTTGGGCACGATCATCTACGTGCCGCCCAAAGACGACGAGCCGGGCAAGTTCGTGCCGATCGTCGGCGAGAGTTCCTCGACCCTGGTCACCTCGCTGCTCGACGGCACGAGCGGAGGTGGCTCTGGGGGCAATGTCCTGATCTTCCGCTGCGACGAACCCGACAAGTGCCTCGATCCCGGCTTCAAGACGCTGAGCCTCCCGGTTTCGAAGTCGCTGCGCCACCGCGTCTCGGTGCTGATCGACGGAATGGTCCAGGCGATCCGCGACGATCGCCCGATCACCGAGGCAGAGAAGGAGCTGCTCCAGGTCTCGAGCGTGCCGCTCTACAAGATTCTGACCGTTCAGGCCGCCTATGGCCGGGGGATGCCGACAGACGACCGTGAGACGCTCGCCGAACTTGCCTCGGTCGACCTGCTCTTCGCGGTGCTCGACCGGATCGTCAGCGAAGCCGGTCGCTCGATGTCGAGCTTTATCGGCGCCGACGAGGCCAAGATCGCGATGTGGCAAGCCCAAGTCAACACGGTACGCACCGCGCTCGCCAACCGGCAGGCCAACACCCACCTCAAGGTCAGCGCCGTGCTGCAGATCATCGAGAAGACCGCGTTCATCGAGAACGTGCTCGCGGCCCAGATGTCGCCAGGCATGGCCGCCGCGCTCGACTGGTCACGCGCGGTCCAGTCGCGCTCGCTCGCGCACTGACCTAACCACCCCGGCTTAGAGAACAGACCCATGCTCGAAATCTTCACCGTGGGCGGCGGCGATTACCTGGTCAACGTGTTCCAGTCCGTCGCCGCCTGGACCGGCAATGGCGGCTACAAGGGCCTGCTCCAGGTCGTGATGGTCATAGGGCTGACGTTCTCGGCACTGACCCTCGCGTTCAATCAGGACTGGCGCGCGTGGATCAACTGGTTTCTCGGCGCGACGCTGATGTATTCGTGCCTGATGGTGCCGCGGGTCGACATCCACGTCACCGACCGCCTCAATCCGGGCCTTGCCCCCGCCAATGTCAGCAATGTGCCGCTGGGGCTTGGCCTGATGGCGAGCTTTACCAGCCAGGTCGGCGACTATCTGACCGGTTCGGCCGAAGTGGTGTTCGGCCTCCCCGGAGATCTCAATTATTCGAAGAACGGCATGATCTACGGCGCGCGGCTCTACGATGCGACCCGGTCGTTGCGGATTTCCGATCCCGAATTCGCCTCCAACCTCGACGAGCATTTCCGCCAATGCGTGTTCTACGATGTGCTGCTCGGCCGCTACTCGATGAAGCAGCTCGCCGAGAGCGGCGATATCTGGGGGGCGATTGCCCCCGGCAGCCAGGCCCGTGCCCAGCGGTTCCTGACCCGCGATCAGGCCTCGGGCACGGTCACTTCGACGATTCTGACCTGCCGCGAGGCCTATGACAGCTTGAACGCCCAATGGGCCGGGCTGATCGACGCCATGGGCACGGTGTTCGGCCGTCAGCTCTACCCGAGCCAGACCGCAGCCCTGGCAAAGGCGAAGCTCTTTGCCGACTTGCCTCTAGCCTACCAGTACCTGAGCGGGGTTTCCTCGAATGCAACCGAGATCTTCAAGCAGACGCTGACGATCAACGCGATGACCCAGGCCATGCACGGGATGAACGCGGCCAGCGGGGCCGGCAGCGTCGACACCTATGCCCAGACCCGTGCCGACATCCAGACCGAGCGGACTTACAGTTCGATCGCCAATGCCGCGATGAAATGGGTCCCGCTGCTCAATGTCGTCCTGACCGTCCTGTTCTACGCGCTGTTCCCGGTGCTGTTCCCGCTGTTCCTGCTGCCCAAGACCGGACCCACCGCGCTCAAGGGCTATGTCACCGGGTTCTTCTACCTTGCCGCCTGGGGACCGCTGTTCGTGATCCTCCACATGATGCTGATGTACAAGGGGGCTGCCGACATGACCGCAGTCGCCGGTGCCAACGGCCTCAGCCTTGCCAGCTTCACCGGCATGGCCGATGTGAATTCCGATATCGGTCTGCTTGCCGGCTACCTGATCGCCTCGGTGCCGTTCCTCGCGGGCGGCGTCGCCAAGGGCGCAATGGCGATCTCGCACCAGGCGACCAGCTACCTGAACCCCAGCCAGAACGCCGCCGAGGAGGCCGCCCGCGAAGCGAGCACCGGCAATGTCGCGCTCGGCAACTCGAGCATCGAGAACTCGACCGTGCTGACCAAGCAGTTTGCCCAAGGGACCAGCGCACCGAGCTTCACCTATGGCGCCCCGCAGGTCCGCACGATCAGCCAGAGCGGAACGCAGACCACCAGCTATCCCGAGGCCGCCTACGACCAGCTTCCGAATTCCAGTTATCCGTTCACGCCGAACCTTGGCCGCGACTTCTCCTCGCGGCTCTCGACCATGGCCAGCGACTTTCACGCCAGGAGCGAAGCCAACGCCCAGATCGCCAGCCAGGCGACCACCAGCTCGATTGCGCAATTTCGCGAACTGCGTAACCAATATTCCAGTGGCCAGGGCAGCGAGACGGCGACGGGCACTTCCAGTTCTGACAGTGTCCAGACCGCGTTCAGCCAGGTCGATCAGGCTTCCACTGTCTTGCAGCAGAGGTTTGGACTCTCAAGGAGGGCTGCCGACGATGTCTCGGTGTCCTGGTTCTTGAATGGTGAGGCCTCTGCCGGGGTCGGCGGCACTTTCGGTCCCGTAGCGCTCGGTACAGGAGCGAAAGGTGGCCGCAACCAATCCTGGACGGACAGCGACATCGCAATCGCATCGGAAGATCGCGACAAGATCTCAGGCACACTTCACCAGATCTCCGATAGCCAGAACTGGACCAGCAGCCGCGACGGGTTCATGCGAACGGTGAGCACATCGAGCAACAGCCGCGTTCGATCGACTGCAAACGGTCTCAACGCGTCGCTGACCGAAACCAGGACAGCTTCGCTCGAGGCGAGGCGGTCTGACGAGGTCGGCCAGCGCCTTGAACAACAAGCCACTTACTATTCGGGCAGCAATGTTGCCGGGAACCTCAATCTCAGCCAGGCCTATCGGGAGTGGGGAATGACCGAGATCGAAAACAATCGCGACTACTATGGCGATGCCCGGTTTGACGACACCGCGTTCCAGCTCAGCCCCAAGGGACAAGCGCTGCAGCGCAGATTTGTCGAATCCTATGCAAGCGGGATCAGGTCCGACGTCGAAAACGAACTCGTCGCGCCGCAAAGTCCGGCTATTCCGGCTCCATCAGTAGCCACGCAGGCTGGCATCCGCGCGGCTGCGCCGCTTGGCGGGGTCCTGGTCGGGCCAGGCATGCCCAGCGTCCCTGATCCGGCAGCGGTGCGCGAGGAGGCGGCACACCAGCAGAGAATTGGGCGCCAGAAAATTGATGCACAGCGAAGGCGGTTGGATCAACTTACCGCTTCAGCAAATGGCGCAAGCGCAGCAGCCGCGGACGAGGTGAAGGATTGGAAACCTAACCGCGAATGACCAATTCATCGATGACGACATAGACTGCAAAGAACGCGAGCAATAAAAGCACGACCATGATCATGGCTCGGCTTAGTGGATCTGCCCAAGCTTTCTTCCAGCGGTAGGCCGTCAAACGGTTTTCTGCGATGGCGCGGTCGAGCTCGCGCAGACCATCCCAGGCATGGTCAGTGCCTCTTTCGGGCGGCGGCTCGTCAATTGCTGTCATTTTGCTGTCCCTTCGCTCGATGCGCGGCAAGCCTCAGTCCGCCCGCGGCTGCCCCTCCCTTCTGAGTCTGCCGTTCAACGGCTTCCTCCCCTCTAACGCGGTATGAAATCTCAAATGCAGCATATGGACACGATCGCACTTGCGGCGCGCCGCTAAAGCCCACCTGGAGTACCAGGCACCTGGCGACAGGCGAGCTTGCCAGCGAGGTGAAGGGCTTGGCCAACCCGTAGCACGCGGTCAGGGCTGTCGCACACCAGGTGCGAAGCGTATCGAGAAGGCAAAAAAAAATGGGCGCACCAGGCGCCCAAATTAACATTGCTCGGATCAGATAAACCTTAGGGGCTGCTCGGGCTATTCTTGTTGGCGACCAGAATCACCGTGGTGATTGCGGCAATACCGCCCAGCACGAAAGGTAGCGATGAAGCATCACCCTTTTCGGACTTGGCTACCTTGGTTCCAGCCCGAACGTTACCCTTCTGCCCCGCCGTCGAGACGGCATTTCCAGACTTGGCGAGTGCCGGATTCGAGCCAGCGATCAGCCCTCCAGCCGCCAAAGCCATAAGAGCGATTTTCACGCTGCGCATAGTCGAACTCCTCAAAATATTTAATAAACTTATCGCCATTCAGACATTTCCGCAAGCGGAATCATCAAAACGCGCATCAAATGAGCTTTTCCAATGTACCTGAGGATATTGGAACTAAGCGTAAATAAATTCCAATGCAGACCTCCATCCACATGTAAACATGTACATGCAATCCTCACGAGGGCCCTTCGCCAGGTGGGTGAGATATTCTAGACACCCCGCACGGTACAGCCCTAAACCGCATAAGACTTCACTGATCCTGCAAATTGAATGGCCCGCCTTTGGGAAAAAGGCGCCCATTGCCGAATTAAGGCAGCTTTCAGGGGTTGTATCTCTGAAAAACTAGTGCACTATGCCGCGCCAACCGCAAGACCCGTTTGTTACGATCAAACGCACCTCGAGTTGGAGTAGCTCCCTGACTGTCTCGCACGGCACCGTGTTCGGCCTGTCGGTCTCGTACATCCTTTCTTAAGCATAATTCTATAAAAATGGGCTTGTATCTAAGCAAGATTTCCATCCGCTACGCACATTCGATCAACACGCATCAGACGTACCGCATGTGCCAAGCGGGCTGGACCAGAGGGGTTAGACTATGCCCGAGTCGGCGATTTCTTCATCTCAGGACGAGCATGGCGCAGATCAGGAGCTGAGGACTATCTGCTGCAATCTGCAGCGGATCCAGGCCCGGCTTGACGTACTGGGAGAACCGCTGACGGCGGCCCACCTCGACATGGCGATCAATGCTCTTGAACAATCGCTCGCGGCTACGGAAGCAGGCGGGCCAACCGAAAGCTAGCGCGAGCGAAGCAGATCAAGGACTGGTCGGGCAAATCCATTCGGAGCGGCGCGGAATTGGGAGCCTGTCTCTAAAGCAGCTGCCTTTGGGCTGCGCGGCGGCACCCCGACCCTCATTGGCCGCCGCGAGCCAAACGGCGCTTTGCCTGGCGCCTTGGGATGCAGAACAGACGAACAACTGGCCAATTGCGCGGTCCAGTGCCAGAACCGAGGTCCAGAGCTGGGACAAAGTTCCGTTTGAATGAAGAACCGAACTTTCACGATGGCATACAATTAAGCGTACATCCGGACATCTCCAACCCTGCTGGGCGGGGCATTCGATCGTTCCTGACTGGGACATCGGATTATCGGTTCGCAATTTGCGAGTTCGAGCGTTGACAACCTATCAGCTGCAGTGTCTTCTTCACTGCAAGAGGAATGCCTTAAGAATAAGCGAAGTGAATAGCCCCGAGTTTTCTAGACGCCTTCCGCTTTCAAAATCTGCTGCCGTTCGAACTCGACGGGCGACAGCATCCCGTTCCTGACATTTTTGCGCACCGGGTTGTAGAACATCTCGACGTAATC
>NZ_JAYSBK010000128.1:0-7282 GCF_041915465.1 Novosphingobium sp. | reverse complement strand
TGAGGTATGACCGCGATCCGCTCATCCGCTGCGCGGCGATCGAGGGGACATACCCCAGCTTGTCGATCGACGCCTGAACGCGGCGCTGCATTTCCGGTCTTACTTTGGGTTCGTTGTTGATGACCCGACTGACGGTCTGCAGCGACACGCCGGCATCAGCCGCCACATGCTTGATCGTCACAGCTTGGCGACGTCTTGCCATCTCCTATTGGCCCCCCGCGCCAAGTTTCGGAGAATTCACCTCGGGCCTCTGCCAGACATGAACCCAATCGATTTCCATGCGCTTGGGATAGCCGTCGAGCCGCACGCCGCCAAGCCCGCGCGTTTCCGCAAGCTTGCCCCCGATAGCCAGGTTGATGATCAGATGGAATGGCTGATCGAACGGGGCGCCCGGTCGATCAGATCCGGTCGTGGACCAAGCCGAGGCGGGCCGTTCGGCATAGGTCTGCCCATCAACCTGCCAGCTGATCCGGTCAGGCGTCCACTCAACCGCATAGGTGTGAAATTCATTGTCCAGCACCGCGGGAAAGGGAACCTCCTCTCCCGTGTGCTTGTTCCGGGGCGAAACGCCGCCGAAATGGAGCGTGCCAAGGATCGTGTTTTCCCGTCCACCAGGACACTTGGCGCATGGCACGCCCAGGTTGACCGCCTCAAGAATGTCGATCTCGCCCGAAGCGGCCCAGGCTCCGTAGCGGTCCCGTTCCGGCAGCATCCAGATTCCCGGCCATGTCCCTTGCCCCTGGGGAAGGCGAGCACGAATTTCGAACTTGCCATAGCGCCAGGCAGCCTTGCCCTTCGTGGTCAGGCGGGCAGAACTGAATTCGCGTGTTGCCTCGGCGTCCGGATTGATCGCCCCGCGCCGCAGATGCGCGGGCAAGGCCGATCCGGTCACCCGTTCGTGGCGGGCCATGATGACCAGTTTGCCGTCCTCGATCGCCGCGTTGCGGGAAGAACGGGTGTAGCATTGCCGTTCTTCGTTGCCGCCGCCCCAGCAATCGACTTCGAAACCCCATTTCGACCCGTCGATCTTGTCGCCGTCAAACTCGTCCGACAAAACCAGCGTCCAGCCATCCTGCGCGTGGACCGGCCCCGCGAGGGCAACCGCGATGAGCGGGACAATCGCAAGCATCTTCACGCTGCGGCCGCGGAACCGGCAGCGCAATAGCGCGCGATATAGGCCTGATGCGTCGGCAGATTTGCGACCGAGCGATCAACCGTTTCCCTGAGCGAGGCGAGGAACTTGCCCAGTTCCTGTGGCTGCAACCGGGCCGCCAACGGATGCCAGGCCCTGGGCATGATGCCCTGCCCCATCATGACCTGGACCCAGCTGTTTTCCGCGAACAATTCGTCGTTCCGGCGGAAGACGCGGCCCGTTTCACGGAACAGCTCGATCCTGTGTCGCAGCGAAGGCGGAATATCCATGCTCGCGCAATGCCGCCAGAATGCGGAATCCCGGCGTTCGGTGGCCTTGTAATGTAGGATCAGAAACTCGCGGATATGCTCCATGTCGGCCATCTGCTGGTCGTTGAACTCGGCCACATCGCGTTCGCTGATCCGCCCGGCAGGCAGCATTCTGATCAACCGCAGCACGGCGCGCTGGATCAGATGGATGCTGGTGGATTCAAGCGGCTCCATGAATCCGCCCGACAAGCCCACGGCCACGCAATTGCGGTGCCACTGCTGCCGGCGAACCCCCGTCGTATAACCGATCACGTTGGGCTCGGTGAGGACCTGGCCTTCAACCGAACCCAAAAGTCGCTCCAGCGCGGACGCCTTGTCCAGGTAGCGGCTGCAATAGACGATGCCATTGCCCTGGCGGTGCTGCAATGGAATGCGCCACTGCCAGCCGGCATCGTGGGCAATCGCGCGGGTATAGGGGACCGGGGGTCGGACGCTGGCGGTTTGCACCGCGATCGCGGAATCGCAGGGAAGCCAATGGGTCCAGTCATCAAAGCCGACGTGCAACGCGCCGCCGATCAGCAGGGCACGAAATCCCGTGCAATCGACAAACAGGTCGCCAGCGATGCGCCGGTCCCCGTCGAGCCTCAGCGCCGCGATATCGCCGCTTTGCCCATCGAGCTCGACCGAAGCGATGCGCCCCTCCACGCGCGTGACTCCGGCGGCTTCGGCGCGCTGCCGCAGAAAGGCCGCATAGCGACCGGAATCGAGCTGGTAGGCATAATTCATCCGATCGTCGGGGAGGTGGGCGAACTTCCCAGCCAGGGCTGCTTTCAGCTCAAGGCAATAGTCATCATAGCTGTGCTCATCGCCAACCGATTGGCCTTGAAGCCAGAAGTGCTGGAATCCGGCCGACCAGTGATCCTTCCCGGTGATTCCGAAGGAATGGAAATAGCTGTCCCCCACTCCTTTCCAGTTCTCGAACTTGATGCCCAGCTTGAAGGTTGCCTGGGTGGCCCGCATGAACTCTGCTTCATCGATGCCGAGCAGCCGGTTGAACAGGATGATGGGGGGAATGGTGCTTTCGCCGACACCAATCGTGCCAATCGCATCCGATTCGACAAGCGTGACATCGATCAACTCACCCAGGGTGCCGCCAAGCGCGGCGGCGGTCATCCACCCTGCCGTGCCTCCGCCCGCGATCACGACGCGCAGCCTAGCCTGGCCCTGCATTGTCCCGTTCATCGCGAAAGTCCCCGCAGCAGGCGGGCCCGCAACTGGCCCGCGGTTTCAGCGGTAAGGGGCGCAAGAATGCCGCGTCCCGCTGGTGGAAGGTGGTCGGTCACGTCAGCTCCATCGCCAAAGACATAATGGTCGAACAATTCGCGCCAGCGATCCTTGCCCGGTTGTGGCAAGTCTCGCAGCGCCAGGATTGCATGGAACAGGGCATCCTCGGGATTGCCCAGAAAATAGGGCACGTCGCGCCACCAGTAGTTCACCAGGATGTTGAACGGGGCCAACCCTTCGACATGGTGCCACCACAGACTTGGCACGAACAACGCATCGCCGGGTTCCAGTTCGGCGACGAGCGCCGCATCCAGGGCCGCGCGAAATCGCGGATAGGCGGGGAAGTCGGGCGCGCGCAGATCGACCATGCTGACCGGTCGGCCAGCCGGCGTATTGTCCAGCGGGCCAGGGTAAAGGTTTGCGAACTGCTCGGGCGGGAACAGGGTGAAGCGCCGCCGTCCGGCCGCGCAGACGGCAAGGTTGTCGGGGATGTCGTTGTGGGCGGCGATACGCGTCCGAGTGCCAATCCAGATCGATTCGATCAGGCGGCGCTGCCCCAGCGGTAACCGGTTGGCCTCGGCAAGACCCGCGAAGTAGTCATTCATGTCGATCGAGGACAGGTAGAGGGTCGGTGCTTGCGGGTCTTGTTCGGCCTGGGCCATGGCGGCCAGCAATTGCTCCAGCGGAGCCTGCAGCATGGTGAAATTCATGGCCATGGCGGAATCGTAGAACAGCCGGTCATCGCCACCCGAGCGGCCCAAGTTGGCCGGGAAAGAGCGATTTCTGCGATGCTTGAGGAGATAGTCGCGCGCGGCATCGGAGCCTTGCAGCCCGGCGATCACAAGTGGCCAATCAGCTGCCAGGCCCCGAACGACAAACGGCTGGTCCGCTCGTTCGAGGCGCAGGTCGAGGTCTTCTGCCCGGACCACTTCCTCGGCCACACGGGGCAGTCCGGCAAGATGATCGGGAACGTCAGCCATGCCTGGGCATGCTCTTGCGGCGGACCAGTTTTGCCAGGTTGCCAAGTGATGCAAGGGCCATGAAAATCGGTTCAAGGTGGCCTGCCGCATGCAGTTCGGCCAGCACGCCCGGCTCAAGATTGCGGACCATTTCCTCGTGGATCAGATGATAGCCGACCATCCGATGGCTGGCGCCGTTTTCCAGCGTTACGTCCATCGAGAATGGTTCCAGCAGGTTATGCCGGTCCAGCGCCGCGAAGAAATCCGCCCCGGCGCGATAACCTTCATCGAGCGCGCCGAGCATGTCGGCGACTTCATCGAGATAAGGAGTGGGTTTGCCCTCAGCGTCGAACACGGCCATTCCCTCGCCATCGGCAGCAACGCGCGGGTGCGCCATGTCGATATGCACCTGCGCCGGCCCCTGGCCATCGCGTGAGCGACCGATGAGGAAGGGTTGCACGGACATCGACAGGGGGCGGCAACTTGCCATCCAGCGGCCCTCCTCGATGTAGAGGTTCTCGCCCGGTTCGAACCCGAACAAGGCCAATGCGGAAAAGGACTGCCGTTCGGCGTCATAGCGAAACAGGATGGGATATTCGCAGGCCAGTCGCCGAAACTCGGCCGGAACAGCCAGGCTGGCCATCACTCCATCGCCCAAGCCGGTTCCCGCACCAACCCGGATGCGCAGGTTGCCGTGGTCGGTCGGATTGAGGATCTGGTGGCTGTTCATCGTGTAGACCTGCAGTGGATGGGACGATGCAGGATGCGCGAAGGGAGCCGCTCCGGCAAGCGGCGCGGCTCCCTTCTGACTTCTGACCAGGAGGAGATCAGAAGGTGTAGCGCAAACCTGCCGAGTAGCGCGCGTAACCGGGGGCCGCGAAGAAGACAGTCTTGTCGTTTCGCATGTGGCCCTTGCGGTCCGCCTTGGTGATATTGATGCCTTCGACAAACACCGTCATGCCCTTGCGGAATTCCCAGCTCGCACTGAAATCGAACTGGCCATAGGGTTCGACGTAATAGGGATCGAAGCCATAGCCCGACAGGAAGCCGTCACGCCAGTTGTAGGCGATGCGGGCCTGGAAGCCGTTCTTGTCATAGTAGAGAACCGCGTTGGCGCTGTCGCTCACCCCGGTTACGGCGAACTGGGTTGCCGTGTACTGCAGCGTGTTGTCGAACTTGGTATCGCTCTTCACGATCGTGTAGTTCAGCTGCGTGCCGAAACCGGTATCCCAGAAGCTGTGCTGGATTGCGAACTCCCAGCCCTGGAGCTTGGCGACACGATCGCTGTTGCCGGGACGGGTAGTGGTGAAGACCACGCTCGGATCGCCTGCCTGCCCGATAATCCCGCGGGGCACCCCGTTGTTGAACTCCACGACGCTGGGGTTGTTGACCGCCAGCCATGCCAGGATCTGTGAAAAGCCCGGATTGCCGCCAAGCGCCGTACGAGCCGCCTGAACCGCCGCGCCCTGGGCCGGGTTCTTCAGGTCGAAGAGCGGTTCCTGGATCGTCGTATTGGCGATGAAGTTGCTGACATTCTTGTGGAAGTAGCCCACCGAGATGTAGCTTTCGGGGCCGTAGTACCATTCAGCCGACAGGTCGATATTCTTCGATTTGTAGGGTTGCAGGCCCGGATTGCCGCTGCCCGCGGTGCTGCCACCGCCAGGACGCAGCGGCTGGTTGACCGTGATCCCGCCCTGCATCGAAGCATAGTCGGGCCTGGTGATGGTGTGGCTGTAGGAGGCCCGGAGCCTGACGTCCGGGAGCGGCGCGATGTCGAAGTCGAACGCGGGGAGCCAGTTTTCGTATTCCCCCTTGAGCGTCGAGAAGCCCGACTGGCCGCTGAATTTCAGGCCGATTTCGTTGTCGGACACCCAGACCGTGCCGGTTGGCACCGGCACAAGCGCCGCCGAGGTGATCCGGGTCCGTTCGTAACGCAAGCCCATCCGCAGGTTGGTGCGCATGCCAGCCAGATCGAAGCTGTGCTTGGTCTGGATATAGGGCGCAATCGTCTTTTCCTGGATCCGGCGGTCGGTGTCGTACTGCGCAAGGCAGGTGCCCGGCTGGGCCTTGCCCACCCACGCGCGGCTGCATGCGCCGACAGTCGATTCCAGCAGGTTGATCAGCTTTTCGGTGTTGATCTCGAAATAGGTCGGGATAACACCGGAGCCAACGCCCCCGGACATGCCCGCAATCCGGCCAGGAAGGGCAATCGGATTATAGATATCGTCTGGCGTCAGCGAAGGCGGCAGTTCCGACAGGCCGCCCCAGCTGTCGCTCTGGAGGAAGCCGTAAGCCGAGCGCACCTTGTTGTCCGTGTAGGTGACGCCGAAATCGAGGCTTTCGATGAGCGAGCTGTCGAAATCATATCCGCCGCGCAGCGCAACTTCGTTGATCTCGTCCTTCATGTAGGCGTTGCGGAAGGCGTTGCCGGCAGGCTGGATGCTGGCCGCGTTGAGCCCGACGCCGGGGTTCATGACAACCGAAATGGTCGGCATGCCGGTCGTGAAATCAACCTTCTGGCTAGAGACGCCAAAGATCGCGCTGCCGACCGCGATATTGCTGCCGTAAGGACTCGTCGGCTTGCTTTCCGCGGTCGAGTGATGGGCATCCAGTTCAAGGCGCAGACCGCCGGGGCCATCCCAGGCGATATTGCCGCCAACCGAGCGGTTGATGTTGCGATTGGCCGCAAGCGCCCCGGTGATGGCGAGGTCCTTGCCCTCACCGACGCCGAAAGCTTCGGAATAGAACAGCGGCCCCGCGGCCGGCCCGTCGGTCCAGCTGCTGGTGGTATTGACGTGGTTGAACCACACCCCGATCGAATTGGTGCGGGCGTCTACCGTGTTCTGCGAGAAGGTATAATCGAACACCGCCGTCAGCGTGTCGGTCGGCTTGACCTGCAGCACGACCTGGCCGTTGATCCGCTCGCGATCGATGTCGGTAAAGTCGTACCCGGCATTCTGGGTCACCTGGTAGACATCCGTCGGTCCGGGACGGTTGGTGATCTGGTTGAGCAGGTTGGGATTGACGTAAAGGACGCGCCAGTCGTTGCCGTCGATCGGCAGCGAGCCCCAGTTGTTTTCATCGCCCCTGTAGCCTTCGCGCCACCCGGCATTGAACTGGGCAAGGCTGGCCTTGCGGCGATGGTATGAACCGCTGATCAGGATGCCAATGGTATCGTCGGCAAAGGTCTGGCTGACGATGCCCGACACTTCCGGCGTCACCTTGGTGCCTTCGAAGGTGTGGTCGATCACGCCCTTGACTGCGAACGAACCCTGGAACCCGGGGCGGTCCAACGGGCGCGGGGTTTTGATGTTGATGACCGAACCGATCCCGCCGGTGGGCAACGAGGCGCGACCGGACTTGTAGACTTCAACGCCAGCCACGCCTTCGGCAGCAAGGTTGCCGAAGTCGAAGCTGCGCGAGGCAGGCGCCGCGCAGCAGCTGCCCAGCTCGGACGCGGGCATCTGGCGGCCGTTCAGCAGAACCAGGTTGAAGTCGGGCCCGAAGCCGCGCACCGTAACCTTCGAGCCTTCGCCGCTGTTGCGATCGATCGAAACGCCGGTGATGCGCTGCAGCGATTCTGCGAGGTTCGTGTCGGGGAACTTGCCGATGTCTTCGGCGGAAATGGCATCAACCAC
>NZ_JAYSBK010000127.1:0-7493 GCF_041915465.1 Novosphingobium sp. | reverse complement strand
TCCACCATCAGGTGCTGGAACTTGCCGCCGGGGCGCCCTTCGGCCTCGGCCATCAGCGCCAGGGTGTGGTGGCGCGGGTTGCAGTGCAGGAACACGGCGTCGTTATCGTCCCAGGCGATGTAGTCCGAGATCGAGAAGCCCATGACGTCCTGGTAGAATGCCAGTGTCGCCTTGAGGTCCTTCACCCAGAACGCGATATGGCCGAGGCCCAGCGAGCCGGTCTTGTACCCGGCCACGCCCCGGCTGGGGTTGAAGGGTGTGTGGGAGACGAGCGGACCGTAATAGATATCTGTCGGGCAGCCGATCATCGGGCAGGTGTAATGATAGAGTTGCTTGACCTTGCGCGCGCTGCACTGCGCCGGGGTGCCGGGTGTCAGTTCGACCCCGCGGCTGCGCAGTTCAGCGGCCAGTTCCTCGAGCCGTTCGATGCTGCCGACTTCCCAGCCGACCACGGCGACGCTGTCTTCCCCGGTAGGATAAAGCGTGATGCGGTGATGGTATTCGTCGATTCGGAAATCGAGCGCATCGCTGCCCTCGCGCGAACGCGGCTCCATGCCGAACACCTGCGTCAGGATCGTGCGCCAGCGGTCGAAATCGGCAACGTTGAAGGCCACATAACCCAGACTATCGACGCCCATATCCATACTCCTTGCCGTTTGTTTTCAATTGTTCGCCAAGACTTTGTGGCTCGGCTCAGGTGCTCGCCACGAACTGCTCGGCGAAGATGTTTTCCGGAGCCAGCCCCAGTTCTTCGAGGTGCTTGCGGGCGGCCTCGATCATCCCTGGCGGGCCGCACAGATAGGCGACGCTATCCTCGGTCAGCCCGTCCTCGGCGCTCAACGCGGCAACCGGATTGCCCAGCCGCACACCGTCCGCAGGCTCGCCGCGATCGACCGAAATGCGCGCGTCGAGGCTCGGCATCCAGTGCTGGCGAAGTTCAAGCTGGTCGAGGCCAAACAGCCCTTCGGGGGTCTGACAGCCAAAGCTGAGCAGCACCTTGGGCTTGCGGCCAGGGGCCGCGCGCAGCGCGTCGATCATCGACAGCATCGGGGCAAGGCCCGTTCCGCCCGCGATCATCACGTGGGGGGCGCGGACCTTTTCCTTGAGGAAGAACTGCCCGAACGGCCCGCTGATATCGACCACATCGTCGACCGCCGCGCGGTTCACCAGCCAGTCCGACATCACCCCGCCGGGAAGGATGCGGATCAGCAGCTCGATCTTCGGCAGGTCTGCCGCCGTGGTGGCCATCGAATAGGAGCGCACCGCATCGGTGCCCGGCACCTTGACCTGAATGAACTGGCCGGGCCGGAAATCGAACCAGGTGCCCTCGGCCAGTTGCAGTTCGAGCCGCATCACGTCGCTTGCAACTTGCTCTACCGCGTTGACGAAGGCCTTGCCCTCGATCGGCCGCCCCGCCCCGGCCGCACTGTCATACCCAAGCGAAAAGCGGCACGCGCCCTTGGCCTCGGTCACGCAGAGCAGGCGGTAGCCTTGCTCGCGCTCGGAGGGGAGCAGCGAAGTGCTCGAACCGGGCCGGTGATCGGCCTCGCCCTCGTCGAGATGAGCAAGACAGCTGCCGCAGCTGCCGGTGCCGCATTGGAACAGCACCGGCGCTTCGGCCGCCAGCGCGGCATCGAGCACGCTCTGGCCGGGTTCGACCGTCAGTTCGTGCTGGACGCCGTCGCTGAACGCGAGGACCGCCTTAATAGGAGTTAACATTTTCGATTTTCTCGACCTTGTAGCCGGGGGCCTTGCCCTGGGCGAGGCGGCGCATCCGGATGCTCGAGGTCTTGGTCGCGTTGGTCACGCCCTTGCCGGGCTTGGCAATCCCGCGGTTGTGCCGCGAGGCCAGCTTGCGCCAGGTGACGGGCGAGATGTCCGTTTCGACCAGCTGCTCGTTATCCCAGCCGGTGCCATCGGCGTAGAATTCCTCCATCGCCTCGCGGGCGTAGAGGTCGCAGTCGTTGAAGCCCCGGATGCACAGCGGCATGTAGAGGTTGTCGAAGCGGTACTGGAACTTCTTGCGCTCCTCGTCCGTGTTGCAGATCCGGAGCATGACTTCCCAGTATTCGTAGAGGTCATCGGTGATCGGCACGTACCATTCGTACTGGACGACATGCTCTTCCGGCCAGTTTTCGACCATCAGCACGCCCGGCAGCACCACCGAGGTGCGGTAGAACCGGCCCTTGAGGTTTTCGACCTTGAGACCGAGGTCAGGGTTTTCGAGAACCGGTGTCCAGCGGTCGGTGAACAGCCACTGCATCTGGCCCTTGGGGCCGTCCTCGTCCTCGATCAGAGTGATCGCATCATCGGTGGCGGGCAGGATGCCCAGCGGCAGCACCCAGTCCATCGCGTGGACGATGGCGTTGTCGGCGTGGACCAGGATGTGGGCGTTGTCGAACCCGTTTTCGCAGGCGATGCGCCAGTTGGTCTGGCCGGTACGGTGCAGACCCAGCGCCACCGCGTTTTCGTCGAGAATGCTCGGCGCGGCGGGCCACAGCGGGTGCGGATACTTTTCGCTGCATTCCGGAAAGCGGACGGGCAGGTCGGTCGAAAGCGGCGGCACGTCCTCGTCGGGGAAATCGTCTTCGCGCACGAACACGAAGATCATGCCGGCCACTTCCTGTACCGGATAGGTGGTGACGCCGGTCTTGCCGATCAGCTTGCTGTTCGGGTTGGCGACGATGTTGTTGAGCACGCCGGTTTCAAGGTCGAAGTTGAAGCCATGGTACCAGCACGCGATCGAGGTATCGTTGAAGCACATCGGCTTGGCCGACAGGCGCACGCCGCGATGCACGCATTGATCCTTGATCGCATAGAGCTTGCCCGCAGCGCGGCGCAGCAGGATCGGAACCCCGGCGATCTGGATGCCTTCCACGGCCTGTTCGGGCAGTTCCTCGCTGAACAGCGCGGGATACCAGTGGTTGATGAAGCCCCAGGCGGCATCCTTGTAGGGCTGGTACTGGCTCTGGGTCTTTTCGTCATTCATCCGGTCGGCGCTGATTTCGTTCTTGCGAACCAGCGTGCGGCGGCGGACGGGAGTTGCATCGTTCATGGCTGTACCTTCCTTCTCAAAGTCTCTCCCCGGGGGTCCGGCGTTTGGCTCTCGTTGGATTGTTGGTGGGTGCGGTCCGAAAAGTGGGGCCCCGCCTGTGCAGGGCCCCTAGTCGGGTGGATCAATTAAGGGTGAAACCGGCGGTGATGCCCCACCAGCGCGGACGGCCGTAGGATTCCTCGGTGCAACCGCAGAGCGTGGAGAGGTCGTAGCCCACGGTCTTGTACCGCTTGTCGGTCAGGTTGTTGACGAAGAACGAGAGCCGGAAGCGCTCGCTATCGTCTTCCCAGCCGATCCGGGCGTTGAACAGGGTGTAGCTCGGCAGCCAGTTCGCATCGAAGTTGCGCAGGTTGTGGTAGAAGCCCGAAGTGTAGCTGGCGTCGCCGCCGAAAGTCAGGCTGCCGCCCGCGACCGAAACCGGCGGGGTATAGCTGATCCGGCCGGAAAGCTGCGTTTCAGGCGCGAAGGCCGGACGCACGTCGCGCGTCACGCCCGGTGCCACCTCGACGTTCTTGACCCGGGCATTGAAGAACGAACCGGCCGCGGCGAGCTGCAGGCCCTGCACCGGACGCAGCGTCAGTTCGAATTCCGCGCCATAGGTGCGGGCCTTGCGGTTCTGCACGTAGCCCGACACGTTGGCGAAGGTGAACGCCTGGTAGTTCGAGTAGTCGTAATAGAACGCCGCCGCGTTGAAGGTGCCCTTGCCGTCGAGGAAGGTCGCCTTGAAGCCGCCTTCGTAGGACAGGATCTCTTCGGGCAGATAGGGAATCTGACCAGCGGTGAGCGGCGGCGTGCCGTCGGGCAGCTTGGCGTTGTAGCTGCCGCCCTTCACCCCGCGGTTGATCCCGAAATAGACCAGCAGGTCGCGGCTCGGGTGATATTCGAGCTGCGCCTTGCCGGCCCACAGCGTGTCGGTGCGCCTGTGATTGAAGCTGGGCTGCAGCGGGAACAGCACGGTGCTGTTCGCATCGATCCGCAGCGGATCGTTGTCGCTCATCGCATTCGAGACGAAGGAGTATTCCTGGTGTTCGCGGATCAGGCGCCCACCGACGATCAGCTTGAACTCAGGCGCGAACTCGTATTCCGCCTGACCGAAGACCGAGGCGCTTTCCGTCTTGAGCGCGAAGGAATTGACCAGGTCGATACCGGTGGTGGTCGCTCCGAAGATGCTCGAGAAGATCGAATAGGCCGGCGCCAGAAACCCGTTCGAGGACTTGGCCTTGACGTTGAGGTAATAGAGGCCGGTGGTCCATTCGAGGCCATTGCCCGAACCCGAGAGGCGCAGCTCCTGCGAGAAGACATCGGTATCGCCCAGCGTACCGTAGTTCACCAGGTTGGTCGGCGAGGCATCGACGTCCATTGCGAAGTTCTTCTTGAACTTCATGTAGTTCGAAACCGAGACCAGGCTGACGCCGCCCATGTCGTAATCGATGTGCAGCGCAGCGTTCCAGGTTTCGGTGCGGTTGAGGTCCGAAACGCCGAAGTCCTTCGAAAGTTCCAGCTTCTTCGGATCGGGAGCAACGAAGCCGAACCAGTCGGCACCGGGCAGACGCGAAGCCGGCGCGCCCGAGAAGGCGGTGTAGTTGTTGCCGTTCTGGTCGATCGCGGTGCGGGTTTCGGTCGGGCTGGCGTAGATCGAATTGATCACGCGGCCGGACGAATCGACCACGGCCACGGTTGCGGCCTGGGTGTAGGGTCCAGTCGAAAGATGCTGGCGCGAAGCCGCGCCGACCAGGCGAATGGTCAGATCTTCGGTCGGCTTGAACTGCAGCTGGATGCGGCCGGCCAGCGTGTTGTCGTTCGATTCATTCTGGCAGCACGGGTTGGTCACGCCGCCAAGGTTGATCGGCACGCCGCCAGCGGCACCCGCCGGATAGGTGTTCTTCCAATAGGGATCGTAGCGGTCGAACAGCCCCGAAACGCGCAGCGAAACCTTTTCGCCCAGCGGCAGGTTGACCATGCCTTCAAGCTTGACCTGGTTGAACCGGCCATAGGTGCCATCGAACTTGGCTTCGAGCTTGTCGCTCGGCTTGGCGACGACATAGTGGACGAGGCCGCCCGTGGCGTTGCGGCCGAACAAGGTGCCCTGCGGACCCTTCAGCACTTCGACGCGTTCGAGGTCGAACAGGCCGAAGGTCTGGCCCTGCATGTTCGGGATGTAGCTGTCGTCGACATAGACCGCGACCGGCGCTTCGACCGCGTCGTTGAAGTCGTTCTGGGTGACGCCGCGGATGGTGAACTGGCTCATCTGCCCGCCGACGTTGCCCGAAACGTGCACGCCCGGGGTCAGCCGCGCGACGTCGATGCTCGAAGTGACATTCATTTCGCGCAGTTCGTCGCCGCCATAGGCAGCGATCGCGATACCGACGTCCTGTTTCGACTGTGCGCGGCGCTGGGCGGTGACGACAATTGCGTCATCGCTTCCGCTCGCCCCCTGATCGGCAACGTCCTGAGCATAGGCGACATCAGCCATGACCATTACGGCCAGAGCGGCGCCAGACATGAGAATACGCGCTCGCATAACCCACAAACTCCCTGTGTCGTTTTCCCGGCCGGTCAGACCTTGAAGCCTGCCTGAACCTTGGTTTTCCGCCCCTGTGGCGTGATCGGAGAATGTGGTCGGCAAGCCCGGCCTGTCAAAGCGGCGACCCGCGTGGTTCTCGGAATATGAGATCAGCTTCGATTGAGTTTCATAAAAGTGACCAAAATCCTTCGATTGACGTTCAATTGAATTTCTATACAAATTGCATCGGAAGTTGCTGATGGGAGAGCGAACGGCTCGACGGCACGCGAATCAACGCGGCATGTGAGGGAGAACCAAGATGGCGACACCGGAGATCAAATCCGTGGGCAAGGCGTTTGCCCTGCTCGAGTGCCTGGCGGCAGACGATACCTGCGTCAGCCTGCCCTCGATGGCCAAGCGCTGCGGGCTCAGCGTGGCGACCGCGCACCGCCTGCTGGCAACGCTGGAATCGCTGGGCGCGGTGATCCACACCGGACCGGGTGAATATGCGATCGGCCTGCGCCTGCTCGAACTGGCGCGCCGGTCGAGCTTCGAAGCCCTGCTTGCCTCTGCCACGACGCCGATTCTCAACCGGATCACCCGCACCACCGGCTCCACGGTTCATGTCGGCGTGCTCGATCCGGAACGCATGGTCACCTACGTCGCGCGAAGCGCCACGCGCGCAACGCGCATTCCCACCATGCCGGGCGTCAAGCTCGAGGCCTATTGCTCCGGCCTTGGCAAGGTGCTCCTGGCCGACCTGCCGGCCTGCGAGCGCGACACCTATTTGTCCGAAGGCCCTTTCCCGGCGCTGACCTCGCGCACGATCTGCGAGCCCGAGGCACTGGGCCGCGAGTTGGCGACCGTACGCAGCCGGCGCTTCGCGGTCGACGACTGCGAAATGTTCGACAACCTGCGCTGCGTGGCCGTGCCGATCCTCGGCCCCGACGGCAGGGTTGTGGCAGCGCTGTCCGCTTCGCAAAACAGCGCCGACCTGCCTGGCGCCAAGGTTGGCGCGCTCGCCGCCGAACTCGCTGGTCATGCTGCCGCGATTTCCGCCAAGCTATTCCCGCGCGGCGGCGCCCACCGCGCCGCGCACTGACGCACCCCCTTCCCCGCCAGTTCAGGACAGCCAGAACATGACCACCAAGCGCATCAAGATGATCGTCCCCGTCCCCCTGCCGCAAGAGGCACTCGCCGGCTTTGCCGCGCAGATGCCGCCGGGACTGGTCCGGCCCGAGATCGCGGTCGAGTTTACCGGCGTGCGCAACGGCACCTCATCGCTCGATTCGCTTTACGAGGCGACCCTGGCCGATGCCTTCTGCCTCGAAGCCGGGATGCGGGCCGAGGAAGAAGGCTATGCGGCAGTCTGCATCAACACGATGAGCGATTCCGGCCTTGCCGCCTTGCGTTCGCGCCTGACGATCCCGGTGACCGGACCGGGGCGCAGTTCGTTCCACCTTGCCGCAGACCTTGCCAAGCGGTTCTCGGTGGTGACGATGTGGCCGCAGTGGCACTGGATCTATGAGAAGCTCGCGCTGGAAACAGGTCTTGAAAAGCGTCTCGCCTCGATCCGCGACATCGGCGTGCGGCCAGATACGCAGGAACTGCTGGCAGGCAAGGAAGACATCGTGTTCGGCGCGCTGCTCGACGCGTGCCGCAAATGCATCGACGAGGACGGCGCCCACGCGATCATCCTGGGTTCGACCACGATGCACCAGTCGCACCAGTACCTCAGCGAGCGGCTTGAAGTGCCGGTGCTCAATCCGGGACTGGTGGCCTTCAAGCAGTGCGAGATGCTGCTCGACCTCGGCCTCAGCCACTCCAAGCTGACCTACCATACGCCCGAGGCCCCCTCTGACGTACTGGCCAGCGTGCCAGCGGTATTCTGACGGCGGCTCAGCCCGCCGAAAGGCCGCCGTCAATCGACAGCAC
>NZ_JAYSBK010000126.1:0-7549 GCF_041915465.1 Novosphingobium sp. | reverse complement strand
TCGCGGTTGGCCGCGGCAGCGACTGGGTGAACGGCGGCAAGGAAGCCGGCGAGGCGGCGAGCGATGATTACACCAAGAACCGCTATCACCAGCCGAGCGACCAATACGATCCCAAGTGGGACTGGTCGGGAGCGCTGCAGTCGATGGAGCTCTACTACCGGCTCGGGCGGATGCTGGCGATGACCACCGACTGGCCGAACTGGCACAAGACCGACGAATTCCGCGCGGTCCGCGATGCCAGCCGGGCTGGTGCGGCGAAGAAGAAGTAAGCGATGAGCGAGAACGTGATGCGGATGCCGCCCGAGTGGCATCCGCAAACCTTGCTGTGGATCGGCTTTCCTCACGACGGGGAAGAGTGGCCGGGATTCCTTGAAGCCGCGCAGGAACAGATTGCGGCCTTTGCCAGCGCGGTTGCCGAAAGCGGGCAGGAGGTGCGCCTGATTGTGCGCGACGCCGCCAACCGCGCCCGCGCCGAGGCGCTGTGCAGCGGCAAGGTGGTGCTGGAGACGCGGCGCTATGGCGATGTGTGGCTGCGCGATACCGGGCCGCTGGTGGTGTCGGACGGCTCGCGGCAAGTCGCGCGGCGGTTCGGCTTCAACGGCTGGGGCGGCAAGTACCTGATGGATGGGGATCAGGAAATCGGCGCTGAACTGGCGGAGAGCATAGGCCTGCCGGTCGAGGTCTGCGACTGGATCCTTGAGGGCGGCGCGCTCGATACCGATGGCACGGGGCTGGTCGCGACGACCGAGCAGTGCCTGCTCAATCCCAACCGCAACCCGCAGCTCTCCCGCGTCGATCTGGAACTGCGGCTGGAGCGCGACTTGGGTTTTAATCGCGTGCTGTGGCTGGGCGATGGACTGATCAACGATCACACCGACGGCCATGTCGACAACCTCGCCCGCTTCGTGGCGCCGAATGTGCTGGCGCTGCCGCGCGCGACGGGCGCGAACGATCCCAATGCGGCGATCTATGCCGACGCCAAGGCCCGCGCCGAAGCAGTCGGCGTAACCGTGCGCGAAGTGCCTTCGCCCGGCCGGGTCGAAAGCGAAGGCGGGCGGATCGAACCGGCCAGCTACATGAACTTCGCGATCACCTCGAACCTCGTCGTCGTGCCGACCTATGGCACGCCGCACGACGCGGACGGCGTGGCCGCGATTGCCGAGCTGTTCCCGGACCGCGAAACGGTCGGCGTGATGGCCGATGCCGTGCTGGCGGGCGGCGGCAGTTTCCACTGTTCGAGCCAGCAGCTGCCCAAGCTTTAGTTTCAGGCGAAACCTTGACTCTTGCGGTGCGGCGATATAGTTTCAAATGAAACTTAAGCTTCCGGGAGAATCCTCGTGCCAGACCTGTTCGACAACCCGCTTGGCCTCGACGGCTTCGAGTTCGTCGAGTTCTGCGCGCCTGAAAAGGGCGTGCTGGAGCCAGTGTTCACGGCCATGGGCTTTACCCGGATCGCGCGCCACCGCTCGAAGGATGTCGAGCTGTGGCGGCAGGGCGGGATCAACCTGATCGCCAATTACCAGCCGCGCAGCCCGGCGGCGTGGTTTGCTGCCGAACATGGAGCCTCGGCCTGCGGCATGGGCTGGCGGGTGCGTGATGCAGCGAAGGCCTATGAAATGGCGCTTGAACGCGGGGTCGAACCGGTCGAGGTGCGGACCGGGCCGATGGAACTGCGCCTGCCCGCAATCCGGGGGATCGGCGGTTCGATCATCTATCTGATCGACCGCTACGAAGGCCACCAGAGCGGCAGCGACCTGTCGATCTATGACATCGACTTCATCTACGAACCGGGCGTTGAACGCCATCCGGCCGGCGCAGGCTTCCACACGATCGATCACCTTACCCACAACGTCTATGGCGGGCGCATGGCGCACTGGGGCGCGTTCTATGAGCGGGTCTTCGGTTTCCGCGAGATCCGTTATTTCGACATCAAGGGCGAATATACCGGCCTTACCAGCCGCGCGATGACTGCGCCCGATGGCAAGATCCGCATCCCCTTGAACGAGGAAGGCCGCTCGGGCGGCGGGCAGATCGAGGAGTTCCTGCGCGCCTATAACGGCGAGGGGATCCAGCACATCGCCTTTGCCTGCGACGACCTGATCGGGGCCTGGGACAAGCTCAAGGCGCTCGGCACCCCGTTCATGACACCGCCGCCCGCGACCTATTACGAGATGCTGGATGAGCGCCTGCCCGGCCATGGCGAGCCGGTGGCGGAGTTGCAGCAGCGCGGCATCCTGCTCGACGGTTCGACCGCCAAGGGCGATCCGCGGCTGCTGCTCCAGATTTTCTCCGAAACCATGGTCGGCCCGGTGTTCTTCGAATTCATCCAGCGCAAGAAGGACGAAGGCTTCGGCGAAGGCAACTTCACCGCGCTGTTCGAATCGATGGAACGTGACCAGCTGCGGCGCGGCGCGCTGGACGTGAAGGAGGATGTCCAGTGACCGCCCCGAGCCTGAAGCGCATCCACCACGTCGCCTACCGCTGCCGCGATGCGAAGCAGACGGTCGAATGGTACGAAACCATGCTGGGGATGCGCTACACGACCGCTTTTGCGGAGGACAAGGTGCCCTCCACTGGCGAGGACGATCCCTATATGCACGTCTTCCTGGACTGCGGCGGGGGCAATGTGCTGGCCTTTTTCGAGCTGCCGCAGCAGCCCGAAATGGGCCGCGACCCCAATACTCCGGCTTGGGTCCAGCACCTTGCGTTCGAGGTGGCCGACGAGGCTGCGCTGCTTGCCGCCAAGGCTCATCTCGAGGCGAACGGCGTCGAGGTACTGGGGCCGACGTACCATGGCATCTTTCGCTCGATCTATTTCTTCGATCCCAATGGCCACCGGCTGGAACTGGCCTGCAACATCGGCGCGCCAGCGCAATACCAGGAGCTGGCACGGCTGGCCCCGGCGATGCTCGAGGAATGGAGCCGGACCAAGCGCGCTCCGCGCCACGCCGCCTGGCTGCACGAGGACCCGGCCGAACGCGGCGACGCGTAAAGGGGTTTTCAAACGCAACCCGTTCGCTATGGGCGGCCGGTGCGTTCGATCCTGCTTCTTGGTGGACTGACGATTCCGGCAGCGGTGCTGTGCGCGGCGCCTGCGCTTGCCCAGCGGGCGCAGGACAATGTCACCACCCAGTCCGGCGATGCCTTTGGCCGCTCGGTCGGCAACGAGAAGAGCGGGCTCTACACCAGCGACGACGTGCGCGGGTTCAACCCGGTCGATGCCGGCAACGTGCGGATCGAGGGGCTGTATTTCGATCAGGTTGACAAGGTCTCGACCCGGTTGATCGATGGCAACACGATCCGCGTCGGCGCGGCGACCTTGCGCTATCCCTTTCCTGCACCGACCGGGCTGGTCGACTATTCGCTGACCCAGCCGCGCGACCGGACGAGCTACAGCCTGCAGTTCGATACCGGATCGACTGCGGCGATCGGGCCGGGCGGATCGGTCGAATTCAAGCAGCCACTGGATGGCGAGCGCTGGGGCGTTTCGGGCGGGGTCGGCTATCGCAACTGGCATCGCCCGGAAGGCGGCGTCGGCCTGATCCGGACGTTCGGGGCAACCGTTGCGTTCCGGCCAGCGCCCGATACCGAGGTGCTGCTGTTCGGCGGCGATTTCCTCTATCGCAGCGACGAGGCGCACCCGGCGCTGTTCCTCGCGGGCAGCGGTGGTCCGCCCAAGCTGAAGCGCGGCGAGGATCTCAGCCAGAGCTGGACCGGGCGCGACAGCGATACCTGGCTGTGGGGCGGGATCGCCAAGGTTCCGCTGAGCGGCAAATGGCGGCTTGAGGTCGGACTGTTCGACACGCGCCGCACCTATCACCACATCTATGCCGACATCGCCACCGGCGTGCTGCCAGACGGCAGCGCCAGCGGACACCGCATCGTCGCCGATGCCGGAACGAGCGATGCCTCGCTGTCGGGCGAGGTGCGGCTGGTGCGCGAATGGCACACCGACACTGCCAGCCAGCGCCTGATCGCCAGCCTGCGCGGGCGGCACCGCACCAAGCTGTTCGGTGGTAGCCGGATATTCCAGTTCGGGCCGACCGATCTCAATGTCCCGCAGGTGCTGCCCGAGCCGGTCTATGTCATCGGCCCCAAGAACCACGACACGGTCAACCAGTTGACCCTCGGGCTGTCCTATAGCCTTGTCACCGGGGGCGGGCTGACGCTGGATGGCAGCATTGCGCAGAGTCGCTATCGCAAGGCGGTGGATTTTTCCGATCCCGCGCTGGGCGACCTGCGCACCCGCGATGATCCCACCACCTGGAGCCTGGATCTGGCCCAGCGGATTGCCCCGTCGGTGACGGTCTATGCCGGGATCGCGCATGGGCAGGAAGAGGCGCTGATCGCCCCCGATATCGCGGTCAACCGGTCCGAAGCCCCGCCGGCGATCCACACCCGCCAGGTCGAGGCCGGGGTAAAGCTGGGGCTGACCGCGCACCTTACGCTGATCGCCGGGGCATTCCAGATTACCAAGCCCTATTACAACCTCGATGCCGGCCTGCGCTACCGCCAGCTTGGCACACTGCGCAACCGGGGCATCGAACTGTCGCTGACGGGGCAGGTCGTGCCCGGTCTGACGGTGGTCGGCGGCACGCTTTTGCTCGATCCGCGCATTTCCGGTGAGGTCGTGGATGCCGGGCAGCTGGGGCCGCGCCCGGTCGGCCAGATCCGCCGCCGCTCGGTGCTCAACATCGATTGGCGGCCTGATGCCGGGCAGAGCCCGTGGTCGTTCGACCTTGCGCTCGAAAGCCTTTCAGGCCGCACCGGCAATGCGCTCAACACGCTAAGCGCCCCGGCCCGCACGACCTTTAACCTCGGTGCGCGCTACCGCCTGCATTTGGGCAAGAGCACGTTCTTGCTCCGCCCGCTGCTGATCAATGTGACCAACAACTATGGCTGGAACGTCTCCACCAGCGGCGCGTGGAGCTATACCCAGCCGCGCGCCTTCTCGATGCAGGTGATCGCGGACTTCTAGGTTTCGCCGGGCACCTTTACCCGCAGCATCGCGAGCGCAGCCACCACCAGTGTCGCGGCCGCAAAGGCCATGGTCCAGATCGGCTCGTCCGGAAAGAAGGCCTTCATGATCGAACCCATGACGGTCGCCACCAGCAGCTGCGGGACCACGATGAACACGTTGAACAGCCCCATGGTGATACCGAGCTTGGATTGCGGCAGGCTGCTCGCCAGGATCGCATAGGGCATGGCAAGGATCGAGGCCCAGGCAATGCCGACGCCGACCTCGCTGAGGATCAGCCAATCGGGATCACGGATCACGAAGAAGCTGGCAAAGCCCGCCGCGCCGGCCAGCAGGCAGGCGGTGTGGGTACGCGCCTTGCCCAGTCGCCGGGCGAGCAGCGGCAGCACGACCAGTGCGGCCACGGCGGCCACGCCATTATAGACCGCGAAGAGCACGCCCACCCAGTTGCCGCCATCCTGATAGGCCGCGCTGGCGGGATCGCCCGAACCGAAGAAGTGCCGCGCGACGACCGGCGTGGTGTTGATCCACATGATGAACAGCGCCGACCAGCTGAAGAACTGCACCAGCGCCAGCCGCTTCATGATCTCGGGCATGCCCGAAAAATCGCCGACGATGCTTGCCAGCATATTGGCCGACTTGCCCGCGCGGGCCAGGCGGATCGCGATGTGGCTGATCAGGCCGTAGCCGCCAAGCAATGCGGCGAGGAGGTAGACCTCCTTTTCGAGCCCCCAGTGCTCGGTCCCCAGCGCCAGCGCGGCACCCGCCGCGATCCACCAGAACGGCGCGGCGCTGTCGCGCGCGGACAGATCCGGAGCCGCCGCGGCCTCGACGGGTGCGTCTGCGCCAAAGCTGGCCTGCTCCTCTGGCGAATATTCGCGGGTGGTCAGGACGGTCCACAGCACTGCTGCAAGCAGGGCAGCGCCCCCTGCCCAGAACGAATAGCGCACCGTGTCGGGAATGCCGCCGCCTGCCGCCTGGTTCGATACCCCGAAGTGGTCGAGCAGATAGGGAAACATCGATCCGACCACCGCGCCCGCGCCGATGAACGCGGTCTGCACGGCATAGCCGGCAGTGTGCTGGTCCTTGCCCAACATGTCGCCAACGAAGGCGCGGAACGGCTCCATGGAGACGTTGAGGCTGGCATCGAGCAGCCACAGCAGCAGCGCGGCGGAGAGCAGCGCACCCGATTGCGGCATGAAGACGAGCGCAAGCGCCGCCAGTACCGCGCCGGCCAGGAAATAGGGTCGGCGCCGCCCAAGCCGGCCAAGCCAGGTCCGGTCGGAGAGGTGGCCGATCACCGGCTGCACCAGCAGGCCCGTCAGCGGCGCGGCAACCCACAGGGCTGGAAGGTCATCGAGGCTCGACCCCAACGACTGGAAGACGCGGCTCATGTTCGCGTTCTGAAGCGCGAAGCCGATCTGGATCCCGAAGAAGCCGAAGCTGATGTTGAACAGCCCGCGCCAGTCTTGTTGTGGTTTTTGCATGAAACGTCTCTCCCCGAACCCGCCAAGGGGCTGGCACGGCATTGCGTCCTCGGCAACAGGCATACGAATACGTTGTTGCCGTTCGGACCCGCAGGGCGGCCGCTTCAGCCAGTCGTGCTGCGCCGGACGATAAGCCGTGCCGGTATCGTCCGATTGGCGACCGGGCGGTCCTCAACCTGATCGAGCAGGGTTTCGACCAGCAGTTCACCCGCCGCCTTCAGATCCTGCATCAAGGTGGTCAGCGGCGGATTGGTCATGCTTGCGGCGGGCTGATCATCGAAGCCCATCACTGCCACGTCTTCGGGCACCCGCAAGCCAGCGGCGGAAAGCGCGCGCAGTGCGCCGATCGCGATCAGGTCGCTGGCCGCGAAGATCGCATCGAAGCGGGCGCCGCTGGCCAGCAGCGCCTCGGTCGCGACTTGCCCGGCATCTTCAAAGCTGATCGCATCGCGTTGCAGGGCCGGATCGGGCGCGATCCCGGCGTCGGCCAGCGCTGCGCACAGTCCGCGATAGCGATCGGCAAACTCGGGGTAGTGCTCGTCGGCCTGGCCGAGGAAGGCGATCCGTTTGCGCCCCAGTCCAAGCAGGTGCTCGCCCGCAAGCTTGCCCGCGCCGACATTGTCCGAGCCGACCGTTGCACCGATGTTGTCGGCCCGCACCGAGCCCCAGCGCACGAATTGGGTGCCATTGCTGACCAGGTTGGTCAGGCGCTGCTCATAAAGCGTATAGTCGCCGTAACCCAGCAGGATCAGCCCGTCGGCGCGGTGGCTGTCCTGATAGCGCGTGTGCCAGTCGTCCTCCATTTTCTGAAAGGAGATCAGCAGGTCGATCCCGCGATTGGCGCAGGAGCGGGTGATCGAACCGAGCATGGCGAGGAAGAACGGGTTGATCTTGCCCTCGCCCGGGGTTTGCTCCTCGAAGAACAGCAGGGCGATGGTGTTGGCGCGCTGCGAGCGTAGCGACGAGGCATTCTTGTCGACCGAATAGTTGAGATCGCGGGCGATCGCCTCGATCCGCTGGCGCGTGGCCAGGCTGACCGATTTCGATCCACGCAGCGCGCGGCTGACTGTGGGCTGCGAGACCC
>NZ_JAYSBK010000125.1:0-7645 GCF_041915465.1 Novosphingobium sp. | reverse complement strand
AGTGCCCCACACCGGACCGGGACGGATTCACCCGGCAGCAAAACCCGCACGCAATAGGGCCTGCGGGCTGAAGGAAACGAAATGTTCGACGTCAAAACCGTATCCATGGAGTGGGGCGGAAAGACCCTCACGCTGGAAACCGGCCGCATTGCCCGTCAGGCTGACGGCGCGGTCCTCGCCACTTATGGCGAAACTGTTGTGCTCTGCGCCGTCACGGCCGCCAAGAGCGTCAAGGAAGGTCAGGACTTCTTCCCGCTGACCGTCCACTACCAGGAAAAGTTCTTCGCCGCCGGTCGTATCCCGGGCGGCTTCTTCAAGCGCGAACGCGGCGCCACGGAAAAGGAAACGCTGGTTTCCCGCCTGATCGACCGTCCGGTCCGTCCGCTGTTCCCCGAAGGCTTCTATAACGAAATCAACGTCATCGCCCAGGTGCTGAGCTATGACGGCGAAATCGAACCCGATGTGCTGGCGATGATCGCCGCCTCGGCTGCCCTCACCATCTCGGGCGTGCCGTTCATGGGCCCGATCGGCGCTTGCCGCGTGGGCTACGAAGACGGTGCCTACACGCTCAACCCGCGCCAGGACGTCGCTGCCGCCGGCGCGCTCGACCTGGTCGTTGCCGCCACCGGCAACGCGGTGATGATGGTTGAATCGCAGGCCCGCGAGCTGTCGGAAGACGTGATGCTCGGCGCCGTGATGTTCGCGCATGATGAGTGCAAGAAGGTCGTCAACCTGATCATCGACCTCGCCGAAAAGGCCGCGAAGGAACCTTGGGAAGTCGTTGTCAGCGACAATTCGGCGATCAAGGCCAAGCTCAAGGAACTGATCGGCGATGACATCGCCGCTGCCTACAAGCTGACCGATAAGTCGGCCCGATCGAACGCGCTCAACGCGGCGCGCGACAAGGCCAAGGCTGCCTTCGCCGGTGAAGACGCCCAGACCCAGATGGTTGCGATCAAGTCGGTCAAGAAGGTCGAAGCCGATATCGTTCGCGGCGCGATCCTCAAGGATGGCACCCGCATCGACGGCCGCAAGACCACGCAGGTCCGCCCGATCGAATCGATGGTCGGCTTCCTTCCGCGCACCCACGGTTCGGCCCTGTTCACCCGCGGTGAAACGCAGTCGATCTGCACCACCACGCTGGGCACCAAGGACGCCGAGCAGATGATCGACGGCCTCGAAGGCCTGTCGTATTCGAACTTCATGCTGCACTACAACTTCCCGCCCTATTCGGTTGGCGAAGTTGGCCGTTTTGGCGCGCCCAGCCGCCGCGACGTTGGCCATGGCAAGCTTGCCTGGCGCGCGCTGCAGGCCGTGCTGCCCAAGAAGGAAGACTTCCCGTACACGATCCGCGTGGTCTCGGACATCACCGAGTCCAACGGTTCGTCCTCGATGGCGACCGTCTGCGGCGGCGCGCTGTCGATGATGGACGCGGGCGTTCCGCTGACCCGTCCGGTCTCGGGCATCGCCATGGGTCTGATCCTCGAAGGCGACGAGTTCACCGTGCTGTCCGACATCCTGGGTGACGAAGATCACCTGGGCGATATGGACTTCAAGGTGGCCGGTACCAGCGAAGGCATCACCACGATGCAGATGGACATCAAGGTGGCCGGCATCACGAAGGAAATCTTCGAAGCCGCGCTCAACCAGGCCAAGGACGGCCGCGCCCACATCCTGGGCGAGATGACCAAGGCGCTGGGTTCGGCCCGCACCGAACTGTCGGCCCACGCCCCGCGTATCGAGACGATCCAGATCGACAAGTCGAAGATCCGTGACGTCATCGGCACCGGCGGCAAGGTGATCCGCGAAATCGTCGCCGAAACCGGCGCGAAGGTGGACATCGACGACGAAGGCGTGATCAAGATCTCGTCGTCCGACCTCAGCCAGATCGAAGCCGCCAAGAAGTGGATCCTTGGCATCGTCGAGGAACCGGAAGTCGGCAAGATCTATGACGGCAAGGTCGTCACGATCGTCGATTTCGGTGCTTTCGTGAACTTCATGGGCGGCAAGGACGGCCTCGTCCACGTCAGCGAAATGAAGAACGAGCGCGTTGAAAAGCCGACCGACGTGGTTTCGGAAGGCCAGGCCGTGAAGGTCAAGGTGCTCGAAATCGATCCGCGCGGCAAGGTTCGCCTGTCGATGCGCGTCGTCGATCAGGAAACCGGCGCCGAACTCGAAGACACCCGCCCGCCGCGCGAACCGCGCGAACCGCGTGGCGATCGCGGCGACCGCCGTGGTCCGCGTGGTGACCGTGACCGTGGCGGTCGCGGCGACCGTGGCCCGCGCCGTGACGGCGGTGACCGTGGTCCCCGCCGTGACCGCGAAGAAGGCGGCACCCCGGATCACATGCCGGCGTTCCTCAAGGGCGACGACTAAGTCCTCGTTCCTGAGCGGAAAATACGAAGGGGGCTGCTGCGGCGGCCCCCTTTTTTCTTGCCAGTAAGTGGTGCGGGGTGTTTCTTGCTTGCCGGACGCGCGCCCGGCTTGAAGGACCTCTCGACATGACACGACGCATCCTGCTGCTGGCGGCATCGGTGCTGGGCCTTGCCGCCCTGCCTTCAGCGCTGGAGGCAAGCAGCGACTATACCTGCACGCCCAACTGGAAGCTCGATCAGCGCCAGCTCGATTGCTCGGGGTTGGCCATGCTCAGCCCGGGCAACGATACCCGGATCAACTTGCTGTTCCTGATGCGCGACCGGGGCGGCATCGGCACGGCGGGGCTAAGCTACCGCAAGTCGGACTATGGCGCGGGCGGGTTCGGTCACACCTTCTTCGACTGGAAGACGCTGCGCGACAGCTATTATCCGGCGGGCGCCTATGATCCCGATGCGCCCGAGGCCGAATATGTCGACACGAGCTGCGGCGAACACGCACTTTCGACGCTTGCCTTCCTCGCCGCGCTGGGTGCCGCCAAGACCCTGCCCGCCGCCGAGCTCGATGCGCTGACGCAGGCCCGTGCCGCGGTCGGCGAAACCTGCCGCGATCCCGAACACAAGACCGCCTGGCCCAGTATCTCCTCGGCCAGCGGCAAGGAGTTTCTCGCCTATCTTCAGGGGGCGGATGCTGTTTACGGCGAACGCTGGGGCGATGCCCGGGCCGCGTTTGCATCGCTGGGCGGGGCCAGCGACCCGTGGGTGCGGGAAACCGCCGCCTACATGACCGGGCGGATCGCCCTGCGCGCCGCCCAGGCCGATGCTTTCAACGAGTGGGGCGATTTTGCCGGGCCGGACAAGGTCGACAAGGCGCTGGTGGCCGAAGGCAAGGCCGCGCTGGAACGCTTTCTCAAGGCTTGGCCAAAGGGGCTTTATGCCGAGTCCGCACAAGGGCTGCTGCGCCGCGCGATGTGGCTGGGCGCGGACTGGCACGCACTGGGGGCGGAATACGAGCGGCTGGCCGCAAGCGTCCCCGCAGACACGCTGGATGCGCCCGAACTGGTCGAAGAGATCGACAACAAGTTCCTGACCCGCGAGGCTTCGGCCGGGGCGGGCGGACCGCTGCTGCTCACCGTCGCGGACTTGTTGGCAATGCGTCAGCCTTACACCGAAGACGATTACGGTAACGACCATGCCGCTGATGCCCCGCGCGAGGCGCCCAAGCTGACGGCAGAGGCGCTGGCGGCGCAGGAGGCCGCCTTTGCCTCGTGGCCGGATCTCTATGCCTTCCTGCAAGCCAGCCACGCCTTTTACGTGACCGGCGATTACAAGCGCGTGCTGACCCTGATCCCCGACGATGCGCGCCAGCCCTCCTATGGCCCCTTTGCCTTCAGCCGCCAGGTGCTGCGCGGCATGGCGCTGGCGGCATTGAAAGATCCGAACGAGGCAAGCTTCTGGCTGGAACTGAGGCACGGCGCAGAACCGATGCACCAGCGCCAGGTGGTCGAGCTGGCGCTCGCGCTCAACTATGAACGCCACGGCAAGCTGGGGCTGGTTTTCGCCAAGGACTCTCCGGTTCAGGATGGCTTCACGCGCGAACGGCTGCTGCAGTACGCCGCCGGACCGGATGTGCTGCGCGCGGTTGCCGCCGATCCCTCGCGCGGGGATCACGAGCGCGATGTCGCTGCATTTACGCTGCTTTACAAGCAGCTTACACGTGGTTTCTACAGCGATTTCGTGCGCGATCTGGCGCTGGTCCGCCCCGGCGCGAGCAAGGAAGGCTGGCTGTGGGACTTTCAGTTGATGGACGATGTCCCCGCCGGGCTGTTCCCGCGCGGGCGCACGTCGGACGGCTATGCCTGCCCCTCGATCGCGGCGACTGCGCAGATGCTCGCGGCCAATCCCGCCAGCGTGAAGGGGCGGCTGTGCTGGGGGGATTTCCTGCGCCTCAACGGCTTTGATGGGTTCACCTATCTCGACAGTCCCCCCCATCCCGACGAGCTTGGCGGGGCCGCCGCACTGTTCGCTGGCAAGCCGATGAACCGGAGCGCGGTCTACAAGTCGGTCATGGACGACAAGCGCGCCAGCGCAGACGACCGCGCCTATGCGCTCTACCGCGCGGTGCGCTGCTATGCCCCGGCGGGCAACAACAGTTGCGGCGGGGACGAGGTGGACCTCGCCGTGCGCAAGGGATGGTACAACCGGCTGAAGGCCGAATATCCGAAGAGTCCGTGGGCCAGGAAACTGCGCTTCTACTGGTAAGCCGCCGCGCGGCGCTGATCGGCGGTGCGGCGCTGGCGCTGGCAGCGTGCGGACGGCGCGGGCAGGGCCGTGTCGATCCGCGCGAGTATGACGCCTTCTTCCTGTGGGCCGGAGTGCGCGCACCCGGCTGGCTGGCGCGCGCGAAGACTATCTACGCGCTTTGCGGTGAAGTGCGCGCCGCCGATCCCTCGCGGCTTGCCGTGCTGCGCGCGGCCCCGCGCGGCGTTGCGGCCGAACTGTGGCTGGTGGTGCGCACCGAGCGGCTCGACTGGACCGAGCGGACCTATGGCGCGGTGCTCGCCGAACTTGACCGCTGGGCCAGTGCAAATCCGCATGTTGCGGGGCTACAGGTCGATTTCGATGCCGCAACGCGCGGGCTGGCGGGCTACGTTGCATTTCTGCAAGACCTGCGCCGCCGCCTACCGTCCCGCTTTCAGCTCTCGATCACCGGTTTGATGGACTGGAGCGCGAATGGCGATCCGGCTGCGCTGGCGGTCCTGGCAGGCGTGGTCGACGAGGTCGTGGTGCAAACCTATCAGGGGCGCAGCACGATCCCGGGATACGAAAACTACCTGGCGCGGCTTGGTACGCTGCCGATTCCGTTCAAGGTCGCGCTGGCCCAAGGCGGGGAATGGCGCGAACCACCCGGCTTGCGCCGCGCGCCCCACTTTCGCGGTTTCGTGGTGTTCCTGCTCGCTCCTGCGCCCTAGCCAGCGATCTTCACATTTGTTAGTATTACTTACAAATCGGAGTGGTTGAGAGGAACCCAATGCATATCAAGGATTTTGCCGGCAAGACGGCGTTCGTCACGGGCGGGGCAAGCGGCATCGGGCTTGGCATCGCCAAGGTGCTGGTGGAGCGCGGCGCGCGCGTGGTGATTGCAGACTTGCGCGCTGATCATATCGAAAACGCACTGGCCCAATTTGCCGGCGGAACCGGATCGAATGCGGTTTCGGCATTGCAGCTCGATGTCACCAGCCGCGATGCCTATGCCGAAGCGGCGGCGAAGATGCAGGCCGATTTCGGCGGGATCGACATTCTGGTCAACAATGCGGGGGTCGGCCTTGAAGGGCCGATCCTGAAAGCAACCTATGCTGACTATGACTTTGGCTTCGGCGTGAACATCGGCGGGGTGATCAACGGCTTTGTCAGCTTCCTCCCGCAAATGATCGCGCATGGCCGGGGTGGGCACATCGTGTCCACGGCCAGCCTGGCCGCCGAAGTGGTGATGCCGCCGCATCTTGCGATCTATGCCGCCAGCAAGGCTGCCGTGTGCCATTACTGCGAAGCGGTGAAGCCGGAACTGGCCGAACAGGGGATCGGCGTTTCGATCCTGCTGCCCGGTCCGATCAAGTCCAACATCCATCAGGCCATCCAAAACCGCCCAGAACACCTGCGCGCAGGCAGCGGCTTTGCCGAGAGCGAGCAAAAGCTCTCAGAGCGCGTGGTCGGCGATACCTGGATGGAGCCCGAGGAAGTGGGTGAAATGGTGGCGCGCGGGATCCTCGAAAATTCGACCTACATCGTCACTCACGGCATCTTCAAGGACTGGCAGCGCGCGCGCTCGCAGGCCGTGCTCGATGCTACGCCCGACGTGGAAAATTCGGCCGTTCGGGGGATCTGATCGGTTCAAGCCGCGTCGTTAAGCTCGATCCGCTGGGCAATCTCGATCCGGTTCTTGCCCCCCTGCTTGGCGTGATACAGTGCCGCATCGGCCGCCTTCAGGGCGGCGCGCCGGTCGGAGAAGGCGAAGACATCGGCGATCCCGCCCGAGAACGAGATCTGGCCGAAGGGTTCGTCGGTGGCGCGGTTGATCAGGCGACGCTCGGCCAGTTGTGCGCGCAGCAGATCGAGCCGCTGGTAGGCTTGCTCCAGCGGCATGTCGCGAAACAGCAGAACGAATTCCTCGCCTCCGTGGCGGGCGACGTGGCAGCGATCGTCCGAAATCTTGGCAAGCGCCTCGGCCACCAGCTTGAGAACGCGATCGCCCGCGTCGTGGCCGTGGCTGTCGTTGACGCGCTTGAAGTTGTCGATGTCGCAAAAGGCGACGCACAGGGCTTCGGCAGAAGCCCGGGCACTGCGATACTCCTCTTCGAAGCGGGCTTCGAAGGCGCGGCGATTGGGCAGGCCGGTGAGCATGTCTTCCTCGGCGTTGCGGCGGGCTTCGTCGAGCCGGCGTCGCAGCACGCGGGTCTGGGCTTCGCTCCGCAACATCTGCTTTTCGATGTCACGCGTGCGCTTGAGCATGACCTTGGCGATCGTGGCGAGTTCGGAAATCACCTCGCCGGCGATGTTCACCTGCTCCAACTCGCCGACGTGTTCCTCGAGCGCGGACTGGTATTCGCTGGTGGCCTTGTGGGCATCGGTGCTGGTGCGGGCGAACTCCTCGATGCTGGTCTCAAGCCGATCCATCAGCCGGGTCAGGACGGTGACGTCATCGTCATCGCTCGCCGGCCCGGCGATCTCGTCCAGCCAGTCGGAGGTAACCGGCTTGCGGGACTGCACCTGGCGGTCGATTTGGCGGACCATCTGCGGATCGGCCCCGGTGACATAGTTGTGCGCCGCAGTCAGCGTATGAGCGGTCACTTCGAGCTGGTGGACGTCAAGGAAGGCAAGAATCTCGCTCAGGTGACGCTCGCGCGCGATCTGACGACGATCCCGGCGCGGGCCGGAAACCTCCGGCTGGTCGTCCGGCGCAAGGTCAGCTGGCGGGCTCGCGCCAAAGCCAAGCCAGCCGAGCAAGCCGCCGCGCTGGCGGCCGAGTAAGGGGTCGTGTGCGGTCATGCCATGGTTAACGGCACCCCGCACCGGAGTTTAAGTCCCCGATATCAAAGAAGCAGCGAGCCGCGCGTAGGCGGAGCGTTACCGAACGCGCGGACCGCCGAAGGGCAGCGGCGGGGGCGGACGACGATGGCCGCGCGGCAACTGCGCCTGGTAGGCGCGGCCGCAATGCTCCACGCAATAGGGGAAACCGGGGTTCACCTTTTCACCGCAGAAGTGGAAATCGGGCT
>NZ_JAYSBK010000124.1:0-7658 GCF_041915465.1 Novosphingobium sp. | reverse complement strand
GACCAGCCAGATCAGGCCGCCTTCCAGCCGCTCTGGCGCATCGACGGTTTCTTCCGAGAGCCAGCCCGCGGCCGGCAACAGTGCGCCCAGTTCACGCTTGAGGAATTCGTCGACCTCAAGATCGGATTGCGAAACCGGGCTGCCAGGGTCCTTCTCCCACGAATCGAGCGCATGGCCATGCCCCGGCCAGCGCCCTAGCGCGATTCGCCCCGCTTCGCGCACAATGGCTTCCAGGCGCTGGCGATCGATCACCCGCGCGCGCCGTTCTCATAAATCGGCCGTGTTAGGAATGACTCGCAACTGGCGTTCATATTTCTATCCATGAGGGCCCTTCCGGGTCTTTTCAAGCCTTCTCCACTGTGCTTAGGCGGCACCGCAGAACGGAATTAGTCCTCCTCCCCGCTGGAGTTTCATTACATGAACATTCACGAATATCAGGCCAAGGAACTGCTCGCCAAGTTCGGCGTCGGCATCCCCAAGGGCATCGCAGCGCTGACTGTGCCAGAAGCGGTCGAGGCCGCCAAGCAGCTCCCCGGGCCGCTCTATGTCGTGAAGGCCCAGATCCACGCCGGCGGGCGCGGCAAGGGCAAGTTCAAGGAACTGCCCGCCGATGCCAAGGGCGGCGTGCGCCTCGCCAAGAGCATCGACGAGGTTGAAGCCTTCGCCAAGGAAATGCTCGGCAACACGCTGGTCACCATCCAGACCGGCGAAGTCGGCAAGCAGGTCAACCGCCTCTACATCACCGACGGCGTCGACATCGCCAAGGAATACTACCTCTCGATGGTGGTTGACCGCTCGACCGGCCGCATCGCGCTGATCGTGTCGACCGAAGGCGGCATGGACATCGAGGAAGTCGCCCACTCGACCCCGGAAAAGATCACCACGATCATCGTCGACCCGGCCCAGGGCTTCATGCCCCACCACGGCCGCGCGGTCGCCTTCGCGCTCAAGCTCAAGGGCGATCTCAACAAGCAGGCGCAGGTCCTTTCCAAGCAGCTCTTTGATGCCTTCATGGCGCTCGACTGCTCGATGCTCGAAATCAACCCGCTGGTTGAAACCCAGGACGGCAAGCTGCTGGTGCTCGACACCAAGATGAGCTTCGATTCGAACGCGCTCTATCGCCACCCCGAAGTTATGGCGCTGCGCGACGAGACCGAAGAAGATCCGATGGAGCTCGAAGCCAGCAAGCACGACCTCGCCTACATCAAGCTCGACGGCAACATCGGCTGCATGGTCAACGGCGCAGGGCTCGCCATGGCGACGATGGACATCATCAAGCTCAACGGCGCCTTCCCGGCCAACTTCCTCGACGTGGGCGGCGGCGCCAACAAGGAAAAGGTCACCGCGGCGTTCAAGATCATCCTGTCCGACCCGGCGGTCGAAGGGATTCTCGTGAACATCTTCGGCGGGATCATGAAGTGCGACATCATCGCCGAGGGCATCGTTGCCGCGGCGAAGGAAGTGAACCTGTCGGTTCCGCTGGTCGTGCGCCTTGAAGGCACCAACGTCGAAATGGGCAAGCAGATCCTCGAAGGTTCGGGCCTGCCGATCGTTTCGGCGAACGACCTGGGCGATGCCGCAGCCAAGATTGTGGCGGAAGTCAAGAAGGCGGGCTAAGTTCAGCCTGTCCGAAACTGGATACAAAAAGGGCCGATCTCTGCCGTGCGGTGATCGGCCCTTTGTTTTAAGGTCGCGCGATTGTCCGTTGCTGCGAAATCGGCTTGACCCAATGCCGACATCTCGCAATGGCGGTCCTGCCTCGAGCGATTTAATCGCGCGGCTAAATTTTCGGTGGTTGACGTTTACGTAAACGACAACTAGACGGCCAATCATTCTGCTGAACGGCGTATCAATGGGAAAGGCTTGGATACCATGAAAGCCCTGGTCTGCGTGAAGCGCGTGATCGACTACAACGTGAAGCCGCGGGTTAAGTCCGACGGCACCGGCGTCGATCTCGCCAATGTGAAGATGAGCATGAACCCCTTCGACGAAATCGCGGTCGAAGAAGCCATCCGCCTCAAGGAAAAGGGCGTGGTTTCGGAAATCGTGGCGGTTTCGGTCGGGCCGGCCAAGGCCCAGGAAACGCTGCGCACCGCGCTGGCGATGGGCGCGGACCGCGCCGTGCTGGTCCAGGTTGACGACGGCGTCGACGTGGAACCGCTGGCAGTTGCCAAGATCATCAAGGGCGTGGTGGGTGAAGAAACCCCGGGCCTGATCATCACCGGCAAGCAGGCGATCGACGATGACAGCAACCAGGTCGGCCAGATGGTCGCCGCGCTGCTCGGCCGTCCGCAGGGCACCTTTGCCAACGAAGTCACCGTGGAAGGCGATTCGGTCGTCGTGAAGCGTGAAATCGACGGCGGTCTGGAAACCGTGAAGCTGGCGCTGCCGGCCGTGGTCACCACCGACCTGCGCCTCAACGAACCGCGCTATGCCTCGCTGCCCAACATCATGAAGGCCAAGTCCAAGCCGCTCGCGACCAAGTCGCCGGCCGACTACGGCGTGGACATCGCGCCGCGCCTCAAGACCCTCAAGGTCAGCGAACCGCCGGTCCGCAGTGCCGGCATCAAGGTTGCAGACGTCGACGCGCTCGTCGGCAAGCTCAAGGAAATGGGAGTCGCGTAATGGCTAAGACGCTCGTTTGGGTCGAACACGACAACGCTAACGTCAAGGACGCCACCCTGGCCGTCGTCACCGCCGCCGCGCAGCTGGGTGAAGTTCACCTGCTGGTCGCCGGTTCGGGCTGCGCCGCGGTTGCCGAACAGGCCGCCAAGATCGCCGGCGTGGGCAAGGTCCACCTCGCGGACGACGCTGCCTATGCCAATGCGCTCGCGGAAAACGTCGCGCCGCTGGTGGCTGACCTGATGGGTCACCACGACGCGTTCCTCGCGCCCGCCACCACCACCGGCAAGAACATTGCCCCGCGCGTCGCAGCCCTGCTCGACGTGGCGCAGATCTCGGACATCCTGTCGGTCGAAGGCCCCAAGACCTTCACCCGTCCGATCTATGCCGGCAATGCGATCGCCACGGTCGAAAGCTCGGATGCCAAGCTGGTGATCACCGTGCGCGGCACGGCCTTCGCCAAGGCTGACGCCACCGGCGGTTCGGGCACGGTCGAAGCCGTCGCGAGCAAGGGCGATGCAGGCACCTCGACCTTCGTCGGATCGGAAATCGCCAAGAGCGAACGTCCGGAACTGACCAGCGCCAAGATCATCGTCTCGGGCGGCCGCGCCCTCAAGGACGCGGACACCTTCCAGGCAACCATCTTCCCGCTGGCGGACAAGCTTGGTGCAGCCGTCGGCGCGAGCCGCGCGGCGGTCGACGCGGGCTATGTCCCGAACGACTACCAGGTTGGCCAGACCGGCAAGATCGTGGCTCCCGAAGTCTATGTTGCCATCGGCATCTCGGGCGCGATCCAGCATCTGGCTGGCATGAAGGACTCCAAGACCATCATCGCCATCAACAAGGACGAAGACGCCCCGATCTTCCAGGTCGCGGACATCGGCCTCGTCGCCGACCTGTTCAGCGCCGTCCCGGAACTCACCGGCAAGCTCTGAACCGGGCGATACGCCTAACGGAAAAGCCCCGCTTCGGCGGGGCTTTTTCTTTTTCGTGAAGATGTTAGGCTGCCCGGCAAACCGGGAGGAGCGCCCTATGCGCCTGATCAATGCCCTGCTGGCCGGCGCAATCGCCGCCGCTGCACCGACGCCGGCACTGGCCAAGCCTTCCGACGTTATCGTCCTGAAGAAGACCGGCAAGTGGCAAGTCAATTACGATGATGATTCCTGCAGCCTGCTTGGACAGTTTGGCGAGGACAAGCAGGCGTCGATCCTGCGCATGACGCAGTTCGAACCCGGCGATTGGTTCGACGTCACGATTTATGGCAAGCCGTTCAAAGGGTACGGGGCAAACACAACCGTAACGGTCGGGTTCAATCCCCAACTCAATCCCCCAAGCCGCCAGGTAATGCGCGCGACCACCGGCAAGGATATTCCCACCTTGCTGGTCGGCGGCATGCGACTGGACGACTGGAGTTCTCCGACCCCGGGCGCCATCCCCCCGGCCGTGACGCGCCAGCAGGAAGCGGCCGCGATCAGTCTGACGATCCGCGTCGCAGGTAACAAAACCTACCGGTTTGACGCGGGGCCATTCGACAAGGCGATGGATGCGATGCGCACCTGCATGGTGGACCTCGTCAAGCACTGGGGTTTCGACCCCGCAGCCCAGGCCAGCCTGACGCGCAGGCCCCAGCCGACCAACGACCCCACCACCTGGCTGGTATCAAACGACTATCCCGACAATGCCTTATGGCAGGGCCATCAGGGCATTGTGCGCTTTCGCCTTGATGTGGACGAGAACGGCATGGTGAGCGCCTGCCACGTGCTCTATCGGACAAATCCGGATGATTTTGCCGACATCACCTGTCGCAATGTGACGCAGCGCGCGAAATTCGCGCCCGCGCTCGACGCCGCAGGAAAGCCGGTCAAGGCCTTCTACATCCAGACCGTGCGCTGGCAGATTCCGGGCTAGCTCTAATGCGGTAACGCGCGGCCGGGGCCTACCACTTGTTGTGGACCTGCTCGGCAAAGCCGGTCAGTCCGTCGATCTGTAGCACCGTGCCATCGTCGAGCACGGCGCGTCCGCTGTAGCGGCCGAACACCTGGTGCTGATCGGTCAGGAAGGGGCCGATCTTCACCCGGTCCGCGCGGTCGACGATCGGGGTGAAGGTCATTTCGAAGCGGCCGTCGTTGCTGGTAAAGCGCCAGTCGGCCCGGTCGAGCGGCCCCTCGGGCAGGTGGAACGTGACTTCATCCAGCTTGTGCGCCCTGCCATCCAGGAACAGCATGTTCTCGCTCGCGGCGCTGGTATCGCCAAAGCCGTGCCCGATGTTGAAGCCGAAGCGCTGCCCCTGGTGCAGGCCCGAGGCCGAGCCCCAGTACCAGGTGTTGTCCCAAGTCCAGACCCCGCGCCCCCAATCGAGCCCGCCAAAGGCGCTGTCGGGCGAAAAATCGATCCGTTCACCGCCTAGCACGGCATAGCCCGTGGCAGGCATGCAGTTGATTTTCTGGTTGTAATAGAAGGCGTGCGGCGCGTCGTTGAAGGGGGTGGCAATCACCATCCGGTCGTCGGCCGGCTGCGCCAGCACGATTTCGCCGGAAAGCCCCCGGCCGCCGTCGAATCCCGGAGCTGCAAAGGTCAGTCGCCGCCCATTCGGTTCGTGCCGAAAGGCAAGGTCGATCCCGCCGCGAGACTGGACGATCTCACCCGCGTCGGCGCTTGCGGGCATCTGCATCCTGCCAAACGGAAAGGGCCGGATCGCACCATGGTTGATCGCGCGGGCGCGTTTGAAGTCGATCCACGACATCCCGAGAAAGCCGAGATAGCCGTTGTCGGCAACCGTCAGGGCCAGGGCATGATCGTCGGTCAGGATGCAGTAGTAATCCCACTCCTTGATGCGCCACCCGCTGGCACGGATCGCGGCGCGATCGTACCTGCGTACTTCGGCAACGCCCCAGCCGCATTCGGCCAGACGCCCCTGCCCGTCGAGCAGGGTGCCAATCGACATCCTGTGTTGCATCCTCACCCCCGCCCGCTGCTCAAACCCGCTCGTAAAGCACCAGGGCCGCACCACCTTCCGGCTGATGCAACCCATAGCGCACAAACCCCAGCCGCTGCGCCAGCGCGTCCGATGCCACGTGGCCCTCCTCGATCATGCAGCCGATCCGCTGGCGGCCATGCGTGGCGTCGAACCAGCCGAGCGCGGCTTCCATCACCTCGCGCGCGACGCCGCGCCCCCAATGGTCCTTGTGGACGATCCAGCCCGCTTCGGGGACATCGTCCAACCCTTGGCCAAAGCCGCGATGGCTGCGGAACACGCCGCAGTTGGCGATGATCCGCTCCGCGCCCTTCTCGCGCACCATGAAGGTGCCATAGCCGTGCAGCGCCCATGACCCGGCGTTGCGATGGAGGCGATTGAACGCGTCCATCTGGCTTGGCACGAAGGAGCCGAGGAAGCGCCGGGTTTCTTCATCGAAAGTCAGCGCGAACAGATCGGCCAGATCGCCGGGCGCGGGCTGCCACAGCTCGAACCGCTGGGTGGTAAGCACCGGGCTCACAGCAGCTGGTCCACCACGTGGATCGCGACCCCGACCAGCCCGCCCACCAGCGTGCCGTTGATGCGGATGAACTGCAGGTCGCGGCCAACCGCGCCCTCGATCCGCTCGGTCACGGTTGCCGCGTCCCAGCGCTTTACGGTTTCGGAGACGAGCCGCACGATCTGGTCGCCATAACGCACCGAGATGCCCACCAGCGTGCGCCGGGCAAAGCGGTTGATCTGCAGTTGCAGCGCGGGATCGTCGCGCAGGTGGCGGCCGAGTTCGGTCAGCGCCTCGGCCAGCTGGCCGCTGCTTTCCCCGTCCGCGCGGCGCAGGCGGGCGAGCATGGCGGTGCGCATCCTCTCCCACACGCCCTGCCACCAGACCGAGACGGCGGGGTTGGCGATCAGCTCACGCTTCATCTGCTCGATCCGCTCGCGCAGGTCGGCATCGTGCTGCAGATCTTGCGCCAGTTTGGCGAGGCCTTCCTCGACCTTGCCGCGCAGGGGATGGTCCGGATTGACGATCACTTCGGCCAGCAGCTTGTAGAGCCCGTCGAGCACCGAATTGGCGAGCCGTTCGTCCAGCCCGGTCCAGCGCAGCACGGCATTGGCGCGCGAATGGATCAGCGCGCGGATCAGTTCCTCGTTCTCTTCCAGCGTCAGGCCGGCCCAGCGCACCAGCGATTCGATCACCGGCATGTGCCGCTTGTCGGCAATGATCGTCGCCAGCATCTGGCCAAGCAGCGGCGAAACCTCGAGCTTGTCGAGCTGGCGGAACAGCCCGCCGCGCACCTGGGTGCCAAGCCGTTCGGGATCGAGCGATTCGAGCACCTGTGCTGCCAGTTCCGCCGCCCCGTCGCGCAGCCGGGTGCTGCCGCCCTTGGCCGGATCGGCGAGCCACGCGCCCGCCGCCGCCGCGAGGTTCATGTGCCGCAGCCGCCGGGCCACCACCGGGGGAATCAGGAAATTGTCGCGCAGGAACGCCGCCATCGTATCGGCGATGCGGTCCTTGTTCTCGGGGATGATCGCGGTGTGCGGGATCGGCAGGCCGAGCGGATGGCGGAACAGCGCGGTTACCGCGAACCAGTCCGCCAGACCGCCGACCATGGCCGCCTCGCTGAAGGCGAGCACATAACCCCAGGCCGGATGCACCCCGGCAAAATGGCGCGCGATGAAGAACAACGCGGCCATCAGCACCAGCAGGCCTGTGGCCGCACGGCGCATCCGGCGCGCCCGGTCGACAGTCACCGCAGGCGAGGGCACGGGCCCCAGGCCGGTTTGGGCGCCGCTCACTCTGCCGGTTGAGCCTCACCCGTAGGCATCGACGGCTTGTCGTGCCCCGGTTCATAGCTGAGGAAGGTGCGGCGCAGCCACGGCCCCAGCCGCTTTTCCGCGCCGTCGGCCAGGCTGAACAGCGCCGGGACGATCAGCAGCGTCAGCAGGGTGGAGACCAGCAGGCCGCCGATCACCACCGTGCCCATCGGCGCGCGCCACGCCCCGTCGCCGCCAAGCGAAACGGCGGTCGGCACCATGCCCGCAGTCATCGCCACGGTGGTCATCA